>NZ_JBBKVV010000044.1:0-87543 GCF_037968635.1 Phenylobacterium sp.
TCACCGGCAGGTCCGATGTCCGGCGCAGGCGGCGCAGCACCTCCATGCCGTCCATGCGGGGCATCTTCACGTCGAGGATGGCGAGGTCCGGCGGATCGTTTTCCAGCGCAGCGAGACCCGCCGCGCCGTCAAAATACGCCTTCACGGTATGGCCGTGGCTTTCGAGGGCGAGGCTGACCGACGTGACGATGTTTTCGTCGTCGTCCACCAGGGTGATCTTGGCCATGATCGGGGATGATTTCCTTGCGAGTGCGTCGGTGAAGCTAGTCGCCCCTCAGCGTGGCCTCAATGGGGCAGGCATGCGGAGAAGCTCCGGCGCAGGTAACGCGTCAGAGGGCCACGGGCGCCCAATCGTCGCAGTAAACTGTTTTTAGGGTTGTTGCGTCACACTGTTCTCTCTTGGGGGAACGATGACCGGCGCACAGGTTCATTACGAGGTCTTCAGCAAGAAGACGCCCAGCAGTGGCTGGGCGCTCGATCTCGCCACGGAGAACCGCGCCACGGCGCTGGCGACCGCCAACGACATGATGAAAGAGGGCAAGGTGGCCGCGGTCCGCGTCACCAAGGAAACTCTCGACGCCGAGACCCGCGAATTCCAGTCGGTGGGCATCCTCAACCTCGGCAACGCCGAGCCGCCGAAGAAGTCCAAGGTCAAGGAAGACAACGATCCGCTCTGCGTCAGCCCGCAGGACCTCTACACCATCCACGCCCGCGACCGGATCGGCCGTCTGCTGGAGGGCTTCCTGGAGCGCAAGGGCGCGACCCCCTTCGAACTGCTGCACCGCGCCGACCTGGTGGAGGAGCTCGAAGCCTCCGGCACCGACCTGCAGCACGCCATCCAGAAGCTGGCCATTCCCGAGGCCCAGGCCCGGGGCCTATCTGTCCATGAGCTGATCCGGGTGTTTCAGAGCCTGGTGGAGCGCGCCATCGAGCGGCTGCTCAAGGACGCCCGCAAGGGCGACCTGCCCAATCTCGACAAGGAAGGCTTCGCCCGCGCCGCCGAGCGCGTGGCCCAGCACCCGGAGCGCGCCTACCTGCTAGGCGCCGGTGTGGCGGTCTCCATCGCGCCCGCGCGCAGCTGGACCGAGAAGGTCACCCGCCTGCTGGACCTGGCCGATTCCGCGCCCCCGGCCGGCCCGCCGCGCGGCCTGGCCCTGGCGGTCATCGAACAGCCCCTGGCCGAGATCCTCGGCTCGAAATCCGGCCTCGACGACATCATCGGCAAGGACCTGGACCTGGGCGCGCGCCTGGCGGCCATGACCCGGCTGGTGGCCTGCGATCCGGTTGAGGCCCTGATGCGCATCGAGCCGTCGGTGCAGCGGATGATGCCGCCGCTGTCGGACACCGCCGAGCGCCTGGCCAAGTGGCTCTCCACCGAGGACTTCGGCGCCGTGCGCCTGGCCATCGCCAAGCGGGTGGTCCGCGAACTCACCGGCCCCCGCCGCCTGCGTCCCGGCGACGCCGCCGGCGAGATCGCGGTCATGCGGGCGCTGGCCATGGCGTTGACCTGCGCGGCCGGGACAATGATCTCCCTGGACGACGTGCAGGAGGCCTTCGTCACCCGTTCACGGATGTTGGTCACCGGCGATTTCGTCGAATCCTATCTGGGAACCAACCAGACCTCCCGCCAGGAGGTCGAGGCCCTGATGTGGCTGGTGGAAAACGTCATCGGCGCGGCCAACAAGCGCCAGGCCGGCCGCTACCTCTCGGCCAATGTCAGCGGGATGCGCTTCGAGAAGGAATTCCGGCTCAGCTCCGACAGCCCCGCCGTGAAACTGGAAGTCCTGGCCAAGCTGCAGAAACAGGCGGCCCGCGCCGGCCTGGCGGCGGAGGACTACGGCCCGATTCAGGCCAAGATCGGCGATGTCGGCGGCCTGGTGGAGGCCGATTCCAAGATCGTCTCCATCGTCGCCAAGTCGTCCCAGGGTCCTGTCCAGCGGCTGATGATCCTGTTGCGCATGGCCATTGGTGACACCGCGCCGACCGGCCCCACCGCCGACCGCGCCCGCGCCGAGGCCTTGAAACTGGTCCGCCGTGACGACACCCGCGCAGAACTGGCCAGAGCCCCGGAACGCATGGGCCAGGTCCGCGAACTGCTGCAGGCCATGACCGCCGTCGCCGCGGCCGCCTAGAGGTTCAGGGTCGCTTTCAGGCCGGCCACGACCCGATCCACATCCTCGTCGGCCATGCCGGGATAGAACGGCAGGGAGAGGCAGGTCTCGTACCAGGCCTGCGCGCCCGGCAGGCTGAGCGGCCCGTATCGTTCGCGGTAATAGGGTTGGCTGTGGACGGGGATGTAGTGGACCTGGGTTCCCACCCCGCGCGCCTTCAACCCGTCCACCACCTGGCGTCGGGTCTTGCCGGTCGCCGGAAAGTCGATCAGGGCCACCATCAGATGCAGGACCGGGTCGCTCCAGTCGGGCCGGGCGGCGGGCGTCACCAGGGGGGCCAGCGGTTTCAAGGCTTCCAGGTAGCGGGCGGCCAAGGCCCTGCGTCGGGCGGCGAACCGGTCGAGCTTGGCGAGTTGCGAGAGGCCCAGCGCGCAGAGGATGTCTGGCAGGCGGTAGTTGAAGCCCGGCTCGGCCATCTCGTAGATCCAGGGATCGGCCTCCGCCGGGCGCATCATGCCGTGGCTGCGCAGGGTCTTCAGGCGCTGGGCCAGGGCGTCGTCATTGGTGGTGACCATGCCGCCCTCGCCGGTGGCGATGGTCTTGACCGGGTGGAAGGAGAAGGTGGCCATGGCCGCGTGGCGCCCGTCGCCCACCCGCTCGGCTGTATTGCCGAAGGTCATGGTGGAGCCCAGGGCATGGGGAGCGTCCTCCACCAGCACCGCTCCGGCGTCCCGCGCCAACGCGGCCAGGGCCGGCAGCTCGGCGGTGTCGCCGCGCAGGTGAACCGGCAGGACGGCGCGCAGCCGGCGATCCCCGACCCGGCTGATCGCCTCGGCCAAGGTGTCTGGCGTCATCAGTCCGGTCAGAGGATCGACGTCGGCGAACACCACCTCGGCGCCGACATAGCGGGCGCAGTTGGCGGTGGCGAGAAAGGTGATGGAGGGGGCGATGCAGACCTCGCCGGGCTGCACGTCCAGGGCCAGCATGGCCAGGTGCAGGGCCGCCGTGCCGTTGGCGCAGGCCACGGCGTGGCGCGCACCGACCTTGTCGGCGAAGGCGGACTCGAACGCCTCCACCAGGGGGCCGGTGGTCAGGAAGTCGCCACGCAGGGCCTCGGCGACGGCGGCGATGTCGTCGTCCTCGATGGTCTGGCGGCCGTAGGGGAGCGCAGACCCCGTCATCAGTCGGTCAGCCTCCGGCGCATGGGCGGGGCCGCCGGGGCGGGATCGTTGATCAACGCCATGAGCCCCTCGCCGCTCAGCCATTCGTCATTGGTGTCGCTGGCGTAGGAGAAACCGTCCGGCGTCAGGGGATGGGTCTTGGCGTAGCTCTCGCGGGTATACTCCACGAAGGCCGGCTCGATGGCGTAGCGGTCGCCGAGGTCTACGGTGGTCCGCGCATCATCCACCGAGATCATCATCTCGTGCAGCTTCTCGCCCGGCCGGATGCCGATCACCTTGATGGGCACGCCCGGCGCCATGGCTTCGGCCAGGGCCGTCATCTTCATCGAAGGAATCTTGGGCACGAAGATCTCCCCGCCGCGCATCAGCGACAGGGACGAAAGCACGAAGTCGACGCCCTGGTTCAGGGTGATCCAGAACCGGGTCATGCGCGGATCGGTGATCGGCAGCTCCGTCGCGCCCCGCGCCAGCAGCCGCTGGAAGACCGGCGCGACCGAGCCCCGCGAGCCAACCACATTGCCGTAGCGGACCACCGAGAACTTGGCGCCGATGTCGCCCGACAGGTTGTTGGCCGCCACGAAGGTCTTGTCCGAGGCCAGCTTGGTGGCGCCGTAAAGGTTGGCCGGGTTGCAGGCCTTGTCGGTGGAGAGCGCGATCACCCGCTGCACCCGGTTGGCCAGACAGGCCCAGACCACGTTCTCCGCGCCCATGATATTGGTGTGGATGCACTCCGAGGGATTGTATTCCGCCGCCGGCACCTGTTTCAGGGCCGCGGCATGGATCACGATGTCGACGCCGCGCAGGGCGAGGGTCAGGCGCTCGCGGTCGCGCACGTCGCCCAGGAAAAAGCGCATGCAGGTGAGTTGGTCGGCCGGGAACTTCTCGGCCAGGTCGGTCTGCATCTCGCTCTGCTTCAGCTCGTCGCGGGAATAGACGATGAGTTTGCGCGGCTTGGCCCGCAGCAGGACGGTCTCGATGAAGCGTTTGCCGAAGGACCCCGTGCCGCCGGTGACCAGGATCACCTTGCCGTCGAGGTCGAGAGAGGTTGGCGCAAAGCGGCCCAAGGGCGTGCTCCTACAAGAGCGGGCGACGAGGAATTGACCACCTCGGTGATCGGTCATGCGAATCTTCGCCGCACTGTCGGCCGCCGCGCGTAAAGAGACCGCTAACCATAATGCGGCACACCGTCACGTTATGGATCGTCGCCGCCTGATGAGTCTCGCCGCCCTCGCCGCCGCCCTGCCGGTGGCCGCCCAAGCGTCGGGAGGCGGGGAGAAGACCGAGAAGAAGAAGGGGGGCGGGCTTTCCTACCTGCAGCTTCCGACCCTGACGGCCACCATCATGCGGGTTGACGGACGGCGCGGCGTGCTCACCGTCGAGACCGGCATCGACCTTCCCGACGCCGACCTGCGCGCCAAGGCTGACCTGCTCGTGCCGCGTTTCCGGGCTGGCTTCGTCCAGGCCCTGCAGATCTACGCCTCGGGCCTCGACCCCGCCAACGCCCCCAATGCCGACTTCATCGCCCGCGAACTGCAGCGCGAGACCGATCGGGTTCTGGGCCGGCCCGGTGGCAAGCTGCTGCTGGGCACCATCCTGGTGAACTAGTTCTTCAGGCCCGCGTGGTGGGCGGCCTCGTCCATGAAGCTGGCGAGCGTCACATCCAGTTCGGTGACGCCGTCAGCGTCGTGGGTCGCCAGAGTCACCTCGACGCGGTTGTAGACATTGAACCACTCCGGATGGTGATCCAGCTTCTCGGCCATCAGCGAAACCCGGGCCATGAAGCCGAAGGCGGTGTTGAAGTCCGGGAACAGGTAGGTCCGGGTGATGGCGTCGCGGTCGGCCCCCAGGGCGTTCCAGCCGGGAAGCTTCGCCAGCGCGGCGGCCGCGCCGATCTTGCCCGGCCGGCTCACGCGGCGACCTCGTCGAAGGTCAGGCCCGTGGCGGCGGCAAGGTCGGCCAGGGTCTGGTCGACATCCACCACCTTGATGGCCTTCATCCCGAGCGCCGCGGCCGGTTTGCAGTTGATGCCCAGGTCGTCGAGATAGACGCAGTTGGCGGGGTCAACCGACAGCGCTTCGCACATCATCAGGTAGATTTTCGGGTCGGGCTTGCGCACACCGGCCTTGGAGCTTTCGATGATGTGGTCGAACAGCGGCATGATCTGACCCATGGCGCCCGGCGGGCGCTGCGTCGCGTCGGGCCCCGGGGAGTGCATGCTGACCATGTTGTTGGTGATGCAACCGACCTTGAAGTGTTGCTTGCAGGCCTTCAGCGCAGCCACCATCCGGGGCCGCACCATGCCCGACAACAGGGGCAGGACGTGGCTGCCGGGGATCGGATGGCCGAGCGCCGTGGATTCCTCCAGGAACAGGGCGTCGAAGCCCTTGGTGTCGATCTCGTTACGCTCGAACAACGCCCAGGCGTTGGTGTCGGGATTGGTGGAATTGACCTTGCGGATCAGGTCCTTGGGGACGCCGTTCTCGCTCTCATAACGGGCGAAGGCCTCGAAGGGCGAGGAGGTGAACACCCCGCCGAAATCCCAAATCACCGCCTCGATCGCCATTATCCGCTCCACCTTGAAATGCGGCGCGACGCTAGAGAGGCGCGGGCGGACGTGCAAGTTAGGGCGCATGTTTCTCGCGTCGTTGCCTCGCCCGCTCCGCCTCGCGCTCTACGCGCTGGCGACCGCTATCCTGCTGGCCATGTGCCTGGTTCCGCAGCAGGACCTGCCCTCGGCCCATATGGGTGACAAGATCGAACACAGCATCGCCTGGTTCGTCCTGACAATGACGGGCCTGCTGCTCTCGCACCATCGGCCGCTGGCGATCGCCGCCTTCGCGATCGGCCTGGGTGTGGCGGTGGAGCTGCTGCAGGCGATCATGGGCTTCGGGCGCCATGGCGACTGGCGCGACCTGGTGGCCGACACCCTCGGCGTCGCGGTGGCGCTGGTGATCTACGCCCTGGTCCGGAGGCTGCGGCGGCGATGAGGCATCGGCCCTGGGAGGAGTCCGCCGACTTCGCCATCGGGCTGGCGCCCATCGAGGAGGCCCGCTGGCTGGAGGGGGGCGAGGCCGATCCCGCCGCTCGGAAGGACCCGCTCTACAGCGAACATCACGACCTGGTCTGGGGCGAAACCGAGGGGTCGCGGCCCGGCCAGTTGGAGGTCGCCGCTCTGCTCGGGGTGACGCCGGGACGCGACCTGCCGCCCCTCTATGCCGCTGCGCGCACGGTGGCCGACGACCTGGTGCTGGTGGAGAAGACGAACGGCCAGTGGCGGGTCAGAGCCATCAGCCTCTCGGCGCCCACCTTCTTCACCGCCCGGGAGGTCCTGGGGCAGGACCTGGCGCACATCCACGCGCCTGTGAACGGGTTCAATGACCGCTTCCTGGCGCGGCTCTTGCGCATCTTCGACGGCCTGCGTCCCGGGCTGATCCTGCAGCGGCGCAACTGGTCGGTGGTGAACTCCGACCAGTCCTTCACGCCCTTCTCCGCCCCGATCCGCGCCGGGATCGGCGAGATCGCGTCGGGCGATGTGGGGCGAGCCTTGTTCACCCGGGTGGAGCGCCAGACGGTGCGTCGGCTGCCGCAGACCGGCGGAGTCCTGTTCACCATCCGGGTCTGGCTGACCCCCTTTCAGGCGCTCACCGAGAGCCCGGAACGGCTGGCGGCCTTCGCGGGGGCCTGGCGCGCGGCGGCCCCGGAGTTCGCCGCCTATAAGGGATTTCACCTCTACGCCGAGTTGGTGGAGGGCTTTCTTCGCGCTCACGGTGAAAGTCACAGCGTTAACGGCGCCTGATCTCCAACGCTGTCTCCGACCCTGGTTTTCGGGCCGCCGGAAGACCTCAAATGCGCCTGCCCTCTCTGATTCCCGCCCTGGCCGTCCTTGCCCTCGCCGCCTGTGATTCCACCGGCGCGCTGAAGATCGCCCAGGCGCCCGCGGCCAAGCCCGCCGACTGCTGCTGCAAGCCGGTCACGACGACCGCCTCCTGCCCGCCGGTGGACGCGCCCACCCCCGTCGCGGCCCAGCCGGCAGCCATGACGCCGGAGCCTGAGCGGGTGGTCCATCGTCCCGCCGCGCCGCATCGGCCCGCGCGGCCCGCCGCTCGCCGCATGGCCCCCGTGCAGCGCGATCATGTCCAGCGGGAATACGCCGAGGTGCGCCAATACGGCGCGGCCCAGCAACGGACCTACGTGGCCGCCCCGGAACCCGTCTATGAGACCTATGTCGAGGTCCCCGACCTCCGCGGCCAGGTCCGCGTGGTGAGCGCCGAGGCGCACGAAACCTACGGCGAACGCTATGCCGAGCAATCGGAGGGCTACGGCTCCGGCGACCACCGCTACGCCGGCGGCTATGAGGCGCGTGGCGGCTACGAACAACGAGGCGGCGGCCGGGGCTGCGGCGGTTGCGCGCCGCGCGAGGCCGCCGGTCGTGACCGCAACGGCTTCCTCACCTGGCCCGGCAAGGTTCCGGCCCGCCCTTGAGGCTGGCCTGACGTTTGCCCTGACCGATCCTCGGTGTCCCACTCGGGGACGGCTGGAGATCAAGATGCGCTCGCCGAACGGCCCCCTCTTCAAACGCTACGAAATCCTCGCGGTGATCCTGTTCCTCACCGCCGCCGCCGCGCTGGCGAGCTTCAACCTGGTCTACTAGGCTTCGGTCTGGTCGGGGGCTCCGGTCGGCGCCTTGATCAGACCGGCGAGACACCCAAGGCCGAGGGCCTCGAACAGGGACGTTTCGTGGCCCGGCGGGTTGATCGTCTTCGTGGCGCCCGGACATGTTGCGTCGCCCAAGTTGGCTATGCGTCAGGCGACCACCCGCCTTTCTGTACAAGGCTTCACGGTTGTCATTGCATTGCAGCAAATGATCCTCATAACCCTGGATATTACAGGGGCGGATCGAGACCCCGTGAGCTTGAGCCATAGTGAGGCGATTTCGATGATCATGACTTCGATGCGTGTGTTCCCCAGCCTGTTCATCGGCCGCCGCGACCTGGTGGAGGCCGTCGCCATCGACCTGGAAAAGACCCCCGGCATCGGCGCGGCCTTTACCTGTGGCGCCTGCGACGAGGTGATCCTCACCGGCCAGGACGCGGCCTCGGCGCGGGAAGTCGTCGTGAAGTGCCGCTGCGGCGAATACAACCAGCTCTAGGCGCGTAGACCGTCACACTTGCCGTCTAGCGTCGTGGGCCTCATGGAGAGGCTCATGACCCACCCCCGTATCCTGCCCCTCGAAGGCGTCGAGAATTTCCGCGACTACGGCGGTTACGCCGTGCGTGGCGGACGCATCGCGGCGGGCCAACTGTTCCGTGCCGCCCACCAGGCCCGCGCCACGCCGGCCGACCTGGCGGCCATGGCGGACCTGAAGCTCGCCACGGTGGTGGACCTGCGCCGTCCCCGCGAGCGGGAAAGTGATCCCAGCCTGCGGCGCCAGGGCTTCGCGGCCCAGGTTATCCAGTGCGACCTGGGCGACCAGGCCGAGGCCCCCCACGTGGCCTTCCTGAGGCAGACCGACCTGACCCCGGAGAGCGCCAGGGCCTTCTTCCTGGACTATTACGCCAAGGCGCCCTTCGAGCCGCGTCACCTGGAGCTGTTCGGGCGCTATTTCGCGGCGCTGGCGGCGGGCGATGGGCCGATCCTGATCCACTGCACGGCGGGCAAGGACCGCACGGGCCTGCTGGCGGCGCTCACCCACCACATCCTGGGGGTCCACGACGACGATATTCGGGACGACTACCTGCTGACCAATGTGGCCGCCCGGGTCGACGCCCGGTTGCCGATGGTCACCGAGGCTCTGGAAAAATCCCTGGGCAAGCGGCCCTCGGAGACGGCGGTGCGCGCCTTTCTGGGGGTCGATGGGGTCTATCTGGACGCCGCCCTTGGCGCGATCCGCGCCCGCGCCGGTTCAGTGGCGGCCTATCTGGCGACGATCGGCGCGCCCGCGGCGGCCTGCGAGGCCATCCGCGCCCGGCTGATCGTCTAGAGCCCAATGGCTTCTCTCGAAGCCTGAATCCGACTCTAAACTTTCTAGGTCACCTCAGAGATCATCCCGTCCGGCTCGGCGCCTGGCTGACCGGCCGGCGCGGCCTTGGCGGCCCGCTCGCGGCGCAGTTCCTTGAGCTGGGCCTGGGTCGCGTCGTAGCTCTGCCGGTTGATCTTGTAGCGGGCATAGAAGAACACAGCGATCAGGCCAGGAATGGCCGCGATGGGCGCGTCCACCAGGGCCAGGTCCATCAGTGTCTGGCGATCCACCTGCCCAGGCTGGGCCTTTTCCGGGAAGGCCACGATGTCCAGGGCGACGCCGGCGAAGAAGTGGCCGATGGCGGCGTCGATCTTGGAGAACAGCGCCCGGGTCGAGTAGAGCACGCCCTCCTGCCGATAGCCGTAGCGGACCTCGTTCTCGTCGGCGATGTCGGCCAGGGCCGACATGACGCTGATGCTCATGATGCTGGCCACACAGGACCCCAGGCCTGTGAAGATGATGATCAGGGGCAGCAGCATCGGCTGTCCCGGTTCGGGGAAGACGCCGAGAATCCGCAGGGTCGGCGCGATGGCCGGGATCGTCGAAAGCAGCACGCAGGTGACGATGATGGCGATCTTCTTGTCGAACCGCCCATGCAGCCGGGCCGCTGTGGCGAAGCCCAGGAAATAGCCGCTGATCGTGCCGATCACGAACCAGCGGATCTGCTCCGAGGTGAACTCCCAGAAGAAGGTGTTCATGTAGAGCCCGAGCCCCTGGCGGATGCCCAGCATCAGGGACAGGAAGAAGTAGGCGATCAGCAGATAGACATAGTTCCGGTTCGAAAACGCGCTGCCCATGTCCTTCAGGAATTCGAAGGGGCTGAAGGCCGGCAGGTCGTCGGGAGTCTTGGGCAACAGCGCGATACGGTCGCGGGTGAACCAGGCCGACGCCAACAGCAGCAGCATGCCTGAGCCCGCCACCGCCATGGCGAAGGGCGTGTAGGCGTGAGGGTTGAGCAGGCCTCGCGGATACTCCGCGGTCTTGTGGAAGAAGAAGGTCAAGGCGACGAAGCTCGTGCCGGCCGCGCCGATCATGCCCAGCAGGTTGTTCCAGCTCATCACCCGGCTGCGCTCGGTATAGTCGCTGGAAAGCTCTCCCCCCAGCGCCAGGTGCGGCACGTGATAGATGGCCATGAACACCCGCAGGGTGACGATGAACCCTGAGAACCAGACAAACAGCCAAAGGTGCGAGAACGCGGCGGGCGGGTTGAACAGGGCCAGGATGCAGAGCGCCACGGGCAAGGGGGCCAGATACATATAGGGGTGCCGGCGGCCCAGCTTGCCGCGGGTGCGGTCCGACAGCGAGCCGACGATGGGATCGGCGAAACCGTCCAGCACCAGGCTGACGGTGATGGCCAGACCCGCCAGGGTGGCCGGCAGGCCCAGGACCTGATTGTAGTAGAACATGGCGTAGCCGCCGACAGCGGCGAGGGTGATGCTCTCGGCTGTGGCGCCGAGGCCGAAGAAGAATTTGGTGCGAAGAGGTACGCGTGCGCCGGGAATCTGCGCCGAGCTGGCCATTATGGTTTCCTACAAAATGAACGCCGGTCGTAACGCCGGATGAATTCACCCATCAGTGGGGGCGGCGTGCAGAGTGTCAATCGGCCCCGACGTCAGGCGCCGGCCGGTGGTCGAAGATTGGCATCCTCCGCCCGGGAATCTGATTCACAGGACGTGATGGGAGCGCCGGGCCGTTGCGAGATCAGCTTTGCGCCTGCACGCGCCAGTCTGACGGCGTGGCGCCCGTCGCGGCCTTGAATGCGCGGTTGAATGGCCCGAGCGAGGCGAAGCCGACTTCGTAGGCGATGCTGGAAACGGGTTTCAGGGCGTGATCGGCGTCGGCCAGCGCAGTCTTCGCGGCATGGACCCGGCGTTCGTTCAGATAGGCGCTGAAGTTTCGGTAGCCGAGCTCGGTGTTGATGAGGCGGCGCAGCCGGTGCTCCGGCGCGCCGACCTGAGTGGCGAGATCGAACATCGTCAGGGCCTCTGTGCGCCAGGTTTCTTCCTCGTCCATGGCCCTGTTCAGGCGCGCAAGCAGGGCGCGGTCCGCCGCATTCTTGCGCGGCGCCGACGCACGGGGCGCGGACTGCAGGAGATCGCTGTTCACGCTGAGGAAAACCGCCATGCCCGACAGGCTCAAGAGCAATAGCGCCGTGGCGCCGACGGGCGCGAGCTCAGGCATCGGCCGCCAGAGCATCTGGGTGACTTCAAGCAGCACCACCATCAGGCCGTAGCCCGCCGCGCTGGCCAGCATCGGCCCCCGCAACTTCCGACGGCTTTCGACCAGATCGTCCCGCCAGCCCCGCGCGATCACATAGAGCGCGTGTCCAATCATGGCGACGGAGACGATGGAGTAGACCACCCATGCGACATGGCTGAATGGCGGCCAGATCAGAAGCGCCGACAGCGCGAGAATAAGGTTCAGGGCGGCGGGCGCGAACCGGCGCTGGCGCGACCGCGCCTCGTCGGAAAACAGGTCGGTGGCGAAGGCCCAGAAGAGGCCGGCCCCCGTGATCGAGAGCAGCCAGATGACAGGGAAGGCCGCGCCGGTCACCAGCCGCCCGGACGGCGACTGGGTCAGCACGTGACCTGCACAGGATAGGCAGAACAGGACCCCGCTCAGGCGCAACCGCGCCGGGTCGGCCCGACCAAGGCAAAGCGCCAGGCCAAGGAAGCCGCCGACGGCGGCGCCGCGCACCAGAAGTTCGATCGACGCCAGTTCGTCCATGGTTCCTCTTAGAGGCTCGGCGGGCAGGAAAGTCGCCGCCGCAGGCTCGCCGATTTTTGCGGAGCTTCGCCGGAAATGAAATCTCTAGCCGATTTTCGTCCACGGCGAGCGGCGGCGCGGCGGCGAGTTCAGGGATGGGCCATCAAAAAGGAGGCCTATCCCATGTCTAATGTCGAAGAACTCGCCAGCGAGTGGCTGCGCTTACTGAACGGCGACCTGATCCGCTACGCGGTCTTTGCTGTCGCGACCTGGTTTTCGCTCTGGGTCGTGCTTGCGCGGCCATTGGCCGGGCGAAAGCTCAGGGCTGAGCGGCCACCCGCGCGGCGGATGATCGTCGAATTTCTCATCTCCCTCCGGTCCGTGGCGATCTTCTCCACGGTCGCCCTCTCGCTGGCTGTGCTGGATCGGGTCGGCCTGGTTTGGGGGCCCGCGGTCGCCGAAGGGCTGGGGCCGATGTGGTTCTGGGCGTCGCTTGGGTTGATGATTGTGGCGCACGACGCCTGGTTCTACTGGGCGCACCGGCTGATGCATCGGCCGACCCTGTTCCGCATCTTCCATCGCCGACATCACCGGTCGAACAACCCGTCACCGTTCACCGCCTATAGCTTCGATCTGGCTGAAGCGGCGGTGCAGGCCGCCTTCGTCCCGCTTTGGATGCTGGCCACGCCGACGCCGTGGGGCGTGATCGGTCTGTTCATGCTGCACCAGATCTTCCGCAACACCATCGGCCATTCCGGTTATGAACTGTTTCCTGCGCGCCAGGACGGACGGCCGCTGATCCCGTTTTTGACCACGGTCACGCACCACGACCTGCATCATGCGCAGGCGGGCTGGAATTACGGCCTTTACTTCACCTGGTGGGACCGGTGGATGGGCACCGAGCATCCCGAATATCTGGCGCGTTTCGCCAGGGCCGCCGGTCGCATGCCGTCCATGAAGCCGGCGGTGGTCGCGATCCTCGCCCTGTGCCTGGTGGTCGTCGCGCCTGCGCCGTCCCAAGCCCAGACGATGAAGGCGTTTGAGGGCGATTGGGCGGCGGAGGGACTTGGCGGAGTCGTCAGGCTTGGCGCCTGCGCGGACGACGAAACGAAACTTTGCGGGCGCCTGCTCTGGGTCTGGGACAGGAGCCGGGTGAAGGAAGGGATGGTCGGAGCCGAGATCATGAAGGGCTTCGTCTGGCGCGACGGCGCCTGGCGGGGCGGGACGATGGTGAACCCTGTGAATGGCGAGACTCATAAGGGCTCGATCCGGATCGGCACGGGGGCGGCCCGGGTGTCTGGATGCCTCGGGCATTGGTGCGAGAAGCAAGTTTGGAGGGCGCTGGGGCCGCCGCCCGGGCCCTAGGGAGCTTTCACCGCGAGGGGGCTCCCTAGTCTTGGAGGGCCCCCTCCTGCCTCTGAGGTGCGGGAGAGGATTCACTAGGGTGCTGAAAAGAGTGGCGCACCCGACACGATTCGAACGTGTGACCTTTGCCTTCGGAGGGCAACGCTCTATCCAGCTGAGCTACGGGTGCGTTTGACGAAACGCGCTTCTAGCGGAAAGCCGCGCGGAACGAAAGGCTCAGGCGTCGATGGGGGCAGGGGCGGAGGTGAGGGACACGAAAACGTCCTCCAGGTCCGGGTCCTCGGTGGCGATATCCTTGATGTGCAGGCCCGTGGCGCGCACGGCGGCCAGCACCTGCTCCACGCTGGACTGGCCGGTGCGGTAGGAGACGGCGAAGGCCCCGGCGGCGCGCAGCTTTGTGTCGAAGCCCGGCAGGCTGGGGGCCGCGGTCACCGGCTCCTCCGGCGTCACCACGACGTGGCGCATGTCCATGCGGGCCAGCAGGGTCCCGGTGGGCTCGCAGGCCACCACCTGACCGCGGTTGACAATGGCGATCTGGTCGCACAGCTCCTGGGCTTCTTCCAGGTAGTGGGTGGTGAGCACGATGGTCACGCCCTTGCGGTTCAGCTCCACCACATAGGCCCAGAGTTGCTTGCGCAGTTCGACGTCCACGCCCGCAGTGGGTTCGTCGAGGATCAGCACCGGCGGATTGTGGGTCATGGCCTTGGCCACCATCAGCCGGCGCTTCATGCCCCCAGACAGCTGGCGGACATAGGCGTTGGCCTTGTCGCCGAGGCCGAGCGCATTGAGCAGCTCCATGGTCCGGCGCTCGCTGGCGGGCACGCCGTACATGCCGGCCTGGACCTCCAGGCTCTCACGCGGGGTGAAGAAGGGGTCGGCGGCGATCTCCTGCGGCACCACCCCGATGGCGGCGCGTGCGTCGCGGGGCCGCTCGTCGATATCCCGTCCCCAGATGGACACCGTGCCGGAGGTCTTCTTGCAGAGCCCCGCCAGGATGTTGATGAAGGTCGACTTCCCGGCGCCATTGGGTCCCAGCAAGCCAAAGATCGAGCCGCGCGGGATGACCAGGTCGATCCCCTTCAGGGCCTGCATCTCACTTGTCGTCTTGGTGGCGGGATAGGTCTTCACCAGGCCCTTGGCCTCGATGGCGTAGTCGGGAAGGGTCATGCCGGACTTTTCGAAAACAGGCGCGATTGACGCGTAAAGCTATGGTCGCATACCTAGGCCCGCGTGGGCGTATCTCCAAGGCCCGCCGCCGGAGAGTTTGCATATGGCCCGTAAAGCCGTTCCCGTCCCTAACCAGGGCGCCCACGTCGAACCGATGCCCGCCAAGCCGGCCCTGGCCGCCAACCTGCCCGCGCCCGAGGTTGTGGTGGTGCGGACCGGCCGCGTCGCCTGTGACGGCGTCGGCGGAGCCCTGGGCCATCCCCGGGTCTGGCTGGAGATGGGTGAGGCGACTTTCGTCGAGTGCCCCTATTGCGATCGCCGCTTCGTGCTGGCCGCCGGGACCGAAGGCCCCGAGGATGAGCGCCTGGCGCCGGGCGTCTATGAAGGGCCGCACGGGCACTAAGCTTCGGCCGCTGTCAGAGTCCGATATCCGCGAGCATGTCACGGTGACGCTTCCTATATCGTCCGGACGATAGGAGGAGATTCCCATGAGCCAAGCCGCCGCTTTCAAAGCCCTGCACGCCGGTCCCGACATCCTGGTCCTGCCCAACGCCTGGGACGCGGCCAGCGCCGCCATCATGGAGGACGCCGGGGCCAAGGCCGTGGCCACCTCCAGCGCCGCCGTCGCCTGGGCCCACGGCTATGCCGATGGGGATTTCTTCCCCGTGCCGCTGCTGCTGACCGCCATCGCCGAGATCAGCCGCGTCCTGAAGGTCCCGCTGACGGCCGATATCGAGGGTGGCTACACCGACGACCTGACGGAACTGGCCGAGACCATCAAGGCGGTGGTGGGCGCGGGCGCCGTGGGGGTGAACCTGGAGGATGGCCGCCGCGACGCGACCCTGCACGCCCGCAAGATCGAGGCGACCCGCAGGACCGCCGACCAGGCCGGCGTCGCCCTGTTCATCAACGCCCGCACCGACGTCTATCTGAAGGGCCTGGCCGCCGGCGACGCCGCCCTGGCCGAGGTGCTGGCGCGGTCCAAGACCTACGCCGCCGCCGGCGCTGACGGCATCTTCGTGCCCGGCCCCACCGACGAGGCCCTACTGACGGCCCTGGCGCGCGAGATCGCCCTGCCGCTCAACGCCATGGCGCGCGGCGGCCTGCCCAACGCCGCCAAGCTGCAGGCGGCGGGTGTCCGGCGGCTGTCCTCGGGCGGCGGCCTGTTCGCGGCCGCCTACGGGACGCTGGCGCGGGCCACGGCGGCCTATCTGAAGGATGGGGCGTCCGATCCCCTGACGCCGCTGTCGGAAGGCCTGCCCAGCTTCAACAAGCGGTTCGGGTAGACAAAGACCCGCTCATCCCGGCGAAGGCCGGGAGCTGAGTTGTCAAACGAGGTGCGACACCTTGCGTTAGCGGAGGAGGGGTTACGAGCCTTCTTCCGCTTCATCGGTCGCGTCGCCTTCGATCTCGGTGGGGCGAACGGCGATCAGCTTGCCGTCGGCGATGCGCACCTGCGGCACCGCCTCGCGAGTGAAGGGCAGCCACCAGCTGGCGCCCATGGGGGGCTGGACCTCGATGAGGTCGCCGGCCCCGAAATCCTGGACCGTCTTGACCTTGCCCATGGGCTCGCCCTCGGCGGTCTCGATGGAAAGGCCGATCAGGTCGGCATGATAGAATTCGTCCTCGTCGGGCGCGGGCAGGGCCTCGCGGGCGATGAACAGCTTGAGGCCGCGCAGGGCCTCGGCCTGGTCGCGGGTGTCGATGCCGGCGGCCCTGGCGATCACAGCCCCCTTCACCGCCCGCGCCGTGGTGATGGTCAGGCCGGCTGAGCCGTCCTCGCGGGTCAGGACCCTGTAGGCGGCGAGCGCCAGCGGGTCCTCGGTGAAGGTGGTGATGCGGATCTCCCCGCGCACGCCGAAGGCTCCGGCGACGCGGGCGACCTGGAGGAGGCGGTCAGCCATGGGACTTACCGCCTCCGTCGCAAGGCTTAGGCTTGTTCCGGGGTCGCGTCGTCGGCGGCCTCGGCGGCCGGTTCGACAGCGGCTTCCTCGGCGGCGGCTGGGGCTTCTTCAGCGGCCGGAGCAGCTTCGGCGGCAGGCGCCTCTTCAGCAGCGGGAGCTTCAGCGGCAGCTTCTTCAACCGGAGCAGGTTCGGGTTCCGGCGCGGGCGCCGGGGCGTTCTTGGCTTCTTCCAGGGCGGCGGCGGCGGCGGCGTCGCGCTGGGCGCGCTCTTCCGTACGCTCAACGGCCTTCTTGTGGGGCTTGCCCTTGTTGGGGTTGTTGCCGTGTTCCCACTTCACGACGCCGGCCTGGGCCAGGAAACGCGCGACGCGGTCGGTGGGCTGGGCGCCCTTGGCGATCCAGGCCTGAATGCTTTCCAGCTTCAGGGTGACGCGGGTCGGGTCGTCACGCTTCAGCAGCGGGTTGTAGGTGCCCACCTTCTCGATGAAGCGGCCATCGCGGGGCGAATGGCTGTCGGCGACGACGATGGAGTAGTAGGGGCGCTTCTTGGCGCCGCCACGGGCGAGACGGATCTTCAGCATAGTTTAGTCCTTGTTATCTCTAGGATTTCTTGAAGGGATTGAAGCCGGGGGGCAGGCCGCCGCCTAGGCCGGGAAGTTTGGGGAGCCCGTCGCCGAGGCCGGGCAGCTTGCCCCCGCCCGCGGCCATCTTGCCGAGCTCTTCGAGTTGGTTCTGATCGGGCGCGGCCAGCTTGCCGCCGCCCATCGACTTCAGCCGGTCCGCCGCGCCGCCGCCGCCCATCATGCCGGCCATGCGGGCAAAGCCCTTGCCGCCGTCCTTGCTCATCATCTTGAAGGCGTCGGCCATCTGGCGGTGCTGCTTGAGCAGACGGTTGACCTCGGAGACATCGACGCCGGCGCCCTTGGCGATGCGGCGCTTGCGCGAGGCGGCCAGAATGTCGGGCTTCTTGCGCTCCAGCTTGGTCATCGAGGAGATGATCGCCGCCTGCCGGTCCAGCGCCTTATCGGAGATGTTGGCTTCGGCGATCTGCTTCTTCATCTTCTGGACGCCGGGGAGGAAGCCCATCAGCCCCTCCATGCCGCCCATCTTCTTCATCTGGGCGAACTGGTCGGCCATCATGTCCAGGTCGAACTGGCCCTTGGCCAGCTTCTTGGCCATGGCCTCGGCCTTGGCGACGTCCAGGTCGGCGCTGGCCTTCTCCACCAGGGCGACGACGTCCCCCTGGCCCAGGATCCGGCCGGCCACGCGAGCGGCGTCGAAGACGTCCAGGCCATCGATCTTTTCCGAGACGCCCAGGAACTTGATGGGCAGGCCGGTGACCGCGCGCATGGAGAGCGCCGCGCCGCCTCGGCCGTCGCCGTCGGCTCGGGTCAGCACCAGGCCGGTGAGCGGCAGGCGCTCGTGGAAGGCCTTGGCGGTGCGGACCGCGTCCTGGCCGGTGAGGCTGTCGGCCACCAGCAGGGTTTCCGACGGGTTGGCGATCCGCGCGATCTCGGCGGCCTCGCTCATCATCGCCTCGTCGAGCGTCGTGCGCCCGGCGGTGTCGAGGATGAGGATATCGTAGCCCTGCAGCTTGGCGGCGCTCATGGCGCGCCGGGCGATGTCGGGCGCGCTCTGGCCGGCCACGATGGGCAGGGAGTCGACGCCGGCCGCGACGGCCAGGGTCGCCAGCTGCTCCATGGCGGCGGGTCGGCGGGTGTCCAGCGAGGCCAGCAGGACCTTCTTGCGGTCCTTGCCGAGCTTGAGGCCCAGCTTGGCCGCCGTGGTGGTCTTGCCCGAGCCCTGCAGGCCGGCCATCAGGATCACGGTGGGCGGGTTGAGGCTGATGTTCAGCCCCTCGGCGCCGCCCTCGCCGCCCAGCATCTCCACCAGGCCGTCATAGGTGATCTTCACCACCTGGTCGGCGGGACGGATCGAGCGGATCACGTCCTGGCCGGCGGCTTTTTCCTTGGCCTTGGCGATGAACTCGCGGACGACGGGCAGGGCGACGTCGGCCTCGAGCAGGGCGACGCGGACCTCGCGCAGCGCCTCGTCGATGTCCTTCTCGGACAGCACGCCGCGACCGGAAAGCCGGTCGAAGACGGATGACAGCCGATCAGTTAGCGCGTCGAACATCAATTCACCCTGTGGCCCAAACGCAATCGACCCCCGTGGACGATCACGTCGACGGGGGGCCTCGCCGCTCTCGTCCCAGATAAGACCTGGGGGCCGTAGCGGTAGAGGGCGCGATTGCTCTGCGCCGGAAGGGCGCGCTTATGCGCTCGCGGGGCCGAAAGGTCAAGGAAGCCGGGGCCTCCGGCGGCGGTCCGTCTCAGGCCGTCGGGAATCCCTTGTCGCGGAGATAGGCCTTCACGTCCGGATCGCGGCCGCGGAAGTCGCGATAGGCCTGCGCTGGATCGACCGTGTTGCCGATGCTCATGACCTTGTCGTGCAGGCGCTTGGCGACGGCCTTGTCATAGGGGCCCCCGGCCTCGGTAAAGGCGCCGTAGGCGTCGTGGGCCAGGACTTCCGACCAGAGGTAGCTGTAGTAGCCGGCCGAATAGCCGTCGCTGGCGAAGACGTGCTGGAACTGCGGCGTGCGGTGGCGCATCGGCAGCTCGCGGGGCATGTCCAGCTTCTTCAGCTCCTCGCGCTCGAAGGCGTCCGGGTCGATGTCGGCGTTGCCAGCCAGGTGCAGTTTCATGTCGATCAAGGCCGAGGACAGGTACTCGGTCACCTCGAAGCCCTGGCGGAAAGTGTGGGCCTTCTCGATCTTGGCCACCAGGGCCGCGGGGATCGGTTTGCCGGTCTGGTGGTGCAGGGCGAAGCGGTTCAGCACCTCCGGCGTCGCCAGCCACTCCTCGTTCACCTGGCTGGGAAACTCCACATAGTCCCGCGCCACGGCGGTGCCCGCGAGGGAGGGATAGTTCACGTCGGAGTTCAGGCCGTGCAGGGCGTGGCCGAACTCGTGGAACAGGGTGGTGGCGTCGTCCCAGCTGATCAGCACCGGCTCGCCGGGGGCGCCCTTCACGAAGTTGGAGTTGTTGGAGACGATCGTGGTGATCTTGCCGCGGAACTTCTCCTGACGCCGGTAGGCGTTCATCCAGGCGCCCGAGCGCTTGCCCTGACGCGCATAGGGATCGAAGTACCAGAGTCCGACATGGCTCCCGTCGGCGGCCTTCACCTCCCAGACCTTGATGTCGGGATGGGCCACGGGCAGGTCGGTCACCGGGTGATAGGTAAAGCCGTAGATCTGGCCCGAGGCCCAGAACATGCCCTCGCGCAGCTTGTCGAGCTGCAGGTAGGCCTTCACCTCGTTCATATCGAGGTTGTAGCGGTCGGCCCGGACCTTCTCGGCGTAGAAGCGGTAGTCCCAGGGCTCGATCTTCACCCCGGCCTTTTCCTTGTCGGCGATCGCCTGCATCTCGGCCACCTCCTGGCGGACGCGGGCGATGGCCGAGGGCCAGACCCGCATCATCAGGGCCATGGCGTTCTCCGGCGTCTTGGCCATGGCGTTGTCCAGTCGCCAATGGGCGTGGGTCGGATAGCCCAACAGCCTGGCTCGCTCGACCCGCAGCTTGAGGATCGTCTTGATGATGGCGTTGTTGTCGTGAGCGTCGCCGTTGTCGCCGCGGCTATAGAAGGTGCGCCAGACTTTTTCGCGCAGGTCCCGTCGCGTCGAGTAGGTCAGGAACGGATCGATGGAGGAGCGGGTGTTGAGGACAGCGAACTCGCCCTTGTGGCCGCGTTCCTCGGCGGCGCCGGCCGCGGCGGCGCGCACATCCTCGGGCAGGCCCTTCAGCTCGCTCTCGGTGCGCAGGTAGAGGACGTAGTCGGTCTCGTCGGCCAGCAGGTTCTGGCTGAAGGCGGTGAAGTTCTGCGCCAATTCCTGATTGATCGCCCCGACCCGGGCCTTGGCTTCGGGGGTAAGGCGGGCGCCGGCGCGCACGAAGCGGTTCCAGTAGAGCCAGGTCAGGCGCTGCTGCTCGGGCGTCAGGCCTGAGCTCTCGCGGGCCTCGTAGACGGCCTCGATACGTTTGAAGAGCGGGGCGTTCTGCAGGATCTTGTCGCCATGGGCCGCGGCCTTGGGCGCCAGCTCCTTGTCCACCGCCCGCATTTCCGGGGTCGACAGCGTGCCGCTCCAGATGCCGGTCAGAGTGTCGACCCGGTTCTTCGCGCCGCCGGTGCGCTCCAGGGCCTCGATGGTGTTGGCGAAGGTGGGCGGCGCGGCATTGGCCGCGATGGCCTCGACCTCCGCCAGTTCCTGCGCCATCGCCGCCTCGACGGCAGGGGCGAAGTCGGCGACCTGGACCTTGTCGAAGGGCGGGACCCCGCCATAGGGCCCGGTCCAGGGCGCGGAAAGGAGGCCGGCGTCGGCGGCGAGGCTCACGGCAGGAACCAGGGTCGAGGCGGCCAGGGCGCTGGACGTGGCGAGAAACGTGCGCCGATGCATGGAGACTCCGGAAAATGGCTCAAGGAAAGGCGACCTTAGGCAGGATGTAACAGGCCGTCACATGACAGGCGCGTAATCTTGCCGGCTATTGACCCGCCGGGGTCGACTCTCTGGCGGCGCTGAAGGCTTCGCGGCTGATTTTCAGGCTCTCGTCGGGGGTCAACCCGAAGGCGATCAGGATCAGGGATACCAGGTCCACGGCGTGATCGGGTCCGACCGCCCCCAGGACCATGTCCCGCTGGCCCATGCGGAACGCGCCGAAGGCCAGGTTGCGAGCGGCCGCGACATCACAGGGGCGGAACCGCCCAGTGGCCACGGCGGATTTGTAGACGGCGTCGAAGCGGGCCTCGAACACGGCCTGGCGCGGGATCGTCGTCGACTCGATCTTCAGGGCCAGCCAGCCGCGGACGGGATCGAGGGTATAGGCTGCGAAGATCCGGTGGGTGACCGTGGCCAGCAGGACGGCAGGGTCGTCGATCCCCGACCGGGCGGGGCCCAGGGTCTTGTCCAGGGCCTCGGAGATTTCGGTGTTGAGGGCGTGGAGCAGGTCTTCGAAGGTGGGGAAGTAGTTGTAGAAGGTGCCCCGCGAAACGCCGGCGGCGGCCACGAAGTCCTCGATGGACGAGGCCTCCGGGCCCTTGTCGGCGATCACGGTCATCGCCGCCTCGATCAGGCGCGCGCGGGTTTGCGCGCGACGGCTTTCGGCCGTTGCTGCGCGGGCTTCATGATTGACCCGCATAGGACGTCGGGGGGTCAGGCGGCCTCCGGCAGGTACTGCTTGAGGGCCTGGGCCGCCGCCACCGAAAGCGGGTCGCGCTGGGCCTCCAGAACGTCGATCTCGTGGGCCAGGGCCGAGCTGATCTCTCGGTGGGCCAGGGGGGACAGTTCCAGCATCGCCTTGGTCGACGCGCGCGCCAGGGCGAGCGCCGTGGCCAGGTCGACCTCGACACCGACGATCCAGGTGGACTCGGGATCGTCCTTGGGAAGTCCGGGACGCGCGGAGAGGGGTATAGCCATGACGTGGAGTTGATCTCGGGAAGAAGGGTCAAGCCAGGCGGGGGAGGCTGGCCAATTGGGAATGACAGTTATGTCAGCCTGACATTAATGTCAATAGTGAGTAACCATGTTCAGTGAACTTGTCCGCCCGAGACCATGCTGGACGCTGCCGTCCCGGAAGGCTAAGCGCGACCCATGGCGATTGGCGTTTTCGATTCCGGGGTGGGCGGGCTGACGGTGCATCGTCACCTGGTGGACCGCTTTCCGCAGGCCGACCTCATCTACCTCGCCGATCAGGCCAATACGCCCTACGGGGGCCGCGAGGGGGAAGAGATCGTCGATCTCACCCGCGCAGGCTGCGAGGCCCTGTTCGACCGGGGCTGCGACCTGGTGGTCCTGGCCTGCAACACCGCCTCAGGCGTCGCTCTGCGGCGCCTGCAGCAGACCTGGCTGCCCGGCTATCGCAAAGAAAAACAGCGCTCGGTGAATGTGCTCGGCATCATCGTGCCTACCATCGAGGCGGCTACGGGCCTGCCCTGGGAGCACGAGGCTGACCGCCGCGGGGACAAGGTGGAGAAACTGGACGTGCTGGCGGTGTTCGCCACGCCCGCCACCGCCCGCTCGCGGGTCTACGAGATCGAGATCGACAAGCGCCGCCAGGATGTGGCGGTGTTCTCCGAGCCCTGCCCGGACCTGGCCCGCATGATCGAGACCGGCGCGGGGGCTGTGGAGCTGGCCACGGTTGTGGAGGGCCACGTCAGAGCCATCAGCACCCGCATCGGCCGCGCCCCCGACCGCGCCATCCTCGGATGCACTCACTACGAGATCGTGGCTGACATGTTCCGCGCGGCGCTGAAGCCCGGCACGCCGCTGATCCACCAGCCCAACGCCACCGCCGACGCGCTGGAGGCCTATCTGGCCAAGCACCCGGAATACACCTCCGGCGACACGGGCCGCCGTGTCTTCCTCACCACCGGCCAGGCCGGCGCCCAGAACACCTTGGTGGAGACTTTCTGGGGGGCTCCGCTAAGCTTCGAGCAAGCTTAAGCGAGGGTTCTCAATGAAGACCGTGCTGGCGGCCCTGGCCGCCCTGTCTCTAGCCGGCGCCGCGCGCGCCGAGGTGGTCGACCAATCCGCCCAGGGCTTCGAGGTTCGCCATGTCGTCACCATCGCCGGCCCGCCGGCAAAGGTGCGCGCCGCCGCCCTGCGGCCGGCCGCGTGGTGGAACTCCGCCCACAGCTGGTCGGGGGATGCGAAGAACCTCTCCATCGACTTGGCGAGCGGCTGCTTCTGCGAGACGCTGAAGGACGGCTTCGTCCGCCACATGACCGTGGTCTATGCCGGGGCTGACGCCGTGCGGCTCTCGGGCGCGCTGGGGCCGCTGCAGTTCACCGGCGCCAGCGGCCACCTGGCCTTCACCTTCACCCCCGGCGCCGACCCCGCCACCACGGTGCTCACCGTCACCTACGACGTCGGTGGCTACGCCAAGGGTGGGCTGGCGGAGCAGTGGGCGAAGCCGGTGGACGGGGTGATCGGCGAACAGGTCGGCCGCCTGAAGAAGCAGATCGAGACCGGCAAGCCTGACTGACGCGTCGCCGCCCTGCCTCTGCTGCGCTGCGGTCGATACAGCCAAGCTGTTGTTTTGGCAGCAAAGTGTGGCGCCGACGGGTTCCGCTGCCAAAATCCCTTGTTCCGCAAGGAAACGCGAACCACTCGCCAGGGATGTTTTGATAGATAAAATCTATCAACAGAACTTATATAATCAATTTCCCCAATGTTGCAGCGCCATATAGAACCCCAGCTCCATTCCGAACCAAGGAGCTCGCGTGTCTCTCATCAATACCGAAGTTAAGCCGTTCAAAGCCGAAGCCCTGAAGAAGGGCAAGTTCGTCTCCGTCAGCGAAGCCGATCTGAAGGGCAAGTGGTCGGTGGTGTTCTTCTACCCGGCCGATTTCACCTTCGTCTGCCCCACCGAGCTCGAGGACCTGGCCGACAACTACGTCGAGTTCAAGAAGCTGGGCGTCGAGATCTACAGCGTCTCCACCGACACCCACTTCGCCCACAAGGCCTGGCACGACACTTCCGAAGCCGTGAAGAAGATCGACTATTTCATGGTCGGCGATCCTACCGGCGCGATCTGCCGCAATTTCGATGTGATGATCGAAGAGGCCGGCCTCGCCGACCGCGGCACCTTCGTGGTGGACCCCGACGGCAAGATCCAGATCGTCGAGATCACGGCCGGCGGCATCGGCCGTGACGCCTTGGAACTGCTGCGCAAGGTCAAGGCCGCCCAGTACGTCGCCTCGCACCCCGGCGAGGTCTGCCCCGCCAAGTGGCAGGAAGGCGAAGCCACCCTGGCCCCGTCCCTGGACCTCGTCGGCAAGATCTAAAGCCTGCCCGCGCGACCGCCGCTCTTGGGAGCGGCGGTCGCGCCCCTCCCCACATTCCCGCGTCCCCTACCGGAGTCCGTCATGTTGGACCAAGGCCTGAAGTCTCAGCTCAAGACCTATCTGGAAAACCTGCGCCATCCCGTGGCCCTGGTCGCCAGCCTCGACACCTCGGGGAAGTCGGCGGAGCTCAAGGCCCTGCTGGCCGAGATCGCTGACGCGTCCGACAAGGTCATTGTGCGTGAGGACGGGACCGACGCCCGCAAGCCCTCCTTCACGGTGGGCGCCGAGGGCTCCGAGGCTCGCGTGACCTTCGCGGGGCTCCCGATGGGCCACGAGTTCACTTCGCTGGTGCTGGCCCTGCTGCAGGCCGGAGGCCACCCGCCGCGCGTGGAGGCGCAGGTCATCGAGCAGGTGAAGGCGCTCGACGCCGACCTCACCTTCGAGACCTATTTCTCGCTCACCTGCCAGAACTGCCCCGACGTGGTGCAGGCGCTCAACCTGATGAGCGTACTGAACCCGCGCATCCGTCACACCGCCATCGACGGCGGCCTGTTCCAGGACGAGGTGGAGGCCCGCAAGATCATGGCCGTGCCCACCGTGCTGGTGAACGGCGAGGCCTTCGACCAGGGCCGCATGAGCCTGGAGCAGATTCTGGCCAAGCTGGACACCGGGGCCGCGGCCCGCGACGCCGAGAAGATCGCCGCCAAGGGCGTCTTCGACGTGCTGGTGGTGGGCGGTGGCCCGGCCGGCGCGGCCGCGGCGGTCTATGCCGCCCGCAAGGGCATCGTCACGGGTCTCGCGGCCGAGCGTTTCGGGGGCCAGGTGCTGGACACCATGGCTATCGAGAACTTCATCTCCGTGCCCCGCACCGAAGGCCCGAAGTTCGTTTCCGGCCTGGAGCAGCACGTCGGCGACTACGCCGTCGATGTGATGAACCTGCAGAAGGCGGAAAAGCTGATCCCGGCCCGCGCACCCGGCGACCTCAACGAGATCGTGCTGGAGAACGGTGCGGTGCTCAGGGCCAAGACCCTGATCCTGGCTCCCGGCGCCCGCTGGCGGCAGATGGGGGTGCCCGGCGAGGAACAGTATCGCAATCAGGGCGTGGCCTATTGCCCGCACTGCGACGGGCCGTTGTTCAAGGGCAAGCGCGTGGCGGTGATCGGCGGCGGCAACTCCGGCGTCGAGGCGGCCATCGACCTGGCCGGCATCGTCGCCCACGTCACCCTGATCGAATACGACAGCCAGCTGCGGGCCGACGCCGTCCTGCAACGCAAGCTGGCCAGCCTGCGCAACGTGACGATCATCACCTCCGCCCTCACGACGGAGGTGCTGGGCGACGGGGCCAAGGTCAGCGGCCTGGTCTATCGCGACCGCGCAACCGAGGGCCTGCATGCGGTCGAACTCGAGGGGATTTTCGTGCAGATCGGCCTGGTTCCCAACACCGAGTGGCTGGAGGGCGCCATGGCGCTATCCCCGCGCGGCGAGATCGAGGTGGACGGTCACGGCGCGACCTCGGTCCCGGGCGTGTTCGCGGCCGGCGACGCCACCACCACGCCCTTCAAGCAGATCGTGATCGCCGCCGGCGACGGGGCCAAGGCCGCGCTGTCAGCCTTCGACTACCTCATCCGCCTGCCCACCGAAGCGACGGAGGCCGTGGCGGCCTGACGGTGATTTCAATCCCCGTTGGGTTTTCCATAGACTGAGCCCATGGTGGCCGCATGCTCCCGACCATCCGCCAGCTGCAGTACCTGAAGCTCCTCGCCGAGCAGGGGGCGTTCGGGAAGGCCGCCGAGGCCGCCCACGTCACCCAGCCCACCCTCTCGGCGGGAATTCAGGAACTGGAGCGCACGCTGGGCGCCCCGGTGGTGGACCGCGCCCGCTCCGGCGTGATCCTCACGGCGGTGGGGGAGGCGGCGCTCAGTCGCGCCAACACCATCCTCAACGAAGCCGAGGAACTGATGCAGGCGGCCAAGAACGCCAGCCAGCCGCTGACCGGCCGCTTCCGCCTCGGCGTCATTCCCACCATCGCGCCCTTCCTGCTGCCCAAGGCCCTGCCTCTGCTGAGGTCGCGGTTCCCAATGCTGAAGCTCTACCTGCGCGAGGACCTGACCCAGCGCCTGATCGCGGCGCTCAAGGCCGGTCAGCTTGACGCCGCCCTGATCGCCCTGCCCTTCGAGATGCAGGGCCTGGCCCACGCCCATGTCTCGGACGATGAACTGCTGGCCGCGATTCCGGCCGACCACCCCCTGGCCAACCGGCTGGAGTTCCCGCCCTCGGCCATGGAGGGCGAGGATCTCATCCTGCTGGAGGACGGCCACTGCCTGCGCGACCATGTGCTGTCGGCCTGTGGTCTGAAGCCGCCGAAGGCCACCGGCGATGAGGAGGCCTTCGCCGCCACCTCCCTGCCGACCCTTGTGCAGATGGTGGGGTCGGGCCTGGGGGTCACCTACCTGCCGGCCATGGCGGTGGAGGCGGGCCTGACCTCGGCGGCCCACGTCGCCGTGCGCCACTTGCAGGCCGACCATCCTAGCCGCGAGATCGTGGTGGCCTGGCGCTCCGGCTCCAGCCGAGGCGCGGAGGGCCGCCTGCTCGCCGAAACGCTTCGCGAGGCGTGACCTTCGGCTTGAGGCAGATCATGGCGGGACCGATCGGCGGTGTCAGACGTTCCGGAGAGGACCTTCCTTTTACCGGAGCAAGATATGCAACTTCCCAAGGGCGCGACTGTCGCGGTCGCTGACGGCGCCACCTTCCACATCTACCGCAATGGCGGCGACGAACTTAACCCCAAGCTGAGCCTCCAGCCGGCGGCCGAACTGGCGCTCGTGGACGGGAGCGGCGGAAGCCATCACCAATCCAGCGCCGGCAATCCCGATGACAGCACCCAGATCGAGGACGGATTCGCGGCCTCCACCGCCGCCTGGCTCAATACTCAGGTGCTTGGCGGCAAGATCGACAACCTGTTCATCATCGCGGCGCCCAAGACCCTGGGCGAGCTTCGTCGGCACTACCACAAGGCCCTGCAGGCCAAGCTGCTGGGCGAGCTGGCCAAGGACCTGACCGGCCACGCCGTCGGCGACATCGAGACCGCCATCGCCAACGCCTGATCGTCCGGGGCGGGTCGCACCCGCCCCGGCTCGTGGAAGGCGATCTATTTCGATATATCTCTATTGAATTCCGATCCGGGTTAGATATATCTGCAATATCGATATGACTAAATAGGATCGAATATGCACAGACACTTCGCTCACAAACACGAACATCGCAGCCGCCATGGCTTCGGCGGACACTTGCGCGAGCACCTTCGCGGCCATGGCGGGCGCGGAGAACGCGGCGGCCGTATCGGGCGGCTGCTGGAACACGGGGACCTGCGGTTCCTGGTCCTGGCCCTGCTGGCCGAGAAACCCCGCCATGGCTACGAGGTCATGCGCGAACTGGAAGACCGCACCGGCGGCGCCTATCGGCCCTCGCCCGGCGTCATCTACCCCACACTCTCCCTTCTGGAAGACGAGAGCTTCGTGGTTCCGATCGCCGCCGAAGGCGGACGCAAGGCCTATGAAGCCACGGCCGCCGGCAAGGAGGCCCTCGAGGCCAACCGCACGGCTGTGGACGCCATCTTCGCCCGCCTGGACGAGGCCGCTGAACACTCCTCCGGCGCCCGGCCCAAGCTGCAGCGCGCCATGCAGAACCTCAGCACTGCGCTGCGGCTGCGCATGCAGCGCGGCGGCGTGACCGAGGAGCAGGTGGACGCCATCGCCGCGGCTATCGACGAGGCCGCCTCGAAGATCGAGCGGATCTAGGGAAGCGTGACAGCCGAAAGTGGACGCCGGTTTCGGCGCCTGTCACGCGACCAAGCTAAGACCTTCGCCCGGCGCCTGAACCCAGGTCCCGCGTGAAGTAGAGCGCCAGGTCGTCGTCGACCGTGACCTGCTGCATCGGCGTGACGTTCATGCCGTTCCAGGCGATGCCGCGGCCATCCGGCAGGTAGCCTCTCAACACATAGAGGCGCTGGGCTGGACCGTAGTCGGGATAGAGCCCGACCCCGATGCCGGCGATCCTGCCGCGGGTGGCGATCAGAGCCTCGGCGGCGTCCATCAGGGCGGCGCCGATCCCCCGGCGGCGGTGTTGCGGCAGGACGTTGAAGTCCTGGATTTCCGGAATCCCCGCCTCCCGGAAAGGGGGGTACTGCGAGACCCAGACCACGGTCAGATAGCCCGCGAAGGTCCCGTCCACCCGCGCCACCAGCACCGGCCGGTCGTCGGCGGTCTGTTCATCCAGATAACGGACGTACTGCGCCTCCGGCTTGTCCCAGCCGATGTCGGTGAAGGCCTGCGCGATAAGCGGCGGGTCTTCGGGCCGGAGGGACGTGATCTCCAGCATCGTCAGTCCATCAGCTTCTGGGCCAGGTAAACATAGTGCCGGGCCCAGCGGCGGGCGTTCAGCTCGGGATCGGCGTCGTTGGCGTGACCGCCGAAGGTCTGCTCGTAATAGAGGTAGGGGACGCCCATGGCCTCCAGCCGGGCGGCGAACTTGCGCGCATGGCCGGGGTGGACCCGGTCGTCGCGGGTGTTGGTGGTGATGTAGGGCTCGGGATATTTCACGCCGGGCTTGAGGTTCTGATAGGCCGAGTACCTGGCGATGAAGGCCCGGTCGGCCGGAACGTCGGGATCGCCATACTCCCCGATCCACGAGGCCCCCGCCGACAGCTTGTGATAGCGCAGCATGTCGATCAGCGGGCTCTCCACCACGATGGCGTTCCACAGCTCCGGGTGCTGGGTCATGGAGACCGTGGTCAGCACTCCGCCGTTGGAACGGCCATAGATGCCGAGTCTGCGGGCCGAAGTGATCTTGCGGGCCGCCAGGTCCTGCGCCACGGCCGCGAAGTCGTCGAAGGACAGCTGGCGCTTCTCCCGCAGCACGCTGTCGTGCCAGGCGGGGCCGAACTCGCCGCCGCCGCGGATATTGGCGATCACATAGGCGCCGCCCCGCTCCAGCCAGATCTTGCCCATCTCCGGCAGATAGATCGGCGGCTTGGACACTTCGAAGCCGCCATAGCCGTACATGATGGTGGGCAGGGAGCCGTCCAGCTTCGCGGTCTTCGGCAACACCACGAAATAGGGAATCTTCGCCCCGTCGGTGGAGGTCGCCCAGTACTGCTTCACTTCATGGGCCGAGGCTTTGAAGCGGGCGGGCAGGGCCTTCACCTGTTCGGCCTTGCCGGTGGCCGCGTCGGCCAGCCACAGGCTGGTGGGGTCGAGGAAACCCTCGGCGGCCACGAACAGTCGGTCGTCGTCGCCCGAGACCGAGCGCACCGTGAAGGTGGCGTCCTTGGGCAGGGCCAGCCGCGTGGCGGTCCACTTGCCGTCTTTCAGATCATAGGCGTCGATCGCGCCCTTCACCTCGTCCAGCAGGGTCACCACCAGCCGGCCGTGGGTGTCGTCGACCTCGGTGATCGTCTGGCGCGGGCCGGGCTGGAAGATCAGAACCGGCTTGGCGGTTCCGGCCTTGAGCGCCTTCAGGTCATAGGCGATCAGGGCGCCGGCGCCGTATCCGCCCCAGGCCTCCTTGAGCTGGAAGATCGCCTGGCCGTCGACATAGGCCTGATACTCCGCCTTCTGCGGCAGGGGAACCGACAGGGTCCTGCCGTCATCCAGCAGGACGAATTCGTTCTCGAAGAAGGTCAGGCCGCGCCGCGCCAGCAGCCCGTCGGCCTTGCCGCCCGCCCCGCGCAGGACGATGGGGGTGACCCCGACATCGCTCTTCCGGCCGCGATAGAGTTCGCGGGCCACGCCATCACGGGTCACGGTCCGCACGATGTAGGCGTAGCCCGAGGGCGTCTCGTCGCCGGGGGTCCAGATGCGGCTGACGACCAGGGTGTCGGGGCTGATCCAGGCCACGTTCTGCTTGCCCTGGGAGAAGCGGAAGCCCCCCGTCACGAAGGCTTTCTTGGCGGTATCGAACTCGCGCACCTCCACGGCGTCGCCGCCGCCGTCGGAAAGCTGCACCAGGCAGAGGGTCTCGGCGGGCTTCAGACAGGTCGCGCCCTTCCAGATCCAGTTTTTACCCTCGGCCTTGGACAGCGCGTCGAGGTCCAGCAGCGTCTCCCAGGCGGGCTCCGCCCTGCGATAGGAGGCCAGCGTCGCGTGGCGCCAGACACCATGGATGTGGGCGCCGTCCTGCCAGAGGTTGTCCACCCCGCCGGCCCGGAAGGTGGGCCAGGGGATACGGTCCTTGGCGGTGAAGATGGCGCGGGCCTCGGCCAGGAACGTCGCGTAGCGGGGATCGGTCTCCAGCCGCTTGGCCGACTTGGCGTTCTGGCCCTCGACCCAGGTCAGGGCCTTGGGCCCGTCCACCTCCTCCAGCCAGCTGAAGGGGTCGACGGGGGTCTGGGCATGCGCCATGGGAGCCAGCAGCAGGGCGCCGGTCAGCGCCGTCAAAAGCAGTTTCATGGGCCAAATCTAGGACCCGGCGGCAGGTCCTGTCTCGCCAAAGGTGATCGGCGGGGATTTCTCGCCTATATAGCCGCCACCATGAGCCGTCCGTTCCTGAAGATGAACGGGCTCGGCAACGACTTCGTCGTCGTCGAGGCCCGATCCGCGACCTTCGCGCCGAGCGCGGAAGACGTGCGCGCGATCGCCGACCGCGAGCGTGGGATCGGCTGCGACCAGCTGGTCTCCATTGATCCGTCGACGCGCGCGGACGCCGCCGTCCGTTTCTGGAACGCCGACGGCGAGGAGGTGGGCGCCTGCGGCAACGCCAGCCGTTGCGTGGGCTGGCTGCTGATGGAGGCGTCGGGCAAGGACGAGGCAAGCTTCGAGACCCAGGCGGGAATCCTCACCGCGCGCCGGGCCGGCGAGAAGCGCATCAGCGTCGACATGGGCGTCCCCGGCCTCGACTGGACCCAGATTCCCCTGGAGGAAGAGATGGACACCCGGGGCGTCGAGCTCCAGGTCGGCCCCATCGACGCCCCTCTGCTGCACACGCCCGGCTGCGTCTCCATGGGCAATCCCCACGTGGTGTTCTTCGTCGAGGACGCCGAGACCGCGCCGGTGCGCGAGGTCGGCCCGATGATCGAGCATCACCGGCTGTTCCCGGAGGGCGTCAATGTCGGCTTCGCCCAGATCAAGGCCCGCGACCACATCCGTCTGAAGGTCTGGGAGCGCGGCGCGGGTCTCACCAAGGCCTGCGGCACCGGCGCTTGCGCGGCCTTGGTGGCGGCCAGCCGTCGCGGCCTCACCGACCGCAAGGCGACCCTGGAGCTGGACGGCGGCGACCTGGTGATCGAGTGGCGCGAGAGCGACGGCCACGTGATCATGACCGGCGGCCTGGAACTCGAATTCACCGGGGTCCTGCCATGAGCGACCAGGTCGACATCGTCACCTTCGGCTGCCGCCTCAACGCCTATGAGAGCGAGGTCATCCGCGCGCGCGCCGCCGAGGACGGGCTCTCCAACGCCATCGTCTTCAACACCTGCGCGGTGACCGGCGAGGCGGTGCGGCAGGCGCGCCAGGCGATCCGCAAGGCCCGCCGCGAACGTCCCGACGCCAAGCTGATCGTCACCGGCTGCGCGGCCCAGATCGACCCCGCCGCCTTCGCCGCCATGGCCGAGGTGGACCTGGTGCTGGGCAATGCGGAGAAAGCCGCCGCCGGCGCCTATGCCGCCACCGCCCCGGAAGGCCGGGTGCGGGTCAACGACATCATGAGCGTGCGCGAGACCGCCGGCCATCTGATCGACGGGCTGAAGGACCGGGCGCGCGCCTATGTCGAGGTCCAAAACGGCTGCGACCACCGCTGCACCTTCTGCATCATCCCCTTCGGCCGCGGCAATTCCCGCTCGGCGGCGGCCGGCGAGGTGGTGGAGCAGGTCCGCAAGCTGACGGCCCAGGGCTATCTCGAGGTGGTGCTCACCGGCGTGGACATCACCAGCTGGGGTTCGGACCTGCCGGGTCAGCCGACGCTGGGCCAACTGGTGGCCCGCATCCTGAAGCTGGTTCCGGAGCTGCCGCGCCTGCGGCTCTCCTCCATCGACGCCGCCGAGATCGATCCTGATTTGATGCGCTGCCTGGCGGAGGACCCGCGCCTCATGCCCTATCTGCACCTGTCGCTGCAGGCCGGCGACGACATGATCCTCAAGCGGATGAAGCGCCGCCACAGCCGCGCCGACGCCCTCAAGCTGATCGCCGATGTACGGGCCGTGCGGCCCGACGTGGCCTTCGGCGCCGACTTCATCGCCGGCTTCCCGACGGAGACGGAGGCGATGTTCGAGAACACCGTGCGCCTCGTCGAGGACGGCGAGCTCGCCTTCCTGCACGTCTTCCCGTTCAGCCCGCGCCCCGGCACGCCAGCCGCCCGCATGCCGCAACTGCAGCGCCCGGTGATCAAGGACCGCGCCGCGCGCTTGCGCGCCGCCGGCCAACGGGCCCTGGAGCGTCATCTGCAGCGCCAGGTCGGCCGGGTCATCACCGGCCTGGTGGAACGCGACGGCGTGGCTCGGGCCGAGGACTTCACCGAGATCGCCTATGTTGGCGAGGCCGCCGTGGGGGCCATCGTCCCCGTGCGGATCACCGGCCACGACGGGACCCGCGCGTTGGGCGAGGTGGCGGTTCTGGAGGCGGCGGAATGAGCGGGTGGTCGGGCGGTTGCCAATGCGGCGCAGTGCGCTTCCACGCGCAGAGTCTCGGCCGCGCCAGCATCTGCCATTGCCGAATGTGCCAGAAGGCCTTCGGCGGCTTCTACGGCCCCTATGTCGACGCCAACGGGTTCGCGTGGACGCGAGGCGCGCCGAAGTACTTCCAGAGCTCCAACCTGATCAAGCGCGGCTTCTGCGGCGACTGCGGCACGCAGCTGTCGTTTGAGTCGCCGAAGTGGACGATCAACATCGCCATTGGCGCCTTCGACCGCGCCGCCGAGATCGTACCGGCCCTGCAGGTGGGGATGGAATCCCTACTACCCTACGTGAATGACCTGCCGCGTCTGCCAGAGCGGCCGCCGGAACAGGCGTCGAAGATGGCGGAGTTCTACGCCGCCCTGGTCAGCTACCAGCACCCGGACCACGACACCGCCTTGTGGCCGCCGCAAACCTAGAGCGTCCCTGGAAGGCCGCCAAGGAGACGCGTCGTGACACAAGACCCCAGGGACCTCGCCAGCAAGGTCGCCCACGTCACCTTCGCCTTCTGGATCATGAAGATCTGCGCCACCACGGCGGGCGAGACCGGCGGCGACCTGCTCTCCATGACCCTGAACGTCGGCTACCTGGTCAGCACCCTGATCCTGGTAGGCTTCTTCCTTGTGGTGCTGGTTTTCCAGCTGCGGGCCAAACGCTTCCACCCGTTTCTCTATTGGGCGGTGATCCTGGCCACCAGCACGGCGGGCACGACGATGTCCGACTACATGGACCGCACCCTGGGACTCGGCTACGCGATGGGGGCGACCATCCTGGTCAGCCTGCTCGCGGCCGTCCTGCTCATCTGGCGCGTGGCCCTGGGGTCGATCGCCGCGGATCATATCCGCGACCCGAAGGCCGAAAGCTTCTACTGGGCCGCCATCCTGGTCTCCAACACCCTGGGTACGGCGCTTGGCGACTATCTCGCCGACAGCTCGGGCCTTGGCTACGGCCTCAGTAATCTGCTGATCGCCGGGGGCATCGCGCTCACCATCGTCGGCTGGCGGTTCACGAAGATCTCGCCGACGGTGCTGTTCTGGATCGCCTTCGTCCTGACCCGTCCCTTCGGCGCCACCATGGGCGATCTGCTGACCAAGGCGCCGGAAAAGGGCGGGCTGGGGATCGGCACCCTGGGCTCGACCCTCGTCCTGCTGGCCATTCTCGTCGGTGTGTTGATCTTCAGCATCCGGCGTGATCGCCGTCTGGCCGCTTAAAGTACTAGTCTCCAGGCGGCCCGCGACCGGGGAAGCTCGGCAGGGCCCAGCCCTTGAGGATCGCCCCGCCGCGGATGGCGAAGGCGATGCAGAACCCGGCCAGACCCGCCGGCAAGCCGGGTACGCCGAGCAGCTGCAGGATGATGAACACCCCGGCCCCCACCACGGCGGCGGAGACGTAGATCTCGCGCCGCATCAGGATCGAAGGCTCGTTGGCCAGGACGTCGCGGATCATCCCGCCGACACAGGCCGTCAGCGTCCCCATCACCACCGCTGAAAAGGGGGCGACGCCCAGCGAGGCCGCCTTGGCGGCCCCCACCACGCAATAGGCGGCCACCCCCAGGGCGTCGAGCCACAGCAGGACCCGCATCCGTCGGTTTCCCGTCCCGAACACCCAGACGGCCACGGCGGCGGCCAGGCAGGCCAGGATGTAGGCGGGCTTCTGGACCCAGAAGACCGGAGCCCCGATCAGCAGGTCGCGCAGCGTGCCGCCGCCCACCCCGGTCACCGCGGCGAAGAATCCGAAGGTGACGATGTCGTGCTTGCGCCGTGCGGCGGCCAGGGCCCCGGTGGCGCCGAACACGGCGACGGCGGCATAGTCTAGCCAGACCAGGGTGGTGGTGAGGGCGTCCATGCCCCATCCTCTATCGCGCGCGCCCTTGAGCCGCTAGAAGCCGCCTATGACTGAACCCAAGAAGGGCTGGCTGCAGCGCCTCGCCGGCGGCCTCACCCGGTCGTCCAAGGCGCTGACGGAACAGGTTTCGGCGACCTTCACCAAGACGCCGCTCGACCAGGCCAAGCTCGACGAACTGGAAGAGATGCTGATCGAGGCCGATCTCGGCCCGCATTCGGCCGCCCGCATCACCCAGCGCTTCTCCGACGCCAAGTTTGGCAAGAGCGTCGACGAGCTGGAAATCAAGGAGGCCCTGGCCGAGGCCATCGGCGACGAGCTCGCGAGCCGCCAGGGGACCTTCGATCCGCTGTCCGGCCCCAAGCCCTATGTGGTCCTCTTCATCGGGGTCAATGGCTCGGGCAAGACCACGACGCTCGGCAAGATCGCCGCTGACCTCACCTCCAAGGGCGCCAAGGTGCTGGTGGTGGCCGGCGACACCTTCCGCGCCGCGGCCGTCGAGCAGCTCAAGGTCTGGGCGGAGCGCGCGGGGGCCGACTTCATGTCCCGGCCGCCCAATTCAGACGCCGCCGGCCTGGCCTTCGACGCCATCGCCAGCGCCAAGGAGAAGGGCCACGACGTGGTCCTCATCGACACCGCGGGCCGGCTGCAGAACAAGCAGGGCCTGATGGACGAACTGCTCAAGGTCATCCGGGTGGTGAAGAAGATCGACCCCGAGGCGCCGCACGAGACTCTGCTGGTGCTCGACGCCACGGTGGGTCGCAATGCGCTGGCCCAGGAAAATATCTTCGGCAACCAGATCGGCGTCTCGGGCATCGTCATGACCAAGCTGGACGGCACCGCCCGCGGCGGGGTGCTTGTGCCTGTGGCCCAGGCTTCGGACAGCCCCATCAAGCTTATTGGCGTGGGCGAGGGGATCGAGGATCTTCAGCCCTTCAACGCCCGGGCCTTCGCCCGTTCCCTCGTCGGTCTGGAGGACGCATGACCCTGTCGCCTGGCGCCAAGAAGTTCGTCACCGGGTTCGTCGACTACGGTTGGCCGGTGGGCTTCGTCATCGCCTATTTCATCACCCACGACACGGTCCAGGCGACCTGGGGCATGGTGGCCGGCGCGGCGATCGCCCTGATCGTCGGCTATGTCGTGGAGAAGCGGATCGCTCCCATGCCCCTCGTGGCGGGATTGATCGCGGTGCTTTTCGGCTGCCTGACCCTGTTCTTCCACGACGACCGCTTCATCAAGATCAAGCCGACCGTCACCTCGGTGGCCTTCGGGCTGTTCCTGATCGGCGGCATGGTGCTGCGCAAGAATCCGCTGAAGATCCTGCTGGGCAAGGCGTTCCAGATGCCCGATGAGGGCTGGCGCAAGCTTTCCTGGCGCTACGGAATCTTCTTCCTCTGCGTGGCGGCCCTCAACGAGTTCATCTGGCGCACCCAGCCTGACGCCACCTGGGTGCTGTTCCGCTTTCCGGGCCTCTCGATCATCCACGTGCTGTTCGGCTTCTCACAGGTCCCGCTGATGATGAAATATGCCCACGTCGAAGAGATCCCACCGGTGCCTCCGGTCGAATAGGCCGTCCACGGACGTCTGTCGTCAAAACGACGCGATCGGCCTATAGCTTGACCGCCTGATCCAACGGGACGGGCGGGGACGACCTCATGGCGAAATCGAAGTCAGGCGCGAAATCGGGCGGGCTTCCAGCCCTGGACAAGTCTCCCAGCCACCTGCTGCATCGCGCGCTGCAGCTCTCCCTCGACATCTATGCCGAGACCTTCGAGGCCGGTGGCCCGACCCAGCGCCAGTATGCGGTGCTGGCCGCCGTCGAGGCTCAGGAGGGGCTGACTCAGACCGACCTGGTCCGGATCACCGGCATCGATCGCTCGACCCTGGCCGACATGGCCGCGCGCATGATCACCAAGGGCCTGCTGGAGCGCCAGCGCTCCGCCGCCGACGCCCGCGCCAACGCCGTCAGCCTGACCCCGGCCGGTCGCGAGCTGCTGGAGGCGGCCAAGCCGAAAATGGCCGCCGCCGACGCCAGGCTGCTGAAGCTGTTGTCGTCGGGAAAGCGCGAGGGCCTGGTCAACGTCCTGCGCGATCTGATCGCCGCCGGCGACGCCGTGGCCCAGCCGCCGGTGGAGAAGGCCCCCAAGAAGGCCAAGCCGGAAAAGTCCGCCAAGCTGAAGAAGTCGAAGCCCGAAAAGGCGCCCAAGCCCGAGAAGGCCCCGAAGGCCGAGAAGCCGAAGAAAGACAAGAAGGCCAAGAAGGCGGCCTGATCCCCTAGACCTTGATATCCAGCAGCGAGCCTGGGCGCAGCAGGCGCTCCGGCGGTTCGACGGGAAGGTTCGTCGGGATGCGGCCCAGCGGATGAGGCCGGGTGATCGGGTTGGCGGCGGCCTGGGTCGCGGCGGCCTGCTGCTGGCCGCCGAGCGCGGCCTCGAAGAAGGCGCGCTGGCCGGCGTTGCGGGCGGGGTCAGCCCGCTGGATCGGGGCGGCGGCCTGCGGGAAGCCGGGTCGGATCGGAAGCGCCACGGGGCCGCCTTATGGTTAATGCGCGTCAACCTATCGCGCGTGCAGCGTCAATGTATGGTTAACGCGCGGCCTTGGCCCAGAGATCCTTGGCGTCCTGTTCCGTCAGCGGCCCGGTGTGCTTGGCCAGGATCAGGCCGTCAGCGCCCACCAGATAGGTTTCGGGCACCCCGGTGACGCCGAGCTCGATGCCGGCCCGTCCGTCGCGGTCCACCAGTCGGGTCGTGAAGGGGTCCCCCAAGCGATTCAAGAAGGCCTTCGTGTTGTCGGGCGCGTCCTTGTAGGCGACGCCAACCAGAGGGACGCCCTGCGCCTTCAGCGCCACCAGAGCCGGGTGTTCGATTTCGCAGGGCGCGCACCAGGAGGCGAAGATGTTCACCAGCACCGGGCCCTTCGCGGCGTCGCGCAGGCGCACCGGGCGGCCGTCGTCCAGGCTGGGCAGCACGAGGTCGGGGGTGGGTTTGCCGACCAGGGCCTGAGGTTCCACCCGGGGGTCATGCTTGAGGGCGAAGAGGCCGAACAACAGGGCCAGCGCCACAAGCGCGATCAGCGGCAAGGCCGCCAGCCAACGGCTCACGCCTCGGGGCCCTGCTGCGACAGGGCCTGGGCCTTCTTCCGCCAGCGCCGGGCGTGGTTGAGGCTGCCGACGATCATCAAGGCGAAGACCAGGGCCGTGAGGCCGTAGGCGGGCCACAGGAAGGCGGCGTAAGGGCCGGGATCGAGGTCGAGCATCCTATCCCCTCGCCGCGCGCAGGGCGGCCGCCTCGGCGCGGCGGCGCCAGACCTCGGCGCGAATCCGCACCAGCCACAGTGATCCGAAGGCCGCCATATAGGCCAAGCCCAGAAGCAGCAGAGGATAGAGGTAGTCCACCGTCATGGTCGGCCCGCCCTTGCGGAACACCGAGGCCCCCTGGTGCAGGGTGTTCCACCAGTTCACCGACCAGTGGACGACGGGCAGGTTCACGACCCCCACCAAGGCCAGGATCGCCCCGGCGCGGGCCGCCTTGGTTTCGTCGTCCAGCGAGGCGCGCAGGGCCATGTAGGCCAGATAGAACAGCAGCAGCACCAACACCGAGGTCAGGCGCGCGTCCCAGACCCACCACGTCCCCCACATCGGCCGGCCCCAGAGCGAGCCGGTGGCGAGCGCCAGGACCGTGAAAGCGGCGCCGAGCGGGGCGGCGGCCTGGGCGGCGGCGTCAGCCAGGGCGTGGCGAAACACCAGGGCCAGGAAGCTCGCCCCGCCGAGGCAGGCATAGACAAACATGCTCATCCAGGCGGCGGGCACATGGATGAACATGATCCGCACCGTGTCGCCCTGCTGGTAGTCCTCCGGCGCGGTGAAGCCCAGCCAGAGACCGGCCAGGGCCAGGAGCGCGGCGATGACGCCGAACATCGGCGCGGCCCAGCGCGAGAACGCCATGAAGCGCTCGGGATTCGAAAGGAAGGCGGGCGCCGGGAACATGCCCAGGCGAATTAGACCCCGGCGTCGCCTTGGGCAAGCCGGGGTCGTCTTCAGGGCCTAAGTCTAGCCGTGACCGCCGCCACGGTGGCCACCGTGCTTGCCGCCGTGGCCGCCCATGGGACGCATGGCGTCGAAGGCTTTCTTCTGGGAAGGCGAGAGCTGAGCGTAGAAGCGCATCGTCGCATCCGCCCGGCGGGCGAACTGGACCTGGCGGTCAGCCATCCGGGCCTTCATGCGGTCCAGACGCTCCGGGGTGGTCAGGGCGGCGCGCTCACCACGGTTCTCACGCATCTTCTCGCGAGCGCCGGCCGGCGGCGCCATGGACGCGACGAAGGCGGTCAGGGCCGGCTCCTGGGCGGCGGTGAGCTGCAGGGTGTCACGCAGGTGCTGGGTGCGGCGGGCGGCCATCTCGGCGGGGTCGCGATGGGGGCGATCGCCGCGCTCGTGACGATGACCGGCCTCCTGCGCGGCGACGGGCGCCGGCTGGGCGATCGCCGCGCCGCCGAGGCCCAGGGTGAGGATCGCGCCGCTCAGCAGCAACGGGGTGGTGAATTTCATGGGGTCTTGGCCTCCGGAGTTTGTTTCCCTCGAAGGGTTGAACGAGGCCGGCCGGCGTTTCCGTCGCGGATTTCTAGGACAGGGCGTTGCGGCAGGCCGCGGCCATGGCCAGGGGGCCGAGCGCCACGGCGGCGGCGGCATAGGCGCACAGCAGGGCGAACCCGGCATGCCAGGGCAGGTCATTGCCAAACGCGTCGAGCGCCGCGCCGCCGAAGATCACCGGCGGCACGAACAATGGCAGGACAATCACGGCGGTCAGCAGCCCGCCGCGTCGGGCCCCCAGGCTGAGCGCGGCCCCGATCCCGCCTGTGAAGGCGAAGGCCAAGCCTCCCACCAGGGCGCAGGCCAGGATCAGTGGGGCGAGCCGCGGTTGGGCTCCCAGCGCGATGGCGGCCACCGGCGCGGCCAGGGCCAGGGGCGCGCCGGTGGCGATCCATTGCCCCAGGCATTTGAGGGCGCAGGTGATCTCCAACGGGACCGGCGACAGCACGATCAGATCCAGCGCCCCGTCCTCGTAATCCCGCTCGAACAGCCGCTCCAGCGACAGCAGGGCCGCCAGCGCCAGGGCGACCCAGGCCATGCCGGTGGCGATGGCCGCCAGCCGCGCGGGCTCAGGGCCGGTGGCCAGCGGCAGCAGGGTGGCGGTTCCGGCATAGAAGCCCAGCGCCACCAGCGGCCCGCCGCCCTTGCCCCAGGCCAGCGTCACCTCGCGCGCCAGCAGGGCGCCTGCCCGGCTCACGCGCCGATCTCCAGGGTCTTGTGGGCCACGGGCAGGGGATCATGGACCGCCGCCACGATCAGGCCGCCGGTTTCCAGGTGATCGGCCATGACCCGTCCGAATCGCTCGCGCCATCCGGCGTCCAGCGGGCTCAGCGGCTCGTCCAGCAGCCACAGGGGCCGAGGAGCGGCGATGAGCCGCGCCAGGGCCAGGCGTCGCCGCTGTCCCGCCGACAGCCGCCGGACCTCCAGGTCCAGCAGGGTGGAAAGCTCCAGGCTGTTGATGGCGTTGGCGGTGGAGTTGTCGTCGCCCCCCGTCCACCGGCTCCAGAAGGTAAGCTCCTCGTGGGCGGTCCGCGTCGGCTTCAAGCCGTCCAGGTGGCCGATCAGGTGCAGCGCTTCGGCCCTTGCCGTGACGGGGTCCAGCGCGCCGAAGCGGACCGTTCCGGCCTCGGTCTGCACAAGCCCTGAGATGGCGCGCAGCAGGCTGGTCTTGCCCGCGCCGTTGCGGCCGGTGAGCGCCGCGGCCTCGCCGGCGGCCAGCGTCAGGTTCAGGCCCTCAAAAAGCAGCCGCCCGCCTCGCCGAACCGCAAGGTTTTCGAGCTGCAGGTGCGAGATCACCACGTCAAGGTTCCCACCGCATGGACGTGAGCCGAGCCAGGGTCTATGACGCGCGCGGCCGACGCCGCCTTGGGGGGCGTACGCGGCGCGGGGACGGACGCTGTGTGTCCGTCTCGAAAAGCGCGCGATCCCCGAAGCGGTGGTGTAGCGGCCGTGAACAGAGGAAGGATCCCTTATATGGCGTCGCTCGACAGCCTGAAGACCCGCCGCGAATTGACGGTGGGCGACAAGACCTACGTCTACTACAGCCTTCCCGCCGCCGAGGAAGCCGGACTTTCGGGCGTTTCGCGCCTGCCGGCCTCCATGAAGGTGCTGCTGGAAAACCTGCTCCGCAACGAAGACGGCCTCTCGGTCGGCCCCGAAGACCTGACGGCCCTGGCCGCCTGGATGGTGAACAAGGGATCGGTGGAGCACGAGATCAGCTTCCGCCCGGCCCGGGTCCTGATGCAGGACTTCACCGGCGTCCCCGCCGTGGTGGACCTGGCCGCGATGCGCGACGCCATGACCCATCTCGGCGCCGACCCCGAGAAGATCAACCCGCTGAACCCCGTCGACCTGGTGATCGACCACTCGGTGATGGTCGACCACTTCGGCACCTCCAAGGCCTTCGGCGAGAACGTCGAGCGCGAGTATGAGCGCAACATCGAGCGTTACCGCTTCCTGCGCTGGGGCTCGTCGGCCTTCAACAACTTCCGCGTCGTGCCCCCCGGCACCGGGATCTGCCACCAGGTGAACCTGGAGTACCTGGCCCAGACCGTCTGGACCCTGGATGAGGCCGGCGCCACCGTCGCCTATCCCGACACCGTGGTCGGCACCGACAGCCACACCACCATGGTCAACGGCCTTTCGGTTCTGGGCTGGGGCGTGGGCGGCATCGAGGCCGAGGCGGCCATGCTGGGCCAGCCGATCCCGATGCTGATCCCAGAGGTCATCGGCTTCCGCGTCACCGGCGCCATGCCCGAGGGCGCGACGGCCACCGACCTGGTGCTCACCGTCACCCAGATGCTGCGCAAGCGCGGCGTGGTGGGCAAGTTCGTCGAGTTCTTCGGCCCGGGCCTCGCCGGTCTCACCCTGGAAGACCAGGCGACCATCGCCAACATGGCCCCGGAATACGGCGCCACCTGCGGCTTCTTCCCGGTCACCAAGGCCACCATCGACTATCTCACCGCCACCGGCCGCGAGCCCGACCGGGTCGCGCTGGTGGAAGCCTATGCCAAGGCCCAGGGGATGTGGTTCGAGCCCGGCGACGCCGATCCCGAATTCACCGACACCCTGGACCTGGACCTGGGCAGCGTCCTGCCCTCCCTGGCCGGCCCCAAGCGCCCCCAGGACCGCGTCCTGCTCTCCGACGCCGCCGCCGAGTTCAAGGCCGGCCTCAGCAAGGAGTTCGGCAAGCTCGACGCCGACAGCGCCAATGTGCGCATGCCGGTGGCCGGTGAGAAGTTCGACGTCGGCAACGGCGACGTGGTCATCGCCGCCATCACCTCCTGCACCAACACCTCCAACCCCTCGGTGCTGATCGCCGCCGGCCTGGTGGCCAAGAAGGCCATCGAAAAGGGCCTGAAGGTGAAGCCCTGGGTGAAGACCTCCCTGGCCCCCGGCTCGCAGGTGGTCACCGACTATCTGAAGAGCGCGGGCCTCACCAAGAGCCTGGACGCCCTGGGCTTCAACCTGGTGGGCTACGGCTGCACCACCTGCATCGGCAATTCCGGCCCCCTGCCGGAAGCCATCTCCGAAGCGGTTCAGAAGGGCGACCTGGTCGCCTGCTCGGTGCTGTCGGGCAACCGCAACTTCGAGGGCCGGGTGAACCCTGACGTGCGGGCCAACTACCTGGCCTCGCCGCCCCTGGTGGTGGCCTACGCCCTGGCCGGCTCGATGAACATCGACCTGGCCACCGAGCCGCTCGGCGAGGGCAAGGACGGCAAGCCGGTCTATCTGAAGGACATCTGGCCGACCTCCGAAGAGATCGCCACGCTGCAGCGCAAGCACGTCACCCAGAAGATGTTCGCCACCCGCTATTCGGACGTCTTCAAGGGCGACAAGAATTGGCAGGGCATCAAGGTGGCCGGCGGCCAGACCTACGCCTGGGACATGGGCTCCACCTATGTGCAGAACCCGCCCTACTTCCGGGACATGAAGATGGAGCCGACCCCGGTCACCGACATCGTCGAGGCCCGGGTCCTGTCGGTGTTCGGCGACTCGATCACCACCGACCACATCTCGCCGGCCGGTTCGATCAAGGCCAGCTCCCCGGCCGGGGTTTATCTCCGCGACCACCAGGTGCCGACGACAGACTTCAACTCCTACGGCGCCCGCCGCGGCAACCACGAGATCATGATGCGCGGCACCTTCGCCAACATCCGGATCCGCAACAAGATCACCCCGGACATCGAAGGCGGGGTCACCAAGCACTTCCCCTCCGGCGACGTGATGGCGATCTATGACGCAGCCATGCGCTACCAGGGCGAAGGCCGCCCGCTGGTGGTGTTCGCCGGCAAGGAATATGGCACGGGTTCCTCCCGTGACTGGGCGGCCAAGGGCACCAAGCTCCTGGGTGTCCGCGCGGTGATCGCCGAAAGCTTCGAGCGCATCCACCGTTCGAACCTGGTGGGCATGGGCGTCCTGCCGCTGCAGTTCCTGCAGGAAGGCTGGCAGAAGCTGAACCTGACCGGCGAAGAGATCGTCACCATCCGCGGTTTGACCGAACTCTCGCCGCGCCGTCAGCTGACCATCGAGATGTACCGCCCGTCGGACGGCCGCATCGCGCGCTTCCCGGTCCGTTGCCGGATCGATACGCCCACCGAGCTTGAGTATTTCAAGAATGGCGGCGTGCTGAACTACGTGCTGCGCAACCTCGCCAGCACGGCCGCCTAAGGCTGTTTCACCAGACGGCGGGTGAGCGCCCGCCGTCTGGTCACACCTTGTTGAAACCCAACCCCCAACGAAGTCCGGTTAAGTGCGCGCCCATGCGTAACGTCGCGCTTTTCAGCCTGCTGGTCTCCGCCCTGCCGCTCTGCGCGCAGGCCAGGTCGCCCGTGGTCGTCGAACTGTTCACCGCCCAGGGGTGCGCCTCCTGTGGCGACGCCAACGCCTATGTCGGCAAGCTGGCGGAGAAGCCGGGCGTGCTCGCCCTGACCTTCGCGGTGGATTACTGGAACTATCTCGGCTGGGAAGACACCTTCGCCAAGCCCGCCTTCGCCGAGCGCCAGAAGGCCTATGTGGCCCGCCTGGACCTTCCCGAACCCTACACCCCCCAGGTGGTCATCGACGGCCGCGCCCAGGTGGGAGGGTTGCAGGACGACAAGATCGACAGGTTGGTCTCCGACGCCGTGGAGAGCCCGCGCCGGGATCCGGACATGGCCTTCATCGGCCAGCGGCGGGTGGATGTGGGATCTGGTCCTGTTCCGAGAGGCGGCGCCGAGGTTTGGCTGGTGCGCTACGACCCGCGCGAGCAGGACGTCACCGTCCGCAAGGGCGACAACCGCGGTCAGACCGTGTCCCACCGAAACGTCGTGGTGGAGATCAAGCGCCTGGGCGCCTGGCGCGGCCGCCCCACTGCCTACCGGATGCCCGCAGCCTCAGCAGAGGGCTTGGCCACGGCTGTCATCGTCCAGGGCCCGCACGGCGGCCGGGTGATCGCTGCGGCGCAGCGGGACTGACCTCCAGACACGACGAAGCCCGCACGGAGGAGGGGGGATCCATGCGGGCTCGTCTTGGGGCTCGTTCTCTTGGAGAGAACTAGGGTGTCGGCTGGCCGAAGCCCGCGATCCAGGGGGGCTGGGGGGGCTGTTCAGGATCCGGGACCAGCAAGGTTCCGACCAACCGACAGTGACTTTATCGGGGACGCATCAGGCGGCGGCTGGGCCGGATTAAGGTCTTTTCACGGCGCGAGATTACGGTTGTTTTAGTTTGAGCCTGGGCGTTGCGGCCATGACACGGCGCGACGTTCGCGGCGGATTGTCGAACGGCGCGGATTGGGTCTAACCTCGACCTCGCATGGCGTTGGATCAGCCCTTCCAGACCCCCTCGACCGCGAGCGTCTTTTTCGAGCGCCGCGAGTTTCAGCGTATCCTCAACCTCTATGGCCGCATGGTCGCCGCCGGGGAATGGCGCGACTACGCCATCGACGCTCAGACCGAGGCCTGCTCGTTCTCTGTGTTCCGAAAGGCCACCGAGGCGCCGCTCTACCGCATCGAGAAGCGGCCGGCCCTGGCGCAGCGCCAGGGGGCCTGGGCCGTCATCGGGCAGGGCGGGGTGATCCTCAAGCGCGGCCACGACCTGGAACAGGTGCTGCGGGTGTTCGACAAGGGCCGCTTCAAGGTGGTGGACTAAGCCTTCCAGCCTGGCTTTAGCCAAGCAAAAGCCCCGGCGGTTTCCCGCCGGGGCTTCGTCAGATCGTAGCTGCGTCGCGCTTAGCGGCGGTTGCCGAGCAGGGCGAGCAGGAACTGGAACATGTTGATGAAGTCCAGGTAGAGGCTGAGCGCGCCGAAGTTGGTGGCCACGCTCATGGCCGCCTGGTTCCCGCCCAGCTCGTGATAGGTCATCTTCAGGCGCTGGGTGTCATAGGCCGTGAGGCCGGCGAAGATCAGCAGGCCGATCACGTTGATCAGCAGGCTCATCATCGAGTTCTGCAGGAACATGTTGATGAGCATGGCGCCCAGCAGGCCCCAGACGCCCATGATCAGGAAGCTGCCCATGCCGGTCAGGTTCTTCTTGGTGGTGTAACCCACCAGCGACAGGGCGCCGAAGGCCGTGGCCGTCAGCAGGAAGGTCGAGGCGATGGAGGCGCCGGTGTAGCGCAGAACCAGCACGCCCATGGACGCGCCGATCAGGCTGACGATCGCCCAGTAGGTGATGCCGGCCATCTTCGGCGTGACGTTCTTGGTGAAGGACGTGAACAGGATCACCGCCAGGGGCGCGAAGGCCACCACCATGCCCAGGATCGAGTAGCCCACGCGGCCGTTGGCGACCGTGAACATCAGATCGCGGACCGGGGCGAAGGACCCGGTCAGGAAGGCGAGGGCGGCGGACACAACCAGGCCCAGGGCCACCTTGTTGTAGACGCCGAGCATGAAGCTGCGAAGTCCCGCATCCACCGACATGTCGGCGCGATCCGCGGGGATCGTGCGCGCAGCGTCGCGGTTGAAGTCGCTCATCTCAGCATAGCCTTTTGTTGCAACGCCCCAGACGGGCGCATCCACGAATATCGTGCGCCATGGGCTTCAACGCAAGCCGGCGCCCGATTACGATTGCGTCAGGGCCATCTTGCCACGCCTGACAGGCGTTCTAGGCTCCCGGCATGATCCGTCTGTTCGCCGCTGTCGCCGTCCCGCCTGAGCTGGGAGCTGTTCTGCAAGCCCGCCAGAGCGGCCTGGCGGGCGCCAACTGGCGGCCGCTGGAGGCCTTCCATGTCACCCTGCGGTTCTTTGGTGAGGTGCGCGAGGATGTGGCCGACGACCTGCATCTGGAGCTGGAGCGCATCGCCGCCGGACCCATGACTTTGGAACTGGAGGGGGTCGGCGCCTTCGGCGAAGGCCCTGACCTGCACGCCGTCTGGGCCGGGGTGAAGGAAAACGACTCCCTGCGCCGTCTTGCCAAGGCCTGCGAGACCGCCGCGCGCCGGTCTGGTCTGAAGGCTGAGGCCCGTGCCTACCGGCCCCACGTGACGCTCGCCTATCTGAAACGGCCTGATCCGGGAGAGGTGGCGGCCTGGCTGTCGGCCAACGGCCTGCTGAAATCCCCGCCCTTCGATGTGAAAAGCTTCGGCCTCTATTCCAGCCTGTTGCTGAGCGGGGGCTCGCGGTATCAGCCGGAGCAGATCTACAGGCTGCGGTAGGCTCAGGCCTTGACCGCGTGGTCCTTGAGAATCCCCAGGGGCACGATGGCCAGGGTTTCCTCGTGGGTCGCCTCCAGCACCAGGTGCGGGGCCGCGCCGGCGTCCAGCGCCTCCTTCCAGCGCGGAGCGCAGAGGCACCAGCGGTCGCCGGGCTTCAGGCCCGGGAATGCGTAGTCGGGAACCGGCGTCGAGAGATCGTTGCCCATCGATTTTGAGTAGGCGAGGAAATCGGCCGTCATCACGGCGCAGACCGTGTGGATGCCGGTGTCCTGCGGCCCGGTCTCGCAGCAGCCGTTGCGGAAGAAGCCGGTGACCGGATCGAGCGAGCAGGGGATCAGCTCCCCGCCCAGCACGTTTTTTGCATCCTCGTCATATCGAATGGTCATGGCCCTACCCTAGCGCCTAAGAGAGGCCCTCGCCCATGCAAAACGGAGCCCGCCCGTGATCGCCGCCCGGCCGCGCCGCAGCGCCCTCTACATGCCCGCCGCCAACGCCCGGGCCATCGAGAAGGCGCGCGACCTGGCCTGCGACGTGGTGATCCTGGACCTGGAGGACGCCGTCGCCCCGGACGCCAAGGATGTGGCCCGCCAGCAGGCGGTGGAGGCTGTGAAGGCGGGGGGTTTTGGCCGCCGCGAGGTGGTGATCCGGGTGAACGGCCTCGACACCCCCTGGGGCGCCGACGACCTGGCCGCCGCGTCCGCGGCCCGTCCCGCCGCCATCCTGGCGCCCAAGGTCTCCAGTCCCATCGACGTGGCGGCCTATGACGCGGCGCTCTCTGGCGACACCCGCCTGTGGGTGATGATCGAGACCTGCGCCGCCCTCTTCGCCCTGGACGCCATCGCCGCCTGCGCCGGATCGAGCCGCCTGGAGGCCTTCGTCATCGGGACCAATGACCTGGCCAAGGAGATGCGCTGCCGGCTCACCGTCGATCGCGCGCCGCTGGTGGCGCCCCTGTCGCTCAGCGTCGCCGCCGCCCGCGCTCACGGCCTGACCATCCTGGACGGGGTCTATAACGGCATCGAGGACGAGGACGGCCTGGCCCGCCAGTGCGCGCAGGGCTCGGAGTTCGGATTCGACGGCAAGACCCTGATCCATCCCAAGCAGATCGAGGCCGCCAACAGCGCCTTTTCGCCGGCTCCGGATGAGGTGCATTGGGCGCGCATAATTGTGGCCGCCTTCGATTCGCCGGAAAACAACTCTAAGGGCGTGCTTCGAGTCGAGGGACGCATGGTGGAGCGGTTGCATCTGGCCGAGGCGCAGCGCCTGATCGCTGTGGCCGAGGCGATCGCCGCGGCGTGAGGCAGGATTTGGAAACCCGGGTGTCGAGAGTCTGGCGCGTCGCCGCGGCCTTCATGGCCGTGAGCCTGAGCGCGTCGATGGCCGCCGCGCAGGAGGTCGATGCTATCGGCGCCCTGCTGCAGCAGAGCCAGGCGCAGCCGCCCGCCGAGGCCATACCGACCTCGCCGGCCGCGACGGCGCCCAGCGCTCCGCTGGCGACCGCGCCACCGGTCAGCACGTCACCCACGGCCTATGCCCCGCAGCCGGTCTATAGCCGCCCGGCCGCGGCTCAGACGCCGCTGCCCTACGTGAACACCCCGCCGTCCTACACGCCGTCGCCCTATGCGCCGCCGGCCTATGTCCCGCCGCGTCCCCGGCGTCCGCAGCTCACCGAACCGGTCCATATCGATGAGATCGGCAAGACGCCCGAGGCGCCGCCGACCGCCACCGACCTCAGCTACGAGGCGCGCATGCGCTCGTCCTTCAACTCCGCCCAGGGGATGCAGGGACCGCTCGACGGCGCCTGGAGCCTGAAGGCCGCCGGCTCGGACCTCTACGACCTGCAGCTGGTGGACAGCGGCTCCGGTAGCCTGGAGGGGGCCTGGCGCGATCCCCGCAGGCGTGGTGCCACCGACGCCTCAGGCTTCATCGACAGCATCAGACGGATCGGCGGCCAGCTCACCATCCGCATCACCCCGCGTCCGGGCGCCGAGCCCTCGGTCTTGATGCTCAACGCCGACCTGACCGGGACCTGGTCGGGGGAGCTCACCGAACGCGGCGAGCGCCGGTCGGTGACGATGCGCCGGAACTAGAGCGCGTCAGGGTTAGGTGGAAGCCGGTCAACCCGTCCGACGCGCCCTGTCTTCCCGAGGCTCTAGGGCCGCGACGGCGTCGAGAGCGTCACCGGCGGATTGTTGCCCGGGCTGATGGCCAGCACCGACCGTTCATTCTCGCCCTTGAAGTAGGTCGCTGCGGCGATCGCGGCGTTGATCTCGTCGGTCAGGGCGTTGACCACCCGGACGCGCGGTCTCCAGTCCGCCGGCGCCACGGGAGCCTCCAGTGCGGCGCCTAGCGCTGCGGGCACCTCGGCGTCCGGCACGCGACCCAGGTTCAAACTATAGGTGGAGGTGAAGACCGGCAGGTTCCGGCCGGTGTACTCCGGCGGCGCGGTCTGGCCGCCTACGAGGTTCGAAGCCAGGTTGAAGGGCGCCTTCAGCACCACCGACAAGGTCTCCTTCGATGTCGCCCGCATGCTGCGGTCGAGCCGCGCGATGGTGTCGTCGAGGATGGCGGTGTCGGCCGCGAGGCTGCGCGACGCCTGATCCCCGCCGAAGGACCAGATGCTGGCGGCGTTCACCAGCTTGCGGGCGGCGGTGGTGAGGTCGTCGCAGCGCGCCGAGACGGTCGCGCTGAGTTTCTCAGCGGCCTTCTTGGCGTCGTCCTTCAGATTGGGCCTGACCTTGGCCGGGTCGAAAGCGGCCGGATCGCACGCGCTCCGCACCCGCTGCTGGAGATCGCCCAGCTGATCGTCTCTTCCCCGCATCCGTTCGGTCACGGCGCTGAGCGCGGCATGCTGCGACTCCGCCCGGACGACGGTCATGGTCATGGCGATGGCGGCGACATTGTACAGCCGCGCTCGCGGGCCCGGAGACGCCAGGTCGTCGGCGATCAACGGCAGGAGGCCCACGGCGCTCCAGGCGTTGAGGCTATCCTTGGCGGCGTGCCCCACGCCAATGGCCACGACGGTCAGGCCGGCCGCGGACCCGGCGGTGAAGGCGTCGGTCTCCCATTGGCGGACGCCCGCCAGACGGCGATAGGACCGGGCGGCCGTCCGGGTCGATCGCGCCACGCAGGCGAACTTGTCCACCGCGTCATCGGGCCAGAGGCAGCCGTCGAGCCGCTCCGACAGCAGTGGAATCTGTTCCCCGGCCTGATCCTTCTTCTTGCCGAGAGGCCGGTCGCTCAAGGTGTCGGCGCCGACCCGGACCAGTTCACGGTTGGGCGGCGGGCGGCGGACATAGCCGATGTGGTCGTTGATCGCGACATGATGATCCGCCGCCGCAATCCTCGCGTCGTCGGCAGGGCGTGGCGGTTGAGCCGCGGCGGTCCCGCCCGTCAGCAGCGCGGCGCCCAGGGCGCTCGCCGCGGTTCGTCTGAAATGCATCCCAGTCCCCCGACCGATGTTATCTGAACCGCGACAATAGGGCTCAGCTCCCGGGAGTTTTCAACATAATTGCAACTTCAGGGGGTTAAATGTCCAGCGCGCGGCGGGTTGTTTCGGTGGCATAGGCCAGGACATCGGCCGGGTAGGGCTCCGCGGCGCCGAACCCCCAGACCGGCCCTGGCCAGGCCGGGTCATCGCGACGGCGGCCCACGACATGGACATGAAGCTGCGGCGTCACATTCCCCAGCGCGCCGACGTTCAGCTTCTCCGGCGGCGCCCCCAGCGCCTCTCCCAGCACCCTCAGCGCCTGACCGACCCGGACGATCTCCTCCATCAGTTCGGCGCGGTCGCCCGCCGTCAGGTCCTCGATCTCCCGCAACCCCTCTCCTTTCGGAATCAGCACCAGCCAGGGATAGCGCGCGTCGTCCTGCAGCCGCACATGGCACAGGGTCAGGTCCCCCACGGCGTGGGAGGTGGCGACAAAGGCGGGGTCGATCTGGGGCATGGCGGCAGGATGACCACGCGTCCGCGCCGCCGCAAAGGGCCTAAACTCCGCGTGCGGCATTGCAGCAAGGCGGTGGTTTGAGCTACGGGGACCCCCGACCTGGCGCACCTGCCGTCCCGCAACAGCTATCGGAGCAGTCCATGACCACCAAGACCCCCATCCGCGTGGCGGTCACCGGCGCGGCCGGCAACATCGGCTACGCCCTCCTCTTCCGCATCGCCTCGGGCGAGATGTTCGGCAAGGATCAGCCGCTGATCCTGCAACTGCTGGAAATCCCGGTCGAAGGTCCGCAGAAAGCCCTGAAGGGCGTGGCCATGGAGCTCGAGGACTGCGCCTTCCCGCTGCTGAAGGACATGGTCCTGACCGGCGAGGCCGACGTGGCCTTCAAGGATGTGAACTGGGCCCTGCTGGTGGGCTCCAAGCCCCGCGGTCCCGGCATGGAGCGCGCCGACCTGTTGAAGGACAACGGCAAGATCTTCATCGCCCAGGGCCAGTCCATCGACAAGGTGGCAGCCGACGACGCCCGCGTCGCCGTGGTGGGCAACCCCTGCAACACCAACGTCATGATCGCCGCCAGCCAGGCCAAGCGCCTGCCGAAGGATCGTTTCACCGCCATGGTGCGCCTGGACGAGAACCGCGGCCGCGCCCAGCTGGCCAAGAAGGCCGGCGTGGACATCGGCCAGGTCTCCGACCTGTTCATCTACGGCAACCACAGCCCGACCATGTTCGCCGACTTCACCCATGCCAAGATCGGCGGCAAGGCCGCCGCCGACGTCATCGGTGACGAAGCCTGGCTGAAGAACGACTTCCTGCCGGCGGTGGGCAAGCGCGGCGCGGCCATCATCGAGGCTCGCGGCGTCTCCTCGGCCGCTTCGGCCGCCAACGCCCTGGTTGATCACGTCCACGACCTGGTGACCCCGGGCAAGATCCACTCGGTGGCTGTCGAGAGCCAAGGCCGCTACGGCTTCGCCGACGGCGTCTGGGCCGGCATGCCGGTGAAGACCACCGCCACCGGCTACGACGTCATCACCTCCTATGAGATGGACGACTTCGCCAAGAGCAAGATCGCCCTGACCAACGAAGAGCTGGTGGGCGAGCGCGACACCGTGAAGGACATGATCGGCTAGGCCCGATCAGGAGACAGGCTGGGCGTCCGCGCCTGCCAAACGAACGTCTTGAACCCCGCTCGGCGCAGGCCGGGCGGGGTTTTCGTTGGGCGTCAGTTGGGCTCTCCGCGTCTCAGCGACCGTACATCGCCGCCTCGTCAAGCTCCTGGATGCGCTGGTCGTAGAGGTCGGCGACCTCGTCGGGCGCATTGCGGGCGGCGTCCTCCCGGGCGTCCAGCCAGCGCTGCTGCTGACGGCGTAGCCGCCAGGCGGGGATGCCGGAGTCCAGGGCGCGGCGCCAGGAGGCCGCCAGGGTCCGATCCTGGGCCGCCAGCTCCGCGTCGTTGCACACGAGTTCTTCGGCGGCGCTGGCGCTCTGCGTGCAGTCGAAACTGGGACCCTGGGCCCTGGGGCCTGGGGAGCGGGACGGCGCCTCGACGTCGCTGACCGGCGGAGCGGGAGGCTTGACCGCCCCCGTGACGCGCGGCGTCCCCGCGGGCAACAACTCCAGCTTTCCGCCCTCCACGGCGGGCAGGGGCTCGTCCTGGTCGATCTGGATCTGGACCTGCTCCACCGGCTGCATGGAGCCCGGCGTGCGGCTGTCGGGCGCCAACTGCGGCCGCGCCAGCAGGCCGAGCGCCAGGCCCAGGACGCAGGCGCCACCGACTCCGGCCAGCACCATCGGCTTGGCGAAGGCGGCCATGGCGGCCTCCAGGCGTGACGGCGAACTGACGGTGGGCGCTAGCGGCGGAGTCTCGATGGTCATGGCGCTTGTCCTCAGGTCCCTGGCCTCCTGAATCCGCGAGGCGGGCCGATCGTTGCAAGGAACGGCCTGAACGGCGACTGAACCGCCATTGCGAGGCGGGTCGCCCAGACGGTATGCCGGGCTGCGCATAGGAGACGCCCATGACCGCCATCGGCCCGACCCTGGAAACCGACCGTCTGATCCTGCGCCCGCCCTGCGCGGACGATTTCGAACCGTGGTGCGCCTTCATGGCCGACGAGCAGGCCGCCCAGTACATCGGCGGTTTGCAGACGCCGTCGGTGGTCTGGCGGGCCCTGTGTTCGGTGACCGGCGCCTGGACGATCAGCGGGTTTTCGATGTTCAGCGTCATCGAGAAGGCCACCGGCGACTGGGTCGGGCGGCTGGGCCCCTGGTATCCCGAGGGCTGGCCGGGGACCGAGGTGGGCTGGGGCATTGTCCGCGACCGCTGGGGCAAGGGCTATGCGACGGAGGGCGCCATCGCCTCCACCGACTGGGCCTTCGACAATTTCGACTGGCATGAGGTGGTGCACACCATCGACCCGGCCAACGCCGCCTCTGCGGCGGTGGCCAAGCGCCTGGGCTCCACCATCCTGAGACAGGCCGCCATGCCCGCGCCCTACGAGCATCTCACCGTCGATGTCTGGGGACAGAGCCGCGAGGCGTGGATGGCGCGCAGAGCGGCCAGAGCGTGACAGCCTGAAGTGGCCACCGGTTCCGGCGCCCGTCAGGCTCTGCAAAATGAAAGCTAGATCCAGCCGGCCTCGCGGATCAGCTTGGCGTAGGTGCGGCTGACCGGAACGTCCGAGCCGTCCTTCAGCTTCAGGGTCGCCCGGCCGTCGCCGCGTCGGGCGTCGGCTACGGCGTCGCGCGCCACCCACCAGGAGCGGTGCACCTGGGCCCCCTCGATCCCCTGCAGTTCGGCGACGGCGTCGGCCAGCCGCATCAGGATCAGGTCCTGGCCCTTGGAGGTGTGGAGGCGCAGGTAATGGTCCTGCGCTTCCACGGCCCAGATCTCGGCCCCGCGCAGCTTCAACGGCAGGCGCTCCAGGAATTTCACCGGCGCCGGCGTTGGCGTGGCGGCGGCCTGACGGCGGTACGACAAGAAGATCGCGAACCCGCTCATCGCCAGGCACATGATCCAGGTGATCAGCAGGTACTGCGGCAGCTGGTGAACGTAGGCCAGACCGCCCGAGACCAGCCAGACCGACCCCCAGACGAGCAGGCCCATGAGCGGGGTCATCAGGGTGCCGCTGACCAAGGTGTGCACCACCAGGCCCCGGCGCGAGATCGGAAACAGCCCCGCCACCCGGAAACTCAGCATGCCCAGGGTGGCGCCGATCATCCCCACGGCCACCATGAAGGCGGTGCGCGGCAGCAAGGCGACCCGGCCGCTGTCGAAGGCCTCCACGAAGCTGAGGAAGATCCCCACCAGGATCGCCATCAGCAGGGTGCGACGGGTCCCCGCCCAACTCAGGGGCTCCAGTCGCGAAGCGTGAACGGCGGCGGTCCGCGTTTGGCGCAGGCGATCTGTCATTCGACGTATCGTCCTTTGCGCATGGGCCGTCCGGTTCTCCACACAGTCGCCAGCGGGCCGCGAGGGCCCTTGAAGCGGAGATAAAGGATGTCGCTGGTTTCTCAAACGTCGGCGCAGGCGGGCCGGAGTCGGATCGAAACGACTCGCAGGATCGTTCTGCCGGTGGCCGGGGTCGGGCTGCTGATCGCCCTGGCGCCCTTCGCCGGTCGCCTGGTCAGCGCCGGGAGCCGGGGAAGGCTCCATGCGCCGGACTGGTCCCTGCTCGCCGCCCAGCCCCTGGTCATCCAGCTGCACCTGGGCGCGGCGCTGGCGGCCCTGGTGATCGGGGCCATGCTGATGACGATGCGCAAGGGGGTCACCTTCCACCGCCGGGCCGGCTGGCTGTGGGTGGGGACCATGTCCATCGCCGCCGGGTCATCAGTCTTCATCACCGGGGTGAACGGTGACCGCTGGTCCTTCATCCACATGATCACCGGCTGGACCCTGATCGCCCTGCCCCTGGCCGTCATCGCCGCCCGCCGTCACAACGTTAAGCAACACCGCCGTTTCATGATGGGCATGTTTTACGGTGGGCTGATCATCGCCGGGGGCCTGACCTTCATCCCCGGCCGCACGATGTGGAACGTGTTTTTCGCCTGACGCGGCGGCGCCCGCCCGAGGTGTTCACCACGAGGGAACACCTCGGGCGGACAATTGGACGCCACCGTTATTTTTCTGACCGTGGCGCGGTTGCAACGGTCCGGAACGGCGCTTATACCCCGGCTTCTCGCCGCACTGGGCGGGCCCAAACAGCGCGTTTCGCGACCTCATGAATATACACGAGCATCAAGCCAAAGCCGTCCTCTCCGAGTTCGGCGTGGCGGTCCCGCGTGGCTACCCCGCCTTCACCGTCGAAGAGGCCGTCAAGGCCGCCGAAACGCTCGGAGGTCCGGTCTTCGTGGTGAAGTCCCAGATTCACGCCGGCGGGCGCGGCAAGGGCAAGTTCGAGGGCCTCGGCCCCGACGCCAAGGGCGGCGTCCGGGTGGTCAAGACCGTCGAGGACGTCCGCGCCAACGCGACCGAGATGCTCGGCCGAGTGCTGGTGACCCATCAGACCGGTCCCAAGGGCAAGCAGGTCAACCGCCTCTACATCGAAGAGGGCGCGGCGATCGCCAAGGAATTCTACCTGTCCCTGCTGGTGGACCGCGAAACGAGCCGGGTCTCGGTCGTGGCTTCGACCGAAGGCGGCATGGACATCGAGGAGGTGGCCCACTCCACCCCTGAGAAGATCATCACCTTCTCGATCGACCCGGCGACCGGCATCTGGAACCACCACGGCCTGAAGCTCTCCAAGGCTCTGGGCCTGAAGGGTGACCTCGCCAAGCAGGCCGGAAAGCTGCTGCGCCAGCTCTATGCGGCGTTCCTGGCCAAGGACATGGCCATGCTGGAGATCAACCCGCTGATCGTCACCGCCGACGATCAGCTGCGCGTGCTCGACGCCAAGGTGTCCTTCGATAGCAACGCCCTCTACCGCCATCCCGACGTCGTCGCCCTGCGTGACGAGACCGAGGAGGACCCCAAGGAGATCGAGGCCTCGAAGTTCGACCTCAGCTACATCGCCCTCGACGGCGAGATCGGCTGCATGGTCAACGGCGCCGGCCTGGCCATGGCCACCATGGACATCATCAAGCTCTACGGCGCTGAGCCCGCCAACTTCCTCGACGTCGGCGGCGGCGCCGATGAGGCCAAGGTGACGGCGGCCTTCAAGATCATCATGGCCGACCCCAACGTGAAGGGCATCCTGGTGAACATCTTCGGCGGCATCGCCCGTTGCGACGTCCTGGCCCAGGGTGTGGTCGCCGCGGTCAAGCAGGTGGGGCTGACGGTTCCCCTGGTGGTGCGCCTGGAAGGCACCAACGCCGAGCTGGGCAAGAAGATCATCAATGAGAGCGGCCTGAACGTGATCGCGGCCAACGACCTCTCCGATGGCGCCGAGAAGATTGTCGCCGCCGTGCGGGGAGCCGCCTGATGTCCATTCTCATCGACAAGAACACGCGGGTCATCTGCCAGGGCCTGACGGGCGCCCAGGGCACCTTCCATTCCGAGCAGGCCATCGCCTTCGGCACCAGGATGGTGGGCGGCGTCACCCCCGGTAAGGGCGGAACCAGCCATATCGGCCTGCCGGTCTTCGACACCGTTGACGAAGCTGTCCGCGCCACCGGCGCCGACGCCAGCGTGATTTATGTGCCGCCGGCTTTCGCCGCGGACTCGATCCTGGAAGCCATCGACGCCGAGGTCCCCCTGGTGATCTGCATCACCGAGGGCATCCCGGTGCTGGACATGGTGCAGGTCAAGCGCGCCCTGGTCGGCTCAAAAACCAGGCTGATCGGCCCCAACTGCCCCGGTGTGCTCACCCCGGAAGCCTGCAAGATCGGCATCATGCCGGCCAATATCTTCAAGAAGGGCTCGGTGGGTGTTGTCTCGCGCTCGGGCACGCTTACCTACGAAGCCGTGTTCCAGACCACTCAGGTGGGCCTGGGCCAATCCACGGCGGTCGGTATCGGCGGCGATCCGGTGAAGGGCACCGAGTTCATCGACATGCTCGACATGTTCCTGAAGGATCCGGAGACGGAGTCGATCATCATGATCGGCGAAATCGGCGGGTCGGCCGAGGAAGACGCGGCTGAGTTCATTAAGAATTCAGCAATCAAGAAGCCTATGGTCGGCTTCATCGCGGGACGCACCGCACCGCCCGGGCGGCGCATGGGTCACGCGGGCGCGATCATCTCCGGCGGCAAGGGCGGCGCCGAAGACAAGATCGCCGCGATGGAGGCCGCGGGCATCCGCGTGTCACCGTCTCCGGCGAAGCTGGGCGAAACCCTCCTTGAGGTCCTCAAGGGCGCCTAAGACCCTTCCCGCCGAAGTGGTGGCCGGTTCGGCGTTGGGAAGGGTCTCACGAAGTGTCTGACCGAACTCCTGGGAGTTCGATCGGGCGCACATTTTAAAGCGTAGGGCGGTCCGCGCTCGGCTCCTTTCATGAAGCTTCGCGGTCCCCTGGGAAAGCGGACGACATGGCGGACGATGCAGGTCTGATCAACGAGGTGCTCGCCGAGACCTCCTTCCTGTATGGCGGCAACACCGCCTTCGTGGAGGACCTCTACGCGAAATGGGCCGCTGACCCGAACGCGGTCGAGGCCTCGTGGCGCGCCTTCTTCGCCTCCCTTCAGGAACGCGCCGACGAAGTGAAGGCCGCGGCGGTCAAGCCCGGCTGGACCCACAAGTCAGCCCCGGCCGCCCGTCCCGATTGGCTGTCGGCCATCGACGGCCTCTGGCCGGCGGTTGAAGCCAAGGTCGGCGCCAAGGTCGCCGAGCGCGCCGCGCCGGCCGCCAATCCCGAATCCGTCCGCGCCGCGACCCTGGATTCCCTGCGCGCCATCATGATGATCCGGGCCTACCGGATGCGCGGCCACCTGCGGGCGAACCTCGATCCCCTGGGCATCGCCATTCCCGAGGGCGACGCCAGCGAGCTGGACCCCGCCTCCTACGGCTTCACCGAGGCCGACTACGACCGCCCGATCTTCCTGGACTTCGTGCTGGGCCTGGAGACCGGGACCATCAGCGAGATCCTGGCGATCCTGCGCCGCACCTACTGCAACGACATCGGCGTGCAGTACATGCACATCTCCGATCCGACCCAGAAGGCCTGGCTGCAGGAGCGCATCGAGGGGCGCGACAAGGAGATCAACTTCACCAAGGAGGGCAAGGTCGCCATCCTGAAGAAGCTGATCGAGGCCGAGGGCTTCGAGAAGTTCCTGCACAAGCGCTTCCCCGGCACCAAGCGGTTCGGCCTGGACGGCGGCGAGGCCATGGTCCCGGCCCTGGAGCAGATCATCAAGCGCGGCGGCGCGCTCGGCGTGAAGGACATCGTCATCGGCATGCCCCACCGGGGCCGCCTGAACGTCCTGGCCGCCGTGATGGCCAAGCCCTACCAGGTGATCTTCCACGAATTCCAGGGCGGCTCCAGCCTGCCCTCGGACGTGGAGGGGTCCGGCGACGTGAAGTACCATATGGGCGCTTCCTCGGACCGCGCCTTCGACGGCAACAACGTCCACCTGTCGCTGACCGCCAACCCGTCCCACCTGGAGATCGTCAACCCGGTGGTGCTGGGCAAGGCGCGCGCCAAGCAGGCGAGCAATCTGCGCGAGAGCCCCGACTCCGGCCGCACCCATGTCCTGCCGCTGCTGCTTCACGGCGACGCCGCCTTCGCCGGCCAGGGCGTGATCGCCGAGTGCTTCACCATCTCGGGCGTCAAGGGCTACCGCACCGGCGGGACGATCCACTTCATCGTCAACAACCAGATCGGCTTCACCACGGCCCCAGCCTTCAGCCGTTCGTCGCCCTATCCTTCGGACGTGGCCCTGATGGTGGAAGCCCCGATCTTCCACGTGAACGGGGACGACCCCGAGGCCGTGACCTACGTCGCCAAGGTGGCCACCGAGTTCCGCCAGCAGTTCGGCAAGGACGTGGTCATCGACATGTTCTGCTACCGCCGGTTCGGTCACAACGAGGGTGACGACCCGACGATGACCTCGCCCTTGATGTACGCCAAGATCAAGGACCACCCCTCGACCCGTGAACTCTATTCCCGCCAGCTGATCGGCGAGGGCGTGATCACCGAGGACGACGTCACCGTCTGGATGAAGGAATTCGACGACTTTCTCGACCAGGAGATGGAGTCCGGCAAGACCTACAAGGCCAACAAGGCCGACTGGCTGGACGGCAAGTGGGCGGGCCTGGCCCTGCCCGACGGCGATGACCGCCGGGGCGACACCAGCGTGCCCTTGCAGAAGCTGCTGGACCTGGGCTCCCGGATGACCGCCATCCCGGCCGACCTGGATGTCCACAAGACCGTCAAGCGCGCCATCGACAACCGCCGCGCCGCCATTGAGACCGGCGAGGGGCTGGACTGGGGCACGGGCGAACACCTGGCCTTCGCCACGCTGCTCGACGACGGCTTCCCCGTCCGCCTGGCGGGCCAGGACAGCGTGCGCGGCACCTTTGTGCAGCGCCACTGCGACCTGGTGGACCAGACCACCGAGGCCCACTACCAGCCGCTCTCCAACCTGCGCCCCGGCCAGGCGCATTTCGAGGTCATCGATAGCGCCCTCTCCGAAGAGGCGGTGCTGGGCTTCGAGTACGGCTTCTCGCTGGCCGACCCCAAGACCCTGGTGCTGTGGGAAGCCCAGTTCGGCGACTTCGCCAACGGCGCCCAGGTGGTGATCGACCAGTTCATCTCCTCAGGGGAGCGGAAGTGGCTCCGCATGAGTGGGCTGGTTCTGCTGCTGCCCCACGGTTACGAGGGCCAGGGCCCGGAACACTCCTCGGCCCGCCTGGAGCGTTTCCTGCAGCTCTGCGCCGAGGACAACCTCCAGGTCGTCAACTGCTCGACCCCGGCCAACTATTTCCACGCCCTGCGCCGCCAGATGCGCCGGGAGTTCCGCAAGCCGCTGATCGTCATGACGCCCAAGTCGCTGCTGCGGCACAAGAAGGCGACGTCGCGGCTGACCGACATGGCCGAGGGTTCGTCCTTCCACCGCGTGCTGCACGACGACGCCGAGCGCGGCGTCAACACCGCCGTCAAGCTGGTGGAGCCGGAGAAGATCCGCCGCGTCGTGCTGTGCTCGGGCAAGGTCTATTACGACCTGCTGGACGCGCGCGAGGAAAAGGGCGTCGACGACGTCTATCTGATGCGCCTGGAGCAGTTCTATCCCTGGCCGGTGAAGTCGCTGTCCACCGAGCTCTCGCGCTTCCCCAACGCCGAGCTGGTCTGGTGCCAGGAAGAACCGAAGAACATGGGCGGCTGGACCTTCGTCGATCCGTGGCTGGAACTCACCCTCGACCGCCTGAAGATCAAGGCCAAGCGCGCCCGCTATGTCGGGCGCCCGGCCTCGGCCTCCACCGCCGCCGGCCAGATGAGCCGGCACATGAAGGAACTTCAGACGTTCCTTGCTGAAGCCTTCGCCTAAACCGACCGCCCGAAAGAACAGGAAGAACCTCCCCAATGGCCGACATCATGACGCCCACGCTCGGCGAATCCGTCACCGAGGCGACTGTGGCGCGCTGGGCCAAGAAGCCCGGGGACACGGTCCGCAAGGATGAGATTCTGGTCGAACTCGAGACCGACAAGGTCAGCCTGGAAGTCGCCGCCCCCGCCGACGGGGTGCTGGCCTCCATCAGCGCCGAGGAAGGCGCCACGGTCGAACCCGGCGCGGTCCTGGGTCATGTGACCGAGGGCGCGGTCGCCGCCGCGCCGGCCAAGCCTGCGGCTCCCAAGGCCGAAGCCGCCAAGGCTGAAGCTCCCAAGGCTGTCGCCCCGGCTCCCGCGCCCAAGCCCGCCCCGGCCGCCGCCGCGGCCGCGCCGCTCGCGCCCTCCGCCCAACGCATCGTGGCCGAAAACAAGCTCGACGCTGGCGCCATCTCCGGCACCGGCAAGGACGGCCGGGTCACCAAGGGCGATGCGCTCGCCGCCCTGGAAGCCCGCGCCAACGCCCCGGCGCCTGCCGCCGCCGCCGCCGCGCCGCGTGAGATCCATGAGCGTGAGGAGCGGGTCCGCATGACCCGCCTGCGCCAGACCATCGCGCGCCGGCTGAAGGAAGCCCAGAACGCCGCGGCCATGCTGACGACCTTCAACGAGGTCGACATGACCAACGTCATGGCCCTGCGCACCAAGTACAAGGACGTCTTCGAGAAGACCCACGGGGTGAAGCTCGGCTTCATGAGCTTCTTCGTGGCCGCCGTGGTCCACGCCCTGAAGCAGGTGCCCGAGGTCAACGCCGAGATCGAGGGCCAGGACCTCATCTACAAGAACCACTACGACATCGGCGTCGCCGTCGGCACCGAGCGTGGCCTGGTGGTCCCCGTGGTCCGCGACGCTGACGCGCTCGGCCTGGCCGGCGTGGAAAAGGCCATCGGCGCCCTGGGCAAGAAGGCCCGCGACGGGGCCCTGGCCATGGAAGACCTGCAGGGCGGCACCTTCACCATCTCCAACGGCGGGGTCTACGGCTCGCTGATGTCGACGCCGATCCTCAACGCCCCGCAATCGGGCATCCTGGGCATGCACAAGATCCAGGACCGGCCCATGGCCATCGGCGGCCAGGTGGTGATCCGGCCGATGATGTATCTGGCGCTGAGCTACGACCACCGCGTGGTGGACGGCCAGGGCGCGGTGACCTTCCTGGTCCACGTCAAGGACGCCATCGAGAACCCGGAACGCCTGCTGCTGGATATCTAAGGGACCTCCGCGTCCCCATATCCTTGCCCAGCACCTCTCAATTCGGAAGACCAGGCTCATGGCCCAATACGACGTCGTCATCATCGGGGGCGGTCCCGCCGGCTACAACGGCGCGATCCGCGCCGGGCAACTCGGCCTGTCGGTGGCCGTGGTGGAAAAGCGCGAGACCCTGGGCGGCACCTGCCTGAACGTCGGCTGCATGCCCTCCAAGGCGTTGCTGCACGCCTCGGAGATGTTTGATCTGGCCAACAAGGACTTCGCCACCCTCGGCATCGAGGTGACCCCCACCCTCAACCTGCCGCAGATGATGAAGCAGAAGGCCGAGAGCGTGACGGCGCTCACCAAGGGCATCGAGTTCCTGTTCAAGAAGAACAAGGTCGACTGGATCAAGGGCATGGGCCGCATCAGTGGCCCCGGCAAGGTCGAGGTCACCGGCCCCGACGGCTCGGTCACCGTGCTGGAGACCAAGAACATCGTCATCGCCACCGGCTCGGAGCCCTCGGGCCTGCCCGGCGTCGTGGTCGACAACAAGCGCATCGTCGATTCCACCGGCGCGCTCTCGCTGCCGGAAGTCCCCAAGAGCCTGATCGTCATCGGGGCCGGCATCATCGGCCTGGAACTGGGTTCGGTCTGGCGGCGACTGGGCGCCGAGGTCACGGTGGTCGAGTTCCTCGACCGCATCACGCCGGGCATGGACGCCGAGACCGCCAAGACCTTCCAGCGTTCGCTCACCAAGCAGGGCATGGCCTTCAAGCTGGGCGCCAAGGTCACCGGCGCCAAGGCGTCGAAAACCGGCGTCACCCTCACCGTCGAGCCGGTGGCCGGCGGCGAGATCGAGACGCTCACCGCCGACTACGTCCTGCTGGCCATCGGCCGCCGCCCCTTCACCCAGGGCCTGGGCCTGGAGAGCGTCGGCGTGGTCCCCGACAAGCGCGGCTTCATCGAGACCGACAACTTCAAGACCTCGGCGCCTGGCGTCTGGGCCATCGGCGACGCCATCCATGGCCCGATGCTGGCTCACAAGGCCGAGGAAGACGCCGTGGCGGTGATCGAGACCATCGCCGGCAAGTACGCCCACGTGGACTACAATCTGGTCCCGAGCGTGGTCTACACCTACCCGGAGGTCGCCTGGGTCGGGAAGACCGAGGAGCAGCTGAAGGAGGCCGGGATCGCCTACAAGTCCGGCAAGTTCCCCTTCACCGCCAACAGCCGCGCCAAGATCAACCATGAGACCGAGGGCTTTGCAAAAGTCCTGGCCGACGCGGCGACCGACGAAATCCTCGGCGTCCACATCATCGGCCCCCAGGCCGGCGAGATGATCGGCGAGTACTGCGTGGCCATGGCCTTCCGCGCCGCCAGCGAGGATGTCGCCCGCACCGTCCACCCCCACCCGACCCGCTCCGAGGCCGGCCGCCAGGCCGCCATGGGCGTCGAGGGCTGGACCATGCAGGCTTGATCGTCGTCCGCCGGGTCCGCCCGGAGGAGCTGCCCATCGCCGCGGCCGTCTACCAGAAGGTCCTGCGGGAAACCTTCACCTGGCTGCCGGCGGCCCGCCACAACGCCCAGGTCTTCCTGCGCGACGCCCGCGAGGAGGACGTCTATGTGGCGGTGGCCGATCACCGCATCGTCGGCGTCGCGGCCCTCTTCACCGTCGACAGCTTCCTCCACTCCCTCTACGCGGCGCAGCGGGGCCAGGGCGTCGGCAAGGCCCTGCTGGACCACCTGACCCACGTGGCGCCGGGTCCGCTGTCCCTGAAGTGCCAGATGGCCAACACCCGCGCCCGGGCCTTCTACCGCCGCGAGGGCTTCCGTGAACTGGACGAGGGTGACGACGGCACGCACTGGGTGCGCATGGCGCGGCGTTAGGGCCCGCCAACCAGCCCTCAACCCTTGCGGTGCGCCCGAAAATCGGTCCCTTGGATGCCAAAGCGTCCGGGGAAGGAAACCGATGGAACTCGTGCTCATCCGCCATGGCCTGCCGGTCCGCAGCGACCAGAGCGCCGATCCGCCGCTGCACGACGAGGGCCACGACCAGTCGCGCAAGGTGGCGCAGTGGCTGGCGGGCGAGACCTTCGACGCGGTCTATTCCAGCCCCATGCTGCGCGCCATCGAGACCGCCGCGCCGCTGCTGGCCCACAGCGGCCACGCGCTGCGTCACCACGACGGCATCGCCGAGTTCGACCGCGACTCAGGCGCCTATGTCCCCATGGAGGAGCTGAAGCGCGAGGATTACGCCGCCTGGAAGGCCATGGCTGACGGCGAGCACGGGGTCGATATCGGCGTCTTCCAGCAGGCCGTCGTCGCGGCCCTGGAGGAGATCATCGAGAGCCATCCCGGCCAGCGGGTGGCGGTGTTCTGCCACGGCGGGGTGATCAATGTCTGGACGGCCCACGTCCTCGATATGGCTCCCCGCCTGTTCTTCGAACCCCGCTACACCAGCATCCACCGCTACATGTGCGCCCGCAGCGGCCAGCGGAACGTGGTCAGCCTGAATGAGACGGCGCATTTGCGGAGTTGGGTTCCTTCTCCCCTTGCGGGAGAAGGTGGCCCTGCGGAGCAGGGTCGGATGAGGGGTCGATAGGCCTCTCGGGTTGGGGCGTAGCGGACTGCGCGGAGAGGGGAGCGCGACCCCTCATCCGACCGGTCGCTGACCGGCCACCTTCTCCCGCAAGGGGAGAAGGATAAATCAGGCGTGCGGGTGGGCGCTGTTGTAGGCGCTCAGCAGGGCCGCCGCGTCGACATCGGTATAGCGTTGGGTCGTCGACAGCGAGGCGTGGCCCAGCAGTTCCTGGATGGAGCGCAGGTCGGCGCCGGCCCCCAGCAGGTGGGTGGCGAAGGAGTGGCGCAGGGCATGCGGCGTGGCGCTGGCGGGCAGGCCCAGCCGGCCCCGCAGCGACTGCACCGTCGCCTGCACATGGCGTGGACTTAAGGGCCCGCCCCGCTTGGCGCGGAACAGCGGCTCGTCAGGCGCCAGGGCGAAGGGCGCGGACGCCACATAGGCGTCGATGGCCTCGCGCACGGCGGGCAACACCGGCACGATCCGGGTCTTGGAGCCCTTGCCGACGATGCGCAGACTGTCCCCCAGCGGCGCGTCCGACCGCTTCAGCGACAGGCCCTCGGAAATCCGCAGGCCGCAGCCATAGAGCAGGGTCAGCACCGCCTCGTCGCGGGCGACTTCCCAGTCCTCGCGATCGGAGTCCATCGAGGGTTCGGCGATCAGGCCGCGCGCCTGGTCCTCGGTGACCGGGCGCGGCGCCGACGGCTTGACCCGAGGCCCGCGCACCAGGGCCAGGTGGGCGTTGGGGGTGTCGTGGCGGCGGTCGAGGTAGCGGTGGAAGGTGCGGATCGCCGACAGTGACTGCGACAGCGACCGGGGCGACAGCGGATGGTCGCCGGACCGCAGGTGGGCCAGCCAGGCGCGGATCTCACCGGCGGTCAGCTCACCGCAGGCCGCGAGCGTCAGGGTCTCGCCCCGATGCCCCTCCTGGAACGTGATGTAGCGGCCCGCCGCGAAGCCATAGGCCTCCACCGTGCGCGGCGAGGCGCGGCGCTCCTGGGCCAGGTGGACCAGCCACTCCGCCAGGACCTGCCGGGCGGTGGTCACAGGACCGGCCATCGCTCCGCCGTGCGTTCGACGACTCGGGCCAGGAAGGCCACCAGCTCGGCGCCCATGTCCTCGGTGAAGCCGTGTGCGTCGGACGAGCCGAAAGCCAGCAGGCCGGTGCGGGCCGGCTCCCAGATCGCCATGCGCACCATGGCCATAGACTTGATCTCCCCCGATCGCTCGCCGAACAGGCCCAGCGCCGTGGGCTGGAAGCCCATCAGGGCCACGCGCTGGTGGCCGATCACCAGGTCGATCTGACCTTCCGCCATCACCCGCCATCCGGCCGGGGTGCGGTCAGGGCCTTCCAGGGCCACCACCCCGGCGGCCAGGCCAAAGCGCAGCTGCGCCAGCTCGTCCACCCGGCGGGCCAGGTCGGCGTGATTGCGGGCGTCCAGCAGGTCGACCACCGCGCCGTGGGTCTGGGCCTGGGCGGCGAAATTGGCGCGCGCCGTGGCCTCCAGGTGCTTGCGGGCCTTGGACTCGTTCTTGTGCGCCTCATGCACACGGGCCAGCGCCGCCGGGCCGAAGTCCACCACATTGGCGGCGTCGGGGCGCAGGCCCAGTTCCGCCATCAGGGCGGTGTCGTGCAGCAGGAAATCGCGATTGTCGGAAAGGAAGCGGCGCACCTCGTCGGGGCCTAGCGTCTGATCCTTCAGCCCGGCCCCGAGATCCATCTATCCGCCCCTGCAGTTCTACAGAATGGACTGACCCGTTTTGGCCCAGTCGCTCATGAACTGTTCAAGACCCTTCTCGGTTAACGGGTGCTTGAAGAGGTCCAAGAAAACCCCGGGTGGAATCGTCGCGCAGTCGGCGCCCGACAGGGCCGCGGCGGTCACATGGGCGGGATTGCGGATCGAGGCGGCCAGGATCTCGGTGTCGAAATCATAGTTGTCGTAGATGGCGCGGATCTCGCGGATCAGGTCCATCCCGTCCATGCCGTAGTCGTCCAGCCGGCCGATAAAGGGCGAGATGTAGGTGGCGCCGGCCTTGGCGGCCAGCATGGCCTGGGCGGCGGAGAAGCAAAGGGTGACATTGGTGGCGATGCCCTGCACCGCGAACTCGGCGGTGGCGATCAGGCCCTCGCGGGTCAGGGGCAGCTTGACCACGACATTGGTGGCGATGGCGGCCAGCTTGGCGCCCTCCTTCAGCATGCCCTCGACGTCGGTGGCGGCGACCTCGGCGCTCACCGGGCCCTCGACGAGATCGCAAATCTCAGCGATGACCTCCAGCATGGGCCGGCCGGACTTGGCGATCAGGGTGGGATTGGTGGTGACGCCGTCCACCAGGCCTGTCGAGGCCAGGTCCTTCAGGACCGCGGTGTCCGTGGTGTCGAGAAAGAGCTGCATGAAGGGCCTCTGCGCAGGAATGAACGGGGCCTCCTTAGCCGTTGTGCTCCGGCGCGGCCAGCCTATGTGCGGAGCGTGATGAACCAACTCCCGCTTATCTATTCGCGTCCTTCTCCCCTTGCGGGAGAAGGTGGCCCTGCGGAGCAGGGTCGGATGAGGGGTCGAAAGAACTCTCCAGCAAACTCACTGCGTCATCCCGGCCGTAGCGCAGCGGAGAGCCGGGACCCAGGGGCGGTGCGCTTGGCCCCTGGGTCACGGATCGGCCTGTCGGCCGTCCGGGATGACGAGAATTATTTGAAAGCGAAGCGCGACCCCTCATCCGACCGGTCCCTGACCGGCCACCTTTTCCCGCAAGGGGAGAAGGGGTTCACATCATGACCCGCCGCATCGCCTCGATCCTCCTGCCCATGCCCCTGCCCGAGGCCTTCGACTACGAGGAGCCGGAGGGCATGGACCTGGCGGTTGGCGATCAGGTGTCCGCGCCGCTGGGCCCCCGCCTGCTGCGCGGCGTGGTCACCGCCCTGCGCGACGGGACCGGCGGCAACCGGCCGCTGAAGGTGGTGGAGGCCAGGCTCGACGAGCCGCCCCTACCGCTTCGCGCCATCGAATTCATCCAGTGGGCCGCCCGCTACTCGGTGGACTCGCCTGGCTCGCCCCTGGCCATCACCCTGCGTGGCGCACGCGCCCAGAAGGCGCGCCCAGAGAAGATCGTCGAGGCCACCGGCGCCCCGCCCGCTCGCGCCACCCCGGCCCGAACCAAGGTGCTGGAAACGGTCGCCGCCCAGCGCCTCTCGCCCCCTGACCTGGCCCGCGCCGCCGGTGTCTCGTCGGGCGTCATCAAGGGGCTGGTGGACGAGGGCGTGCTCGCCGTCCGCCTCATCGAGGCCCCCGTCGCCTTTGATCCGCCCGACCTGTCGCGCGAGGGCCACCCCCTCAACCCCAGCCAGGACGCCGCCGCCAAGGCCCTGGTCGCGATGCTGGGGGAGGGGGGGTTCAACGTCGCCCTGCTGGACGGGGTCACCGGCTCGGGCAAGACCGAGGTCTATCTGGAGGCCGTGGCCGCGGCGCTCGCCGCCGATCCGGAGGCCCAGGTGCTGATCCTGCTGCCGGAGATCGCGCTGACCCAGGCGGTCATCGCCCGGGTCGCCGCCCGCTTCGGTTCAGCCCCGGCCGAGTGGCACTCCGACATCACCCCGCCCGCCCGCCGCCAGGTCTGGGACGCGGTGGCGACAAGCCAGTGCCGCATCGTCATCGGCGCCCGCTCGGCCCTGTTCCTGCCCTTCGCCAAGCTGGCGCTCATCGTCGTCGATGAGGAGCACGACGCCTCCTACAAGCAGGAGGAGGGCTTCATCTACCAGGCCCGGGACATGGCGGTGGCTCGCGGCAAGATCGAGGACGCCGCCGTCATCCTGGCCTCGGCCACGCCGTCGCTGGAATCCCTGCGCAACGCCGAGACCGGCCGCTATCGCTGGCTGCGCCTGACCTCCCGCCACGGGATCGCCGTCCTGCCCGACATCACTTTGATCGACATGCGCGAGACCCCGCCCGACAACGGCCGCTGGCTCTCAGCGCCCCTGGTGAAGGCCATGGGCGAGACCTGGGCGCGGGGCGAGCAGACCCTATTGTTCCTCAACCGCCGGGGCTACGCACCCCTGGTGCTGTGCAAGGCCTGCGGCGAGCGGATGACCTCGCCCGACACCGACAGCTGGCTGGTGGAGCACCGCTATTCCGGCCGCCTGGTCTGTCACCTCACCGGCTTTTCCATGCCCAAGCCGCTGGCCTGTCCCCACTGCGGCGCCAAGGACAGCCTGACCGCCATCGGCCCCGGGGTGGAGCGGGTGGAGGAGGAGGCCAAGAATCTCTTCCCCGACGCCCGGGTGGCGATCTTCTCCTCCGACACGGTCTGGGACGCCCGCGAAGCCAAGCGCCTGATCCAGGCCATGGAGGAGGGGCAGATCGATATCCTGGTCGCCACCCAGGCCGCCGCCAAGGGACACAACTTCCCGGGCCTGACCCTGGTCGGCGTGGTGGACGCCGACCTTGGTCTGCGCGGCGGCGACCTGCGGGCCGCCGAGCGCACTTATCAGTTGCTGGCCCAGGCCACCGGCCGCGCCGGACGCAAGGACCGTCCTGGCCGCGCCATGCTGCAGACCTACGCCCCGGAGCACCCGGTCATGCAGGCGCTCAAGGCCCAAGACCGCGACGCCTTCACCACCGCCGAGCTGGAGGAGCGCGAGATCGCCGGCCTGCCGCCCTATGGCCGACTGGCCGCCCTGATCGTCTCAGGGCCGGACGCGGTCCAGCTGGAGGCCTTCGTGGAAAAGATGGCCCAGACGGCGCCCAACGCCGAGGGCGTCGCCGTCTACGGTCCCGCCGACGCCCCGCTCGGCCTGATCCGCGGCCGCCGCCGCAAACGCTTCCTCATCCGCGCCGACCGAACGGTGGATCTCTCCGCCTACCTCGCCGCCTGGCGCGCCCGCTTCCGCCCCCCCGGCATGATCCGCGTGGCCATCGACGTGGACCCCTACAGCTTCCTGTGACGGGAAGTGGCGGACGAAGGCTATCTTGCTCCTGCGCGGCCCTCGACGGCCCGAGAGGGGCTAGGCGGCGTGTTCATCAGGCAGTTCGCCAGGGGCCTCAAGGCAGCTCTGAATGGCGTCGATCAAGCGTCCCACATCGATGGGCTTTGCAACGACGTTGTCCATTCCGGCCGCGAGATAGGCTTCTATCTGTTGCGCCATCACGTTCGCGGTTAGCGCCAGTATGGGTGTCCGGCCAGGCCCACGGCGCGGTTCCTCGCAGCGGATGGTTCGGGTGGCGGTTAAGCCGTCCATCTCCGGCATCTGGATATCCATGAGGATCAGATCCCAGACTTCGGCGCGCCATGCCGCCACGGCAAGGGCGCCGTTGGCGACGATGACAGGCTCAATGCCCACCTGTTGCAGGAGCGTGCGAAGCACCAGCTGATTTACCGCGTTGTCCTCCGCCACCAGCAGCCGCAGCGGCGCAGGTTCGGCTTGCGGAGATTCGTTCGAGCCACTAGCGGCGTCGACGGTGGCGGGGGTATCCCGCAATCGGGCAAGGGGCAGTTCAACGGTGAATTGAGATCCTTGGCCCGCCTCGCTTTGCGCCCCGATGGTCCCGCCCATGGCGCAGACCAGCTGGCGACAAATGGTCAGCCCCAGGCCCGACCCTCCGAAACGGCGGGTCACTGACGCGTCAGCCTGGACGAACTTTTCGAACACCGCCTCGAGCTGATCTGGAGACATTCCGATGCCGGTGTCCCGGACCGTGATGATCAGCCTGGCGTCCTGTCGCAGGACGCGGACATTCACCGCCCCGCGGGGTGTGAACTTCACTGCGTTTGAGACGAGATTGTAGATCACTTGGCTGAGGCGCGCGGAATCCCCTGCATAGACCCCTTCCGCCTCGGGCTGGATATGCAGGGAGAGGGCGACGCCTTTGTCGTCAGCTTCCGCGCCAAACGCGTCGAGGGCCGCCTGAACAAGGCTTGCGATTTGAACCTCGCCCTCATCCAGCTTGAACTTGCCCGCCTCGATCTTTGAGAGATCCAGCACGCTGTTGAGCAGGATGAGCAGCGATTCACCTGACTTGCGGATCACGTCGAGGCGCTCGCGCTGGGTGGCGCTGAGTTCGTCACGCGCCATGGCCTGAGCCATACCCAGCACACCGTTCAGCGGCGTGCGAATCTCATGGCTCATGATCGCCAGGAATTCGCTTTTGGCGTGACTGCCGGCCTCGGCGCGCGCCAGGGCGTCGGTAAGGTCAATCTCGCTGCGTTTCCGCTCGGTGATTTCGTGCATCGCGCCGACGAGCGACAATGGGGTCCCGTTCTCATCACGCGTGATCTCGGCGGCGGCGAAGGCCCAGGCCTCGCTGCCGTCCGACCGCTTGATCCGGTATTCCGCCCTGTAGGGCTCCTTGCCCGCTTCGTAACGATCCCACGCGGCCTTCGTGCCGGGGACGTCCTCGGGGGCGACAGCAAACCAGGGATCTTTCCAGAACTGCGTATAGGTCAGCGGCCTCTCAAAGAAGGCCGCTTCCGCGCCAAGGCTGACCAGTTCGCGCTTCTGATAGTCGACCTCGTAGACATAAAGATCGGTGATATCCATCGCGACCCTCAGTCGCCGCTCGGCCGCTTCCGAACGGGTGAGCGCCGCCTTCATCTCGGCCAGGATTTCAAGCGTGCGCCTACTGGCGTGACTCCACTCCAAGACTGTTTTGTTGGTCCCGATCGAAATCAGCAGCAGCGTTGCGGCCAAGCTCACCAGGCTCACCATCACCCCGAGCGCGGCTTGTGTTCCAAGATGCGCAACGGCGGCCACGGCGACGGCCAGGAGCGACGGCCCCACCATCGCTAGGAACATGCGTCGGGACGTCCAGCCCACCGCGACGCCGAGCGCGGTGATTGAAATTGCGGTCACGGCCACAAAGGCGAAGCTCGATGGAGTCGGGGACGCTAGGGCATGCCCCAGCGGCGCGACAAACCAGAGACTCGTTCTGAGAAACACGGCGCCGCTTAGCCGGCGGAGGCCAAGCGCGCTGTCCAGGTTCGCAGCCGACTGCGACCAGGTGCGATAGCACCGCGTGAGCACCACGTCGGCCGCGCACAGGGCGACCGTCCAGATCGCTGCGATGAGGGGCGCCCCCACCAGCGCCAGTCCAATTCCCGCCGCGACGTTGAAAACCGCATGCACGGCCCAAGGCACAACCATCCCCGAGAGGGTCATCTGGTAGGGCGTGACGTCTTTGATCCGTCCGTCGTCCGGCTGCATTGACATCGGCGATGGCTCCCCTGGCGCGCACCAAATCGCGGCCCGTCTTGATGCAGGCTCGGCTATTAGTGGCGCTGTTTGATTAAGCCTTGTCGAAGGGGTGTGCGACGAGACGTCGCATCGCGAAGCGCCAGAGCGCATGGAGGTCGGCGAAACCTTGTTGAGTCCCTACGCCTCCCCCGTCTCCGCCGCGATATCCCCGCCAGGCTCGGCCGCCTTGGCCGCCGCGATGGGCCGCTCGCGCAGGGGCGCCACCGGGATGAACAGCATCAGCAGGAAGCCCGCGATCAGCGAGCACAGGGCGAAGATCATCCCGTGGACGATGGCCACCGAGAAGCTGGTGCGGATCGTCCGCTCCATCGCCACCTGCTTGGGATCGGCGGCCCGCGCGGCGGCCTGTTCGGGGTGCAGGTTGCGCGCCATGGCCATGGCCTGCAGGTCCGACAGCTCCAGGGTGCGCACCACAGCCCCTGGCTCGGCCGGCGCATGCTTGGCCAGTTCGCTGGCGAGTCCTGAGGTCAGCAGGGCGCCGAACAGGGCCACCCCCATGGTGGAGCCGATCTGGCGCACGAACTGGCCCGAACTGGTGGCCACCCCCAGCTGATGGAAGGGCACGGCGTTCTGCACCGCCAGGCCAAACAGGCTCTGGCCCGGACCAAGCCCGATGCCGACGATCAGCAGCCGCCAGGCCAGGTCCCAGGTGGTGGTGTCGGGCCCGATGAAGCACATCAGGAAGACCCCGAGGATCAGCACCACCCCGCCGCCGATCATGAACGGCTTGTAGAGGCCCGTCTTGGTCACCAGCTGCCCGTTGATCGTGGAGCTGGCGATCATGCCCCCCATCAGGGCCAGCATGGTCAGGCCGCTGGTGGTGGCCGGGATGCCCTGGCCCACCTGCATGTAGAGCGGCAGGAAGCTGGTGACCCCCATGAAGGCCATGGAATAGACGAAGGCCGCGCCGTTGGCGGTGGTGAAGGTCAGGTTCTTGAACAGCTCCAGCGGGATGATCGGGTCCCGCACCTTCTTCTCCACGAAGACGAAGGCGGTCAGGGCGGCGATGGCGAAGCCCAGCATCCCCAGGATCAGGGGCGAGGCCCAGGCATACTCCCGCCCGCCCCAGGTGATGGCCAGCAGCAGGGGCACGAAGCCGGCGATGATCAAGGCCGCGCCGCCCCAGTCGATACGCCCCACGCCACGGATCGGCAGGGTCGGCATCTTGACGAGGATCATGGCCACGGCCGCCAGGGCGAAGGGGATGTTGCAGTAGAACACCCAGCGCCAGCCGGCGATGACGTGTCCGAACAGGGTCACCGTGCCGTGGTCGGTGAAGAAACCGCCCACCACGGGCCCGAACACGCTGGCGATCCCGAACACCGAGCCGAACAGGCCCGAGAACTTCGCCCGCTCGCGCGGGGCGAACAGGTCGGCGATGATGGCGAAGGCGGTGGTGAACAACGCCCCGCCGCCCAGGCCCTGGACCGCGCGGAAAATGATCAGCTGGGTCATGCCGCCGCCGAGCAGGGGCAGGTCTCCGAACTCGCCGGCCAGGCCCGCCAGCCAGGACCCCGCCAGGAAGATGGCGATGCCGATCAGCAGGATCGGCTTGCGCCCGTAGAGGTCCCCCAGCTTGCCCCAGATCGGCACCATGACCGTCGAGGCCAGCAGGTAGGCGGTGGTGGCCCAGGCATAGAGGTGCAGGCCCGACAGCTCGGCGATGATCCGCGGCATGGCCGTGCCGACGATGGTCTGGCTCATGGCCGACAGCAGGAAGACGATCATGACGGAGATGAGCGTCAGCCGGCGCTCCTCGTCGCTATAGGCGTGAGGTTCGTTCAATTGTCGTTTTCCCGGCGACGAGGGGCCGCCCCTAATGCTTCAATTTTCTAAGTCGTCGAAGTCCGGGGGCGGGCGGAAATATCGCCGTCCCCTTACCGGCTTCTACGGAACGGTATCAGACTTTTCGGCCGCCGCATGCCCCGCCGCCTTGCGCTGCTGGGCCCTGCGCGAGGCCATGTTCAGCGCCTCCACCAGGCCGGAGAAGGCCATGGCCGCGTAGATGTAGCCCTTGGGCACGTGGACCCCGAAGCCGTCGGCGATCAGGGTGGCGCCGATCATCAGCAGGAAGCCGAGCGCCAGCATCACCACGGTGGGGTTGTCATTGATGAACTTGGCCAGGGGATCGGCGGCCAGCAGCATCACCGCCACGGCGATCACCACGGCGATCACCATGATCGGCAGGTGGTCGGTCATGCCCACCGCCGTCAGGATCGAGTCGATGGAGAAGACGATGTCCAGCAGCAGGATTTGCACGATCGCGGCGCCGAAGTTCATGGCGACAGCCTGCTCCTTGTTCAGCAGGTCGTCGCTGGGGGCGGGGTCCATGGTGTGGTGGACCTCGGTGGTGGCCTTCCACACCAGGAACAGGCCGCCGGCGATCAGGATCAGGTCGCGCCAGGAGAAGGCCAGTTCGAAGGCGGGGTGGCCGTCGGCGTTCAGCGGCCCCGTCCAGGGCAGCTCGAACACCGGGGCGGTCAGGCCGACGATGAAGGCGATGGTCGACAGCAGGGCCAGCCGCATGATCAGGGCCAGGCCGATGCCCAGCCGCCGGGCCTTGGCCTGCTGATGCTCGGGCAGCTTGTTCGACAGGATGGAGATGAAGACCAGATTATCGATGCCGAGCACCACCTCCATGATGACGAGGGTGATCAGGGCGGCCCAGGCGGCCGGGTCGGCGGCCAGGATCAAAAGGCTGTCCATGGGGGTTCTCAAGGAGTGGGAGTTGGCTCCTTCTAGCCTATCCCGCCGCGTCGACTACTGCGAATGGTTCGCAGGTGAGATGGGCGCCGCCGTGAGTCGCGCCAGGCCTTGTGTCGGCCACCGCCATTTTTCCAGGCGCCGGATGGTCAATATCTGGAATGTGACCGGCGGCCTGGGGGGCGGCCTCTCTTCTTGGCGACGGCGGCCGATCTCACGCCGAGGTCTTGGCGCGCCGGCCGCTGGTCTGTTTCTGATTGTTTCACGCGTGCCGAATCTAGGTTCTCGGCGAGACATTTTCAGCATTCATGAATGACACGGTCATGAAATTCCAGCTTAACAACGGGAATCTCGCGTCGACATCGTGATTAGGTTCCTAAAGGTTAAGGGTTCGACTTGACGAACTGAGAGCTTGTCTTGATCGGAGATCGCCTATCGGCCCAGTGAAGCTGCTGGTCGATGCGTGGGAGTCTCGGCGACCTTCCGCCGCACGGGCCGAAAAGCTCTTTGCTTTCGCGTCCAGGGTGAGTATCCCTAATGGCAGTTCGCGTGGGGAGCCCCTCTTAACATGCTGAAACGGACCAGAACCGCCCTCGGTTCCCTGGCCGCCGCGGCGGTTATGACGCTGGCGCCCGCTGGCGCGGTGGCTGACACCTACTGGCAGTGCGTGCCCTTCGCGCGGCTGATTTCCGGCGTCCAGATCTTCGGCGACGCCTGGACCTGGTGGAAACAGGCCGCCGGCAAGTACGAGACCGGCTTCTCCCCCAAGGCCGGCGCGGTCCTCTGCTTTAAACCGAACGGCAAGATGCAGCTCGGCCACGTCGCCGTGGTCAGCCAGGTGCTCACCGACCGGGTCATCCAGATCACCCACGCCAACTGGTCGCGTATCGGCGGGTCCCGTGGGCAGGTCGAGAAGGACGTCACCGTGATCGACGTCTCGCCCGCCGGCGACTGGTCCCAGGTCAAGGTCTGGTACGATCCCATCCGTGACCTCGGCTCGACCACCTACCCCACCCACGGCTTCATCTACCAGGACGCCAACGCCCAGCGCGTGGCCAACTCGGGTCTGAACGCCGCGGGCAACACCGCCATCGCCATGGCCCAGGGCGCCGCCACCCAGATGGCCCAGGCCGTCCGTCCCGGCGCCGGTCCCTTCTCCATGCTCAGCCAGGCGGCCGACTCCACCGACAAGATCGCCGCCCTGATCATGGCCGCGACCCAGGGCCCGCCCGAAGCCAAATAGGCCGGTCGCCGCAGGCTGCGGGCGGCCAGGGCGAAGGGCTGACGGCCGACGCTGTGAGTCGCGTTTCGACGGAAAACACCCCTGTGGCGCATTGACGCAACGGTTCCTTAAACGCGTTGGGTGACGATAGCGGATTCAGGGAATTCCATGCCGCCCGCCGTCCTCGTCCTCAAGCCGCTCGACACCGATGGCCTGCGCCTGGCGCTGGACAAGCACCGGCGATTCCTTGAGGGCCGCAGCGGCGGCCGCCGCGCCAACCTGGCCTATGTCGACCTCACCAACCGTCAACTCGACGGCCTGGACCTGCGCGACGCCGACCTCACCGGCGCGCGGCTGAACGGCGCCTCCCTGGTGGGGACCCGGCTCGCCGGGGCAGTTCTGTTCGGCGCCGACCTGCGCGACACCGACCTGCGCCAGGCCGATCTTTCCAAGGCTGATCTGCGCGGCGCCTGCCTGCGCGGCGCCAACCTTTCGGGCGCCGACCTCTCGGGCTGTGACCTGCGCGAAGGCCGCATCGCCCTGCAGGACAAGGCCGAGGGCTTTCGCATCCTGCAGCATGAGGAGCGGCCGGGTGAGCTGACCTTCGCCGTGCTGGCCGGGGCCAACCTGGCCGGCGCCCACATGCACGGGCTTTCGGCCATGGCCGCCGACTTCACCGACGCCGACCTGTCGGGCGCGACGCTTGGCGGCGCCAAGCTGATCAAGGCGGTGATGGACGGCGCCAATCTGACGGGGGCCGACCTCTCGGGCGCCGACCTGTCGGGCGCGTCGCTCAAGCACGCCATCATGGTCCGCTGCGATATCGGCATGGCCAACATCAGCAACGCCGATCTCACCGGGGTGCTGAAGGCGCCGCCAGTGGCGGTCTATATCGACGACAAGCCGTTGGAGGCGATCCTGGCGGCCCACGAGGCCTTCTGCGATTCCGCCGGCAAGAGCGGCCAGCACGTGCGTCTGCCCGACACCGACTTCCGTTCCGTGCCAGGCGGCCTGAAGGGGCGCAGGCTCAGCGGGCTCTCGGCCTCGGGCTCGGTCTTCTTCGGCATGAACCTGCAGGGGGTCCAGCTCCAGGGCGCCGACCTCTCGGGCTGTGATCTGCGCGGCGCCAACCTGAAGATGGCCGACCTGCGCGGCGCCCGGCTCACCAACGCCCTGCTGACCCGCGCCGACCTGCGCGGCGCCAAGCTGGGGCCGCTCGCCATCGATGACGGCCGCATGCTCCGCACCGACCTGTCGCGCGCCACCCTGCGCGGCGCCGACCTCACCGGCGCCTCGGCCCCCCGCGCCCGCTTCCTGGAGGCCGACCTCGCCGGCGCCAAGCTCGAGGGCTGCAACCTCAAGGGCGCGGAGCTGGAGGCCTGATCTGAGTCCTTCTCCCCTTGCGGGAGAAGGTGGCCGGTCAGCGACCGGTCGGATGAGGGGTCACGCTCCCCCATCCGCTGATCCTGCAACGCCCTAACCCGAGAGGTCAGCACGACCCCTCATCCGACCCTGCTCCGCAGGGCCACCTTCTCCCGCAAGGGGAGAAGGCCCTCCCTCTCTACATCCCGTGCTTCAGCGGCTGCAGGTCCTGGAACACCGCTTCGCGCTTCTCGGCCTTGGCGGCGAAGGCCTCGCCCATGTGGGGCCCGGAGAACATGCCGGTCTGCCAGACGGCGATATAGTCCAGCCCATCGCGGATGGTATGGTCGCGGGCATAGTTGATCATCACCTTGGACCCGGTGACGGCCAGGGGGGCCTTGCCGGCGATCTCGCGGGCGGTGGCCAGCGCGTGGGCCACGCACTGCTCCTGGGTCTCGAAGACCTCGTTGACCCAGCCGATCTCCTTGGCCTTGGCCGCCCCCATGCGCCGCCCCGTATAGGCCATCTCGCGGACCCACCCCTCGGGGATCAGCTTGCACAGCCGCGGGAAGGTGCCGACGTCGGCCGTCATGCCGATATTGATCTCCTGGATACAGAAGAAGGCGTCGGCGCTGGCGTAGCGGATGTCGCAGGCGCTGGTCATGTCGACGGCGCCGCCGATGCAGCCGCCCTGGATCGCCACGATCACCGGGATCCGCGCGTCGTCCAGGCAGCCGAAACAGTCCTGCAGCCACAGGATATGATGCCGCTGCTGCTCGGCGTTCAGATGGCGATCCTGAACCTGGTTGGCCGAGGTCGAGCCCCCGCCGCCGAACACCGCCAGGTCCATGCCGGCGGAGAAGTGCTTGCCGGTCGAGCTGATCACGATGCAGCGAGCCCGCGCATTGTGGTCGATGTCCTTCACGATCACCGGCAGCTCGTTCCAGAACTCCCGGCTCATGGAGTTCATGGCCTCGGGTCGCTTGAGCTGGATATGGGCGACCCCGTCCTCGATGGTGACGTTGAAGCAGGCGAAGTCGGCGGTGTCGGTCATGGTGTTTCCTCTCGTTGGAAACATCATGGGTGCGTGACGCTGTGGAAGGGAAGGGGCGCAAATGTCCTTCTCCCCTTGCGGGAGAAGGTGGCCCTGCGGAGCAGGGTCGGATGAGGGGTCGATCAGCTCATCAGGTAAGCCCGCTCATCGCGGCGCAGCCGGGACCTGGATGCAGCACGTCACCTTGGCTTGATCCACCGTTCGTGTGGTTCGTGAGGTTCGTGGTTCCAATTCTTCAGGCCGTGACGCCGCGAGGCGGCACAAGATTGTCCACGAACCTCACGAACGTCACGAACAGTAGCCCGTCGAGGGGAGCGCGACCCCTCATCCGACCGGTCTCCGACCGGCCACCTTCTCCCGCAAGGGGAGAAGGACGTTTGCTACCCGTACCGCATCTTCCCCAGGGCGGCGGCCACATCCCGCAGCAGGTCCCCGCCCTTGCGGCCGGCCTTCCATTTTTCATAGGTCATGACGTTGTCGATGCGGCTGTCGACGAAGGCCATGGCGTCGGCCTTGCCGCTCGCCAGTCGGATCGTCAGGCCCGAGACCAGGATGCCCGACAGGATGGCGCGCTTGGAATAGTGGTTCTCGTCGGTGGCCGTGTCGCCGGCCCAGCGCCACAGGGTATCGGCGCTCTCCCAGAGCAGCTTCACGGCCAGGGGAATCCGGGTCGGCAGGGCCAGATACCCCGCCCAGCGCCGCACGGCGCCTTCATCGGCGGCCGCGGCGTCCAGCCGCGCCTCGACCCCGGCCCGGATGCGCTCGCGGATCTTCAGGGTTTTGGGATCGGTCCCCGCCAACCGTTCCAGCGCGGCGCCGTCGTGCCGGCGCGAGAGCAGGGCCGCCAGGTCGGCCGGGCCGTGCGGAACCAGCAGTTCGGTCTCCGCGACGGAGAGCCCGCAGGCCTTGCCCGCCGCCCGCACCATCGGCCAGGTCCATCCCTGGGTCGGGGCAAGGTTAAGGGCCGCGTCCAGAATCTGTTGTTCGGTGGCCTCAGCCCAGTCGGTTTCGTGCGCCATACCTTACAATATAGCGCCTAAAGGCTCCTGTCCGCCGTGGACATCGCCTCCCGTCTCTGGTATTTCGCCGCCCTCATCCCGGAGGCTCCAGCCTACGGGTGCAAGGCTATTGTCCGTTCGCCGCCGCCTGACCCCAGGACTGGCCGAGCGGGAACGGGTAACAGGAGAGATAACTCTGGTTCAGATTTTCGTCCGCGACAACAACGTCGATCAGGCCCTGAAGGCGCTGAAGAAGAAGATGCAGCGCGAGGGCTCGTTCCGCGAAATGAAGCGGCACGTGCATTACGAAAAGCCGAGCGAGAAGCGCGCCCGTCAAAAGGCCGAAGCTGTTCGCCGCGCCCGCAAGCTGGCCCGCAAGCGCGCCCAGCGTGAAGGCCTGATCCCGGCCCCGAAGAAGGCTCCCGGCGCCCGGTAGGGTCCCGATCCTCTTCGAAGCTTAAGTATTTGAAAGGCCGCGCGGATCACCGCGCGGCCTTTTGTTTTCGCCCCTATTTCACGGCAGCGCTGCGAACTTCCGTCGCGTGGCGCCGTGCTTGCTGGTGAAACCGTGTCCGCCCCCCTATCTTAGGGTCTGACGGACACTTTCCGGGACGGTCTGAACCAATATGAACCTGCGCAATCTCGCCATCTGGGGCGTCATCGTCGTCGTCCTCATCGGGCTCTACAGCATGACGACCGGGGGCGGCCACGGGGCCAACTCGGGCCAGATCACCTATAGCCAGCTGCTGTCCAAGGTGGCGTCGGGCGAGGTGAAGAAGGCCACGATCCGCGGCCCCAGCGTCGAGGTGACGGACGGCGCGGGCAAGACCTTCGGGGCCATGACCCCCAACAACCAGGACGACCTGGTCAAGCGCCTGGAGAGCCAGGGCGCGGACATCGAGGTCAAGCAGATGGGCGGCGGCCTGGTGGGCCTGCTGGTCCAGAGCCTGCCGATCCTGCTGCTGGTGGGTGTCTGGATCTTCTTCATGCGCCAGATGCAGGGCGGGGCCCGCGGCGCCATGGGCTTTGGCAAGTCCAAGGCCAAGATGCTCACCGAGAACAAGAACCGCATCACCTTCGAGGATGTGGCCGGGGTCGACGAGGCCAAGGAAGAGCTCACCGAGATCGTCGAGTTCCTGAAGGACCCGCAGAAGTACCAGCGTCTGGGCGGCAAGATTCCCAAGGGCGCCCTGATGGTGGGCCCTCCCGGCACCGGCAAGACCCTGCTCGGCCGCGCCGTGGCCGGCGAGGCCGGCGTGCCGTTCTTCTATATTTCCGGCTCCGACTTCGTGGAGATGTTCGTCGGCGTCGGCGCCAGCCGCGTGCGCGACATGTTCGAGCAGGCCAAGAAGAACAGCCCCTGCATCATCTTCATCGACGAAATCGACGCCGTCGGCCGCCACCGTGGCGCGGGCCTCGGCGGTGGCAATGACGAGCGCGAGCAGACCCTCAACCAGTTGCTGGTGGAGATGGACGGTTTCGATCCGTCCGAGGCCATCATCGTCATCGCCTCCACCAACCGTCCTGACGTGCTGGACCCGGCCCTGCTGCGTCCGGGCCGCTTCGACCGTCAGGTCGTGGTGCCCAATCCCGATGTCGGCGGCCGCGAACGCATCCTGCGCGTCCACATGAAGAACGTGCCCCTGGCGGCCGATGTCGACGTCAAGACCATCGCCCGCGGCACGCCCGGCTTCTCCGGCGCCGATCTGGCCAACCTGGTCAATGAAGCCGCCCTGATGGCCGCCCGCAAGAACCGCCGCATGGTCCTGCAGCGCGACTTCGAGGACGCCAAGGACAAGGTCATGATGGGCGCCGAGCGCAAGTCCATGGCCATGACCGAGGATGAAAAGCGCCTGACCGCCTATCACGAGGGCGGCCACGCCCTGCTGGCCCTGACGGTTCCCGCCACCGACCCGGTGCACAAGGCCACCATCATTCCGCGCGGCCGGGCGCTCGGCATGGTCATCCAGCTGCCGGAGCGCGACCAGCTCTCCATGTCCTATGAGCAGATGACCTCGCGTCTGGTGGTCCTCATGGGCGGCCGGATGGCCGAGGAGATCATCTTCGGAAAGCACAAGATCACCTCGGGCGCCTCGTCGGACATCGACCAGGCCACCCGTCTGGCGCGGGCCATGGTCACCAAGTGGGGCTTCTCCGACAAGCTCGGCGTCGTCTCCTATGGCGAGAACCAGGATGAGGTCTTCCTCGGCCACTCCGTCTCCCGCACCCAGAGCGTCTCGGAAAAGACCGCCAACATCATCGATGAGGAGGTCAAGAAGCTGGTGCAGGGCGCCTTCGACGAGGCGCGCCGCATCCTCACCGAGAGGCTGGATGATCTGCACACCCTGGCCAAGGCCCTGCTGGAATATGAAACCCTCTCGGGCGACGAGATCATCGCCGTGCTGAAGGGGGTCGCCCCCAACCGCGACGAGAGCGACTCAAAGCGCCCCGCCGGCCCCGTCGCCTCGGTGCCCCTCTCGCCCCGGACCGATCCCGAACCAGCCTGAGCCCCATGATCGGCCTACGCAAAGGGGAGCCTCACGGCTCCCCTTTGTCGTTCTGGGTGGGATGAGCGTCTGAGGCGCTAAGCCTTCTCCAGCGTCTTCACCGTCTCCTGCATCACCCGCCGACCCCAGGAACTCAGGTCAGCTCGGGTGAGCTTGGCTCGGGCGGCCTCCAGGGCCTCGTCGCCGTGGCGTCGACGCAGCATCTGCGCCTCCTCGAGGGCTTCGCCGCGCATGCGGAGCCAGCGATTGTACAGACGAACGGGGTTAAGGATCATCGCAGCCTCCTTTGCCGCCTGCTTGTACCGCCTGCAACGTGACGAAAAGAGGACAGCCCCCCAATTTGGGGCTGGAGCCGACCCAGACATTCCTCGGGCGCCCGTTAATCATGCGTCGACGCTTGGATATGCCTCACCGATCCGGGCATGGCCCTGCCCTTGCGTCCTCTGCCGCCGCCCGCCCTCGACGCCGTCCAGGTGCGCCTGGACCTCGACTCCCGGCGCAGGTCTGCTAGCTGCACGGCCTATGACCTCGCCACCGCCTGGACCCTCGCCCCGACCGGCGCGACCCGCGCCACCGCCCGCCAGGGCCGTGACCGCCGTCCGCGTGATGGGAATCGTCAACGCGACTCCCGACAGCTTCTCCGATGGCGGCCTCTTCCTCGATCCCGACGCGGGTCTCGATCACGCCTTGCGGCTGGTGGGGCAGGGCGCCGACATCCTCGACATCGGCGGCGAGTCCTCCCGCCCCGGAGCCGAGCCCGTCTCGCAAGTCGAGGAGATCGCCCGCGTCGCCCCGCTGATCACAAGCCTCCGCGCTCGCACCAGCGTCCCCATCTCCATCGACACCGTGAAGCCCGGCGTGGCCCGCGCCGCCGTCGGTGCGGGCGCTTCGATCTGGAACGATATCGCCGCCCTCGCGGCGCCTGGCGCGCCGGAGACCGCCGCCGAACTCGGGTGCGAGGTGATCCTCATGCACATGCAGGGCGAACCCCGCACCATGCAGGCCGCGCCCCATTACGAGGACGTGGTCGCCGAGGTCTGCGCCTTCCTGCTGGCCCGCGTCGAGGTGGTCCTGGCCGCCGGAGTGGCGCGTGATCGGATCTGGCTCGACCCCGGCATCGGCTTTGGCAAGACGCTCGCCCACAACCTCGCCCTGCTGGCTGCCCTGGACAGGATCGTGGCCCTGGGCTTCCCCGTCCTGCTGGGCGCCAGCCGCAAGAGCTTCCTGGCCCGCCTGGACCCGGCCGCCAAGGACCCCGCCCACCGCCTCGGCGGCTCCCTCGCCGCGGCCCTGGCCGGCGCCTTGGCCGGCGTCACGGCGGTGCGCGTCCACGACGTGGCCGAAACGGTCCAGGCTCTAAGGGTCTGGGAAGCGATGCGCTGAGGGGCGCGCCTCAATACCGCTCATCCCGGCCTTCGCCGGGATGAGCGGGTTTTTTCACCCCCGCCCGATGAACGGCATCTTTGTCGCCATCACCGTCATGAACTGGACATTGGCGTCGAGCGGCAGGCCGGCCATGAACACCACGGCGTCGGCGACGGCCTTCACATCCATCATCGGTTCGGGCGCGAGCGTCCCGTCGGCCTGGGGCACGCCCTTGGCCATGGCCGCGGTCATCTCGGTGGCGGCGTTGCCGATGTCGATCTGGCCGCAGACGATGTCGAAGGGCCGGCCGTCCAGCGAGGTGGACTTGGTCAGGCCGGTGATGGCGTGCTTGGTCGCCGTATAGGCCACCGAGCGGGGCCTCGGGCTATGGGCCGAGATCGAGCCGTTGTTGATGATCCGTCCGCCCCGGGGGTCCTGGGCCTTCATCAGACGGATGGCGCCCTGGGTGCAGAGGAAGGCGCCGGTCAGGTTGATGTCCACCACCCGCTTCCAGTGGGCGAGGCTGAGCTCCTCCATCGGCACGGGCGGCGCCCCGGTCCCGGCGTTGTTGAACAGCAGGTCCAGCCTTCCGAACTTGGATTTCACCGCCTCGAACAGCGCCAGGACCTGGGCCTCGTCGCTCACATCAACGGACATCAACGAGCACTTATCGGCCATAGTCCGCCGGGCGGTCTCCTCCAGCGCGTCCAGTCTTCTCCCGGCCAGGAAAACGTGAAACCCCGCCTCCACAAGGGCCAGCGCGCTGGCGCGGCCGATGCCGGAGCCGGCTCCGGTGACGATGGCGGTCTTGATGTCAGTGCTCATGGGGCCAGACCACCCGAGTCTTCCATCCACGACAACCGACGAATCCTGTATTTCCCTTGAGATGGCTGACTCTCGCGGACGCGTCCTGATCATCGCCGGCTCCGACTCCGGTGGCGGAGCCGGGATCCAGGCCGATATCAAGACGGTCACCGCGCTCGGCGGCTACGCCGCCACCGCCATCACCGCCGTCACCATCCAGAACACCCTCGGCGTCCACGGCGTGCATGCGATATCCCCCGCCGTGGTGGAGGCCCAGGCCCGCGCCGTCCTCGACGACATCGGCGCCGACGCCGTCAAGACCGGCATGCTGGGCGACGTGGAAATGGTCACCCGCGTCGCCGCAATCCTCGACACCGTAAGGGTTCCAGTGATCGTCGACCCGGTCATGGTGGCCAAGGGCGGCTCCAATCTGCTGGCCCCCAGCGCCGTCGACGCGGTGCGCACCCTGATGATTCCTCGGGCCACTGTACTCACCCCCAACGCCCCCGAGGCCGAGGCCCTCAGCGGCCTGCCGGTCCATACCACCGACGACCTGCGCCGCGCCGGCGAGCGCCTGCTGGCCCTGGGGGCCCAGGCCGTGCTGATGAAGGGCGGCCATGTGGCCGGCGACATCGTGGTGGACGTGCTGATGACCCCGCAGGGGGAGACCACCTTCGAGGGCGAGCGCCTCGACACCCGCCACACCCACGGCACCGGCTGCACCCTGGCCTCGGCGGTGGCGGCGGGCCTGGCCCAGGGGTTGAGCCTGCCGGACGCCGTCGCCCGGGCCTGGGCCTATGTCCACGAAGCCATGCGCCGGGCCCCCGGCTTCGGCGCCGGCCACGGCCCCCTCGACCACGCCTGGCCCTTGCGGGGTAAGGCGTGAAGCATCGTGATGACCTGGAAGCCATCCTGCGGGCCGCCCCCAGCCTGATGGCGGTGATGGAGACCGCGCGCGCGCTGGCCCTGCCCGACTGGCTGATCTTTTCCGGGGCCATCTACCAGCGGGTCCTGAACCACCTGACGGGACGCGACCCCGACCACGGGATCAAGGACTACGACCTGGCCTATTTCGATCCCGACACCTCCTGGGACGCCGAGGACGTGGTGATCGCCCGGGTGGCGGCGGCCTTCCAGCCGCCGGTCCGCGAGATGGTGGAGGTGCGCAACCAGGCCCGGGTCCATCTGTGGTTCGAGGCCAAGTTCGGCGAGCCCTACGCTCCCCTGAGCTCCAGCGCCGAGGCCCTGACCCGGTTCGCCAGCCCGCTGAACGCTGTCGCCGCGCGGCTGGAGCCCGACGGCTCCATGACCATCGTCGCCCCCTTCGGCCTGGAGGACCTGTTCTCGATGACCTATCGCGAGAACCCCAACCGCCGGGTCTCGGGCTTTGCGCGTACCGCCGAGGGCGCGCGCAGCCGCTGGCCCGAGCTGACCATCATTCCTCAGGTATAGGTCTTGCGGATCTCCATCCAGCGGTCGGCGCCTGTGAGCGGGCCAAAGCCGTACTGGGCGTAGAGGCCGTGGGCGTCGCGGGTGGCCAGGTGCATGCGCCGCAAGCCCTGCAGGTCCGGGTGGTCGGTGATGAAGCCCATGATCGCCTTGCCCAGGCCCGCCCCGCGATGGGCCTCGTCGACGAAGACGTCGCAGACCCAGCCGAAGGTGGCCCGGTCGGTGACCACCCGGGCCATGGCGGCCATCTGGCCGTCCGCCGCATAGACCCCGATCGTCAGGCTGCCGGCCACGGCCTTCTCGAAGGTCTCGCGCGGGATGCCCGTGCCCCAGTAGCTCTGCGCGGAAATCCAGCGATAGGCGCGTGCGATGTCGAACCGCGTGGCGTCGTCGCTCACCGTGTAGCCGTTGTGCCGGGTTTCCATGGCGATCCCTCCCTAGAGGGGGGCCAGATAGGAGGAATCGGCCGCCGCCGCTAGGCCACCGCGGCGACAGCCACGTCGTGGGCGTCCAAGACCCGCTCGATGGCCCCGAACAGCTCGGCGGCCTCGACGGGCTTCATGACGAAGGCGTTCATGCCGACGGCCAGGCAGACGTCGATCTCGCTGCGGGCGGCCGAGGCGGTGAGCGCGATCACCGGGGTGGTCTGGTTTGGGCCTGCCGTGGCGCGCAGGGCGCGCGTGCAGTCCAGCCCACCCATCTTCGGCATGTTGAGGTCCATCAGCACGACGTCGAAGGGCTGTTGGGCCAGGATGTCCAGGGCGTCCTGGCCGTTTTCGGCGGTGACGATGGCGTCCACCGCGCCCTGCAGGATCAGGGTGAAGGCCCGACGGTTGATCTCGTGGTCGTCGACGATCAGCACACGCAGGCCGGTCTGTTCCTGGGGGGCGTCGCCGGCCGGGGTCTCGGCCTGACCCAGGGCCAGGTCCAGGGACAGGCGGAAGGTCGCGCCCCGGCCCGGCGCACTTTCCGCCACCAGATCCCCGCCCATCAGGCGGGCCAATTCGCGGCTGATGTTGAGACCGAGGCCCGTACCGCCATGGGTCCGTGCGACGCTGTTGCTGAGCTGACCATAGGCGGTGAAGAGGCCGCCGATCTGCTCGTCGGTCATGCCGGGCCCGGTATCCATGACCTCTAGGGTCAGGCCGCAGGTCCCGTCGGCCCGGCGCACTGAGGTCATGCGCAGGGTGATGGTCCCTTGCGGCGTGAACTTCAGGGCGTTGGAGAGCAGGTTGTTGAGGACCTGACGAATGCGGGTGGGATCGCCCTCGACCCAGGCCGGGAGGCTGTGGGCGCCCTCCAGGCGGAAGGTCAGGTTCCCCCTGCGGGCCACCGGGCCCCAGAATCGCACCGTCTCCAGCATCAGGCGGCGCAGGTCGAAGGCGGTCACCTCCACCCCCATGCGCCCGGCCTCGATCTTGGACATGTCGAGCAGGTCGTCCAGCAGGGTGCGCATCATGCGGGCCGAGGAGGAGATCAGGTCGAGGTTGGAACTCCGCGCCGAGGCGCTGCGCGCATCGTTGGCCTCGACGGCCCCGGCCAGGATAGCGCTGATCGGGGTGCGCAGCTCATGGCTGACCATAGCCACGAAGGCCGACTTGGCGGCGTCGGCGGCTTCGGCCTGGGCGCGGGCCTCGCTCTCGGCGGTAAGCGCGCGGGCTGCGGCGCGCCAGATCAGGTGAGTGAAGATCACGATCAGGACCGCCGAGGCCGCGATGGCCGCGGCCTGGCGTGGCGCGCCCCCCAGCCACAAGGCGACGAAGGGGGTCGCGGCCAGGTAGATTGCAAAGGGGGTCGAGGCGGCCAGAAAGCCGGCCTGCGACTTCTGGCTGGTCAGGGCCGAGTTCAGCTGACCGCCGCATAGCAGGCAGATCCAGCAGGCCAGGCCGAAGACGCCTTCATTGACCGGCCCGTCGGCCGCGAAGGCGCCGAAGACCAAGCTGTTGGTGAAGAGCAAGGCGAGTGCAAGCCAGGGGGGAGGCGTGCGTTTGGCGAACACGAAGTATTCGACCATTTGCAGCGCGCCGTAGCAGGCCAGCCAGACGAAAGCCCAGACCCAGCCGGTGATGGCGCCAAAGCCGAAGGTGAGGCCCACGGCGAGGCCGACGCGCATACGCACCTGGGCGCGGCGCACGGCGATGACCTCCATCAGGTCAGACGAGAAAGTCGCGGCCGATGGCGGCATGCAAGGTCCTGGCGAAGCTTGAGCCTCTCACAGAACACGGTTGGGATAATTCTGAGTAAATCTGGGTCGTGCAGGGGCGCGACCTCTGGCCGCGCCCCCGACAACTTAGCGGCGTGCGCCGTAGCCGGCGCCGTAGCGGTTGGAGTCATTGGCCTCGATCCGGATTCGGGCCGAGAGGGTGTCGAAACGGCGGTCCAGATCGGCCCGCTCCCAGTTCGACAAGCCATTGGCGCGATAGCGGTTTTCGAGACGCGCGATGGTCTGGAAGTCCGCCCGCAGGCGGTAGGCTTCGGCCCGTGTGATCTTGCCGCTGCGGATGCCCTGGTCGATGCGGTGATCGAGGTTGGCCTGGCGTTGGTTGATGTTCATCCAACCCCCGCCGTTGCGGTCCTGACGGTCCTGACGGTCGTGGCGCTCATAGCGGATGCGGTTCGACAGGGCGTCGAAGCGGCGGTCCAGGTCAGTCCGTTCCCAGGTCGACAGACCGTTGCGGCGATAGTTGGCCTCCAGCTTGGCCACCGTGCGGAAATCGCTGCGCAGGCTGGTGGCTTCCTGACGGGTGAGATCACCGCTGCGCACGCCGGCGTCGATGCGGGCATCGAGACTGGCCTGGCGCTGGTTGATCGACATCCATCCCTGGGCGGACGCGGCGCCGGCCGAAAGGGCCAGGACGGACGCGGCGGCTAGCATGGTGAGCGTTTTCATGAGGTGGTCTCCTTGAATATCTCTTGTCGCCCCTGTCCTCAGACTGGGGTGAAACGACTTTGGTCTAAAAGGGTTCTGGCAAAGCTTGGTCCTTTGCGCAGTCCGCCGCCCCAGTGGCGACGTTGACCCTAGATGACCACGCAGCCCATGACGCTGATCTGAGCGCGGCGTTATTCTCGGTTCATCACATTTCCGCTCCGCAACACCTTGGGGTCGCCAACGAAAACGGCCCCGCCGGGGAGGGCGGGGCCGTTCG
>NZ_JBBKVV010000045.1:0-15437 GCF_037968635.1 Phenylobacterium sp.
CAGCTGTCTTACGGTACCGCGCCCAACTCCACGTCCAGTCTGGCTTGAAGCGCTCTGCCACGAACAGATCGATCGCGGCAGGCAGGCCGCCTAGTGGGATCTGCACGATCAACGCCCACACGCCACCGCCCATCAGGCCTACGGCGAGGCCAACTCCAAGCCCGAGGAAGGCACCAATGACCAGCATGAGCCGAAAGCGTTTCCAGTCGTGGCGCACCTCCAGCATCCGATGCCGCAACCCGGCGGGAATTTCAACGACGAAGACAACCGCGAGCGCCGCAAGCGGCGCCGCTGCCACGCTATATCGGTCAACGAGCGATAGCCCGAACGCCAACACGAGCACCAGCGCGGCAATCCCGGCGTTCAGAACAACTGCCGAAGTAAAGTGGACCTGCCAGTCAATATCGTCTGGGTTACGTTGTTGCAGAGCGTGAGCGTAGAACGTATTGGATGAGACAATTGAAAACACACCGAGGATCGCTTGCACGAGCGCCGCAGTGCCGTAGTCGGCCGGTGTGAGGAGGCGCACGAGTATGAGCATAATGCCGAACTGCGCCACATCGCGCATGAGCGTGAAGCCTCCGCCCCACAGGATTGACGCGCGTGCCGCCGCGCCAAGGCTCGGAGGTCTTTCGTTGGGCAGTATTCTCGGCGTCACTTCACAGCCCAATCTTACGCGCGACCGACCGAAGCTGCGCCTTAATGGCCCCGTTCAGGGCGAAGTAGAGCGACATTGGCGAGGCCTACCGCTTTCTCAGCACGGCGAGTGAGTCCTGTTGTTTGACGAGCTCGAAGCCGGGATCGTGGCGGATGTGGTCCCGAAAATATTCGTTGCTGCCGAGCTATAGCCCGGCGGCTTTTCCGGTATCAGCAGCGGCTTTGAAGCCTGCGAGTGAATGGTCCGTCTATGAACACGAGATCGACGGGTGTCGACACGTCCTCGTCGACATCCGTGCTAAGCTTGTTGACGATGCCTCCCATGCCGCTCGCGAGTTCTCGGCCGTTGTGGACCCGGCGATGGCCTCGCCCAAAGATATGCCGAGCCGACCGCTGAAGCAGGGATCAATCCCGTAGATCACCACTGCATCGCGGTCGGCCCCCTCCGCCAGCACACGAGTTGTGAACCCCTCGAACACGCCAACCTCGACGATGCGCTTCGCCCCGGGCAGGAACGAGGACAGCACATCGGGTTCCGCAGGCGTCGTCTGCATTTGTGGCTGGTCGAGTCCGACGACGAACCGGACATAGTGCACGGCCGACCTGCCGATCACGCGCGTAGTCCCATTTTTGCCATCTCCGCCTCTACCATCATCGCGACCACTTCTCGCATTCCGCTTTTCGCCTTCCAGCCGATCAGACGCTCGGCCTTGGATGCATTGCCAGCGCTGTAGGGGATGTCTGACGGGCGGCGCAGGCTGTCGTCGATGTCGACGTGTGCGCGCCAGTCGAGGCCGACAGCCTCGAACGCTGCGGCGACAAACTCACCCAAGCTGTGCGTGCGCCCTGACGCGATCACCAGATCGGTTGGCTGATCGAGCTGCATCATCCGCCACATTGCATCGACGTATTCCTCGGCCGCTCCCCAGTCGCGGCTGATTTCGAGGTTGCCGAGTTGCAGGCGCGCGGCCTCACCGCGCTTGATCGCGCAAGCACCAGCCACGATCTTCTTCGTCACGAACCGCGCCGGGCGCAGCGGGCTCTCATGATTGAACAGGATACCGTTGCAGGCATAGAGTCCGTAGGCGTCGCGATAGTTCACCACCATCCAATGCGCAGCGGCCTTGGCCACCGCGTAGGGGCTGCGCGGATGGAACGACGTCTCCTCGTCGGCGGGATTGCCGCTAGTGTCGCCGAAGCATTCGCTAGAGCTAGCATTATAGAGGCGGATGTCCCGGCCCAGAAATCGGATCGATTCGAGCAGGTTCAATACGCCGCCAGCGATGCTGTCCATTGTCTCGACCGGCTGCTGGAACGACAACCCGACAGAGGACTGCCCGGCGAGATTGTAGACCTCGTCAGGGGCAGCCTTCTTCAATGTTTGCAGTGTGCTGCGGAAGTCGGTCAGAACCATCGATTCCAGCACGACGCGGTCACGGATTCCAAGCTTTTCGAGATTGTCGAACGAGGCGACCTGCGCATCCCGCGACGTGCCCGTCACGTGATAGCCCCTGTCCAGCAAGAGGCGCGCGAGATAGGCGCCATCCTGCCCCGAAAGACCACAGATCAGAGCGCGCCGGGTCATCTAGACTTGCACCCGCACGACCGCGGCGAGTGCCGCCGCGAGCCGCTTCTGGAAGTTTGCGAAGGAGAAATAGTCGAGCCCCTCCAGGATGGCCTTCGGTCGCGCCAATGCCTCGATGATCGCTCGTTCCAGGGCAGCGGAATCCTTTGGGTCGACGACCGCGCCGAGTTCACCGCCGCGGACGGCCTCGCGCGTACCATCAGTCGAACTCGCTACGACAGGTAGGCCGCAGGCGAGGGCTTCCAGCACAACAAAGCCGAATCCCTCGCCCGAGCTTGGCATGACGTAGGCATCCGCCAATCGATAAAGATCCGCCTTCTCCGCCTCGCTTACGCGGCCAGAGAACCGCACGTGGTCTTTGACGCCCAGCGCCTCCGCCTTGAGTTCGAGACGCGCTCTGTCGCTTCCGTCGCCAGCTGCGACATAGACCAGTCCCGGCAGGCGCTCGATGAGACGCGGCATCGCCTCAAGCACCTCGTCGAAACCCTTGTAGCGCTCGTCGGCTGACATGCGCCCGAAGGTGAGAATGACGGGTCGCCCTGCAACACCGAGCCGTTGCGCGAGGGCGTTGTCCTTTGTGCCGATCGCAAAGTCGGCTGCGTGGATTGCATTGGGAAGCAGGGCGCATTTCTCGGCCGCTACACCGCTCCAGGCCAGGAACCGATCGAGTGTGATCTGGCTGATCGAAACGACCAGCGAAACCGCGCCAACGCCGAACAGCCCCGCCAAACCGACCGGACGCTGCCAGGCGTCGATGCCGTAGATCGCGAGTACCAGCGGCAGGCGGCGAGCCCGCGCCACGGCCGCAGCAATTGGCAAGAGATTGATATGGGCGCAGTAGACGACATCGTAGCGGCCCAGCCCATGAGCAGCACTGCGAGTGATGAACCCCCTCGCACCGGCGGCACTTGCCAGGTCGTAGGTCGACTTGGCCGGATGCGTGAACCCGGCCTCTGGCATGATCCGCGGCAGCACCGTGACTTCGGCGACCCGTTCGAGGCCGCACATCGCGTCGATGACGTCGCGATTATACTGCGCGATGCCCCCGAAGCCGCCGTGTGCGTCCGTTGCGAGCATCAAGATCCGCAATCGCCTATCCAAGACCTGCTGCAAGTGAGTTGCTTGGCTTCAGGCGACGAGGGCCAATGGTACGGCAAGCTTCGCCTGCTCAGCAGACACGTGCTGCGCCCAATCGCGCGAATAACCATAGGTCGACACTGTTCCCGCCGCCTGCGCTCCTGGCAGCCAAGGCGCGATGGGAACTGCGAAGCCGGTCTTCTTCCGCTGTGTCACCGCCGTCGGCAAGGGCAGAAGAGGCGCAGCGGCAAGTTCTCCCTTCGCCGGCAACGCGGCGTCGGGGGGGCCTATTGCCGCGACCCGCCTCAAGAGTTCTGCATCGACCAGCGGCGTCCGCACTTCTAGCGAGTGCGCCATGCTTGCCCAGTCGGTATCGCGGAGCAGCTGATTGCGCATGTAGAGCGCCGCCTCCATCGTCGCCACGCGGTTGAAGCCGTAGCGTGGCGCCGGTGACAGGACGTGTTCAACAACGCGAACTGGATCGAGCCTCGCCAGCCCCTCCGCCACGATGTCGCGCGGCAGGATGTCGTCGAGTTCCCATGGCATGAACAGAGCGCGCCGCAGGAACCAGGCGCCGGCATAACTGCCGCCATACTGGACGAGTCCAGCGAGCTTGGGACTGAGGCCGACCCGGTGTGGTCCGACCGCCATCACCGCGTGCCGGACGAGCGCGCCTAGGCCCGGCGCCGCCGCGGGAATCTTCAACCACCGCACCCAGCGCGGGATGTCCTGAAAGGCCGGATAGCCGCCAAGCAATTCGTCACCGCCAAGGCCCGAGACGGCCACCTTCAGCCCCCGCTCGCGTGCCGCTTTGGCGACGAACCAAGTGTTGATACCATCGATACTCGGCTGATCCATGGCGGCGAGAATAAGCGGCAGCTCGCACAGAAACTCAGCCTTGGTGACAACGCGCGTCGTGTGCCGCGTGCCGTAGGTTCGCGCCACCTCTGCTGCGATTGGCGCTTCGTCGTCTGCACTCCCCTCGAACTCCTTGAAGGAGAGCGTGACGGTCTCGATCTCGTTCTGGCCAGCGTCGCGCATCAAGCCCACCAGCGCGCCAGAGTCGATCCCGGCCGACAGGAAGGCCCCGACGGGAACGTCTGACACCAGATGATGGCGGACGCTGTCGAGGAGGGCTTCCCGCATGGCCGCCTGCCGGTCGCCCGCCAGTATTGGCCGCGCCTGCTCCGCCTCGGCATAGACGGCGGCAATCGAGTGGTACTGCCGGGGTGCCTGCCCACCGTCATTTCCGATGATCATGGTATGGCCGGCTGGGAGCGCTCGAATATGCCGGTGAACGGTCAAGGGCTCGGGCACGCTGCCAAACAGGTGAAAGCCAACGATGCCCGCCGCGTCTGCCTCGCGAGACACCCCACCGCCAGCGAGCAGCGCTTTGACCTGGCTTGCGAAACGGAATGCCTTGCCGTCGTCGGCATAGTACAGCGGCTTTATGCCGTAGGGGTCGCGCGCCATAAACAACTGCCGGCGCCTGCCATCCCAGATCGCGAAGGCGAACATCCCCCTCAGATCCGACAGCATGCGCTCGCCCTTCTCTGCATAAAGATGCAGCAGGACTTCCGTATCCGACTGACTGCGGAAGACCCGGCCTTGCGCCTCAAGCTCGCGGCGGATCTCGGCGTGATTGTAAATCTCGCCGTTGAACGTAATTGTGAGGTCCCCCTCGTCGAGCCGCATCGGCTGAGAGCCGCGCTCGCTAAGGTCTATGATCGACAGGCGACGATGCGCCAACGCCACCCTCCGATCTGACGACCACCAAGCTCCGTACCCGTCCGGCCCGCGGGCGATCATGTGATCACGCGTCGTCAGCAACTCGCGCTCGTCGGGCGCTGACGACGCGGAATTGTATGCGAAAAGGCCGTTTATGCCGCACACTGCTAGGCGGCCACCACATTGGAGAGATTGGCGCCCGCACGGGCGCAGGCATTTCGAGTGTCCACGACCAACCTCGCCGCGCTCGCCAATCCGCGATAGTCCACGCCATCATGGTCGGTTGCGATCAACACCGCATCGTAGGCAGAGATTCGAGAAAGCTCCCAAGGGATCGATTGTCGTCCTGTTAGATCGGGATGCTCCCGGGTCTTAGGTATCTCAGGGACAAATGGATCGTGATAGTCGACCTTGGCGCCTCGAAGCTGCAGTAGCTCGATGAGCCTCAAAGCTGGACTTTCACGCGTATCATCAACGTTCTTCTTGTAGGCCAGCCCAACCACAAGAACGCTAGCGCCATTCAAGCCTCGGCCCGATTTCGCATCCAGAGCAACCACCAGTTCGTTGATCACATGCTCTGGCATGTTATTGTTGATCTGGCCGGCAAGTTCAATAAACCGAGTTGCGATATTGTATTCCCGCGCCTTCCAGGTCAGGTAGAAGGGATCGATCGGGATGCAGTGCCCACCAAGTCCAGGCCCAGGATAAAACGGCATGAAACCGAACGGCTTCGTCTTAGCCGCATCAATAACTTCCCAAACGTCGATGCCCATCCGGCCGTAGATGAGTTTCAACTCGTTCACGAGAGCGATGTTCACCGAGCGGAAGATATTCTCAGTCAGCTTTACTGCCTCCGCGGTTGCGCTCGAGGAGACTTCAACCAATTGCTTTGCAAATATGTTGTAAAGCGCGATCGCAAGAGCACGCGCCTCGGCATCGTCCGCGCCCACTACCTTTGGAATAGTCGCTGTGGAGAAATCTAGGTTTCCTGGGTCCTCACGTTCCGGAGAGAACGCTAGCCAAAAATCCTTTCCGCAAACCAGTCCCGTCGCCTCAAGGATTGGCTTGACAACTTCCGAAGTCGTTCCTGGATAGGTTGTGCTTTCAAGAACAACGAGCTGGCCTGGCCGCAGGCCGTTAGCGATAGCGCGCGCAGTGTTCTCTACATAACTTAGATCGGGCTCCATGTGACGCGTCAACGGCGTCGGAACACAAATTAATATTGCGTCGGACTCAGATAATCTATCGAAGTCGGTCGTCGCGGATAGTAGGTGCTGATTGACTGCGCGTTCAATTCGTTCAGAAGTGATATGCTTTAGATAGCTTTGCCCTTCCTCGATGTGGGCGGGCTTTGAAGGGTCGACGTCAAAGCCTAGCACCCGACATCCTGCCTCAGCAAAGGCCATGGATAATGGCAGTCCAACATATCCAAGACCAACCACGCCAACGAGCGCGGACTTGGATTTGAGCTTCTCCAGAACAATGTCGAAAGTCACAAATTTCCCCGATTGGTTTGTAGACGGTCGTTCTCCGGCCGCTGCACCGCATTGTGCTCGAGAACGTGCCAGTCCCAGGCGTTCCTCAAAATGTCATCACTGTTCGAATGCGTCGGCGACCACCCCAAGACGCTCCTTGCTTTCTGCGAGGACGCCACAAGCAAAGGAGGATCGCCCGCTCTCCTTGGGCCGACAGTCTTCCTCACAGTGACCCCGGAAACCATTTCCACCGCCGCTGCGATTTCGAGCACACTTACTCCGCTGCCGGTTCCGAGATTGAAGACCTCTGACGCTCCACCGGCTTCCAAGTACTCCAGCGCCTTCAGGTGCCCCGAAGCCAGATCATTCACGTGGATATAGTCGCGCACACAGGTTCCGTCACGCGTGTCAAAGTCGTCGCCAAATATCGTTAACTCATAGTCCCCACTCATGGCCCCCCGTATGGCCAGAGGGATCAAGTGGGTCTCGGGCTCGTGGCGTTCACCAATCTGGCCGTCAGGGTCGGCGCCTGCCGCGTTGAAGTAGCGCAAGATCACAGAACGAATGCCATGCGCTGCACCATAGTCTCGAAGGATCTGCTCCACGAAAAGCTTGGACCAACCATAGGGATTTATCGGCGATTGCACATGAGTTTCAGAGATCGGGATCTCAGTCGGAACGCCATAGGTCGCACAGGTCGAGGAGAAGACCATGGCCTCGACGCCATTCTGTCGCATGGCGCGCAGCACATTCAGCGAGCCCGCCGTGTTGACGTGGTAATAGCGGCCCGGGTCAGCGACCGACTCGCCAACATAGGCGACGGCGGCGAAGTGAGCGACCACGTCAGGCTTAGTTTCCGCGATCGCTGTGGAGAGCTTCTCATAGTCGAGGATGTCACCCTCGATCAGCGGTCCCCATTTGACGAAGTCGCGCCATCCTCGGGTGAGGTTGTCATAAACGACCACATTCCACCCAGCTTCGGAAAATGCCTTGCAACAATGGGAACCGACATAGCCGGCACCTCCTGTAACGAAGACTGTCCTAGGCATTTTGTCCGGCGCCCCGATAAGTTTCCTCCTGGAGAGTAAGCTGGCGGATTGATTGGAGGCATGGGCCATTGATCCCGCACATGGCCCATGCCTCCAAGTGAGGCATAAGCTTAGAGGCTACGTCCAAGAACAGTTATTGGTCTTGTTTGCTTGAGACGCTTGGCCAATTCATCCGAATCTCGGACGAACAACGCGTTGTTCTGATGCCATCTTGGTTCTTCAAGAAGTTGCCTGGTCAGGGGATCGTAGAAAACTTCTTCGAAACCTGCTTGCTCAAGCTGATTGACCAATGCCGGATCCCGACTCTCAGTTTCAATAGCAATTAGCGATTTCTTGCGGAGTGTGGCGTGAGCGCCAGCGAACACCGCTGCTTCGTGGCCCTCAACATCCAGCTTCAGCAGTACTGGATTTCGATCACCGACGACATCATCGAGTTTCCTGACCGGGACCTCACGGACATTCGTGTCCAGATCGCTCGCCATTCGGTTCATGGAATCAAGTCCTACCGTGAATTTCGCCACGCCCTGCTCCGCACCAAGCGCAACCTCAAAGACGGTGACTCGACCTCCGATTTCATTGACCTCGATGTTTCGCTTCAGCGAGACCATTGTCCCAGGATCAGGTTCAATGGCTAGGGTCTCAGCGCCACAGACGGCGGAGGCCAGAACGGTGTAACTCCCGATGTTGGCGCCGACGTCGACGAACAGGTCGCCCGGCCGAAGCATGTGAAGCATGAAGGCCATGTCGGCGAACTCGTGCAGCCCGCAGTAGATGTTGCCAGTGGCTCCCGCCATTCCATGACGGGCGGCCAGTTTGGATCCTTCGATCCAGTCGAAAATGACCTCGCGTTTCAGGCGGCTAGCAACCTGCCAACGCGCGAAGCGGGCGAGCGCGGCGAGTGGCCGATCTCTCGTCAATGGGTGATTGGTAATGAAGGAAAGTGTGTTGAGCACGGTCGCTTCCGAAAATTCGATATTTGAGCAGGCGGCGCACCGCCCCCACGCCCGATAACCCCGACTGTCGCACCACGCCGCGCCAGCCTGCCGCCCCACGGCTACCGCACCCAGGGTGAAAACACCGCGGGCGCAGGCCTCGTTTCAGACAGCAGATGTGTAGCTCACCAAGTATGAAGACCTTAAGTCAATTCTGCGGAAATGGAGAAAGGTTCTTCGTCTCGGTGAATACAGGGAGAAGACCAGTAGCCAGTTCTAGCAGCAGGCGAACCCGGTTTCCGCTGTCGAGACGGTCAATCGTGCCCACCAGATCAACTAACGGGCCATTAACTATACTGACGCGTTCCCCTACCTGGAAAGGCGCTAGCGGCGGCAGGCGGCCGTCTTGGTCCAGATGGCGCTGCAGGACCTCGATGAAAGAGGTAGGCACCGCGGCGGGGCGGGCGCCGACCATGACCAGAGAGCGGACGCCAAAGGTGTTGTTGACCCGCGTCCATGGCTCCTGCATCAGATCCAGGGATACGAAGATGTAGCCAGGGAAATAGCTCGCCTCCCGCTCCAGCACCCGGCGGGCATGGCGCACCGTGATCAGCCGCCTGGGGAAGAAGACCTCATAGCCCTGATTGTTCAGCTGCTGGACGGCGTAGGCTTCGCGCTTGGGCTGGGTCTGCACCGGGTACCAGCGGCGGCCTTCCTCGATCATCGGCTCGAACCTTCCACCCGGCGAGTCTTGCTGCAATGCGGGATGGAGGTCAACTGGCCTCCGGTCCTGCGGGCCTACCGGCTGCAAGTCCCGGGCCGCTCGCCTCAGGCGGTCTCGAGAACCTCGCCCCATCGCTTGAGGGTCTGCTCGCAGGCGAAGCCCGCCTCCAGCATCTCGAGGGATTTCAGCCCTAGGGCCGTGGCTACCCCCGCCTCATCGGCCATGCGGACGATCACCGAGGCCAGAGCCGCGCCGTCCGCCACCGGGGTCGCCTCGCCGCTGCCGTGGGCGAGCACCATATCGGCCAGGTCAGAGGGCTGGTCGACGATGGCGATCATGCCGCGGCCAGCGGCGGCGATGCCGAATACCTTGGAGGGGAACATCAGGCCCCGGAACTCCGGCAACAAGGACACCAGGTGCACGTGGGGCAGGCTCAAGGAACAGGCCAGCATATCGTGGGGCTGGTAGGGCTCAAACCGGAAGCTCGCCTGCAGGCCCAGCCGCTCGACCTCGGCGCGCAGGGGGCCTTGCCCTGCCCCGCCGCCGATCATCAGGAACAGGATGTCGGGCCGGTCGCGCAGGTGAGCGGCCGCGGCGACGAGGGTGCGCCAGTCGTGGGCGCGCCCCAGGTTGCCCGAATAGCCCACCACGAAGCGGTCCTGCAGGCCCCAGGCCGCGACCAGGGGATTGTCCTCCGGCGCCACCGGTCGGACGATCGTGTCGTCGCTCCAATTGTGCACCACCTCGACCCGCGCGGTTCCGGCGAGCGGCGTCACGATCCTGGCCATGTCCTCGCAGATCACGACGTTGACGCTGGCGCCGCGCAGGGAGGTGTTGCGCAGCGACTTCAGGATCGCGCCGAGCGGACCGCGCGCGGCGCGCACCCCATAGGCGACGGCGATTTCCGGATAGAGGTCCTGCAGCCAGTTGACGAGGCGAGCCCCCTTCAAGGCCGCCGCCCAGTGGGCGAAGACCGAGATCAAAGGCGGGTCGGTCTTGGCCACCACGATGTCGCCCCGCTTCAGGGTGGTCAGAAGGGCTAGAAAGGCCGTCAGATAAAAGGAGAGATAGTCCAGCGCACGCCCGGCCAGGCCGGCGTTGCCGAACCGCGTCGTGAGCACCCGTTGGACCTGGACGCCCGCGATCTCCTCGTTCGAGGGCAGGATGCCCGGCGCGCCATAGAGCTGGCGGCTGGTGACCACGCTCACCTGCCATCCGAGCCCGGCCAGATGCTCGGCCAGCCGGGTCAGGATCTGGCTGGTGGCCGACATGTCCGGCGCATAGAAGCGGTTCACGAACACCACACGTCGGCCCAGGGTCGAAGGCTCCGCCACCCTAGGCCTGATGCGCCAGGAACCAGGCGTAGACGTCCTCGACGCCCTGCTTCAGGTTGATCCGGGGCGTCCAGCCCAGCGCGGCGAGCTTGCCGGCGTTCATCAGCTTGCGCGGCGTGCCGTCCGGCTTGGAGCGATCCCAGGCGATCTCACCCTTGAACCCCACGGCGTCCGCCACCAGCTGCGCCAGATCGGCGATGGCGATGTCATCGCCATATCCGACGTTCACATGCTGGTCGCCGGAATAGCGGGTCATCAGGTGAACCAGGGCGTCGGCGCAGTCATCGACGTGCAGGAACTCGCGCCGGGGCGTTCCGGAACCCCAGACATCGAACGAAACCTCCCCGCGCACCTTGGCCTCATGGGCCTTGCGGATCAGGGCCGGCAGGACATGGCTGTTCTCAAGGTCGAAATTGTCGCCGGGGCCGTAGAGATTGGTCGGCATAGCGGAGATGAAGTCATCCCCATGCTGCTGGCGATAGGCCAGGGCCAGCTTGAGACCGGCGATCTTCGCGATCGCGTACCACTCATTGGTCGGTTCCAGCGGCCCGGTCAGCAGCGCGTCTTCCTTGATCGGCTGGGCCGCCATCTTGGGATAGATGCAGCTGGACCCAAGGAACAGCAGCTTGCCCACGCCTTCCCGATGAGCGGCCTCGATGACATTGGCCTCGATCATCAGGTTGTCGAACAGGAAGTCGGCCGGATAGGCCGCATTGGCCCCGATGCCGCCGACCTTGGCGGCTGCCAGGAAAATAGCATCCGGCTTGGCCTTGGCGATCCAGGCGGAGGTCTCGGTCTGCCGCCGCAAATCCACTTCGTCGCGGCCGGCGGTGAGAACCTCGCAATCCTCGGCCGCCAGGCGGCGAACGATGGCCGCACCCACCATGCCGCGGTGACCGGCCACCCAGACCCGCTTGCCGGCCAGGGGGTAGATCACCTCACTCGCCATGTCGGCGCTGCTCCCGAGCCACCACGATCAGATCCTCGCGCACCATTTCTTCGCACAGCGCCTGCCAAGGAGTGTCGTGGCTCCAGCCAAGCTTGGCCTTGGCCTTGGAGGCGTCTCCCAGCAGGAGTTCGACCTCAGTCGGCCGGAAGTAACGAGGATCGACCTCAACCAGCACGCGGCCGCTCGCGGCGCAGACGCCCTGCTCAGTCAGGCCTGAGCCGCGCCAATCGAGCTTGATGTCCACCTGCGCAAAGGCGTGGGCGACGAAATCCCGCACCGTCGTGGTCTCGCCGGTGGCCAGGACATAGTCGTCAGGCTCGTCCTGCTGCAGCATCAGCCACATGCCGCGGACATATTCCCGCGCATGGCCCCAATCGCGTTTGGCGTCCAGATTTCCCAGATACAGGCGGTCCTGCAAGCCAAGCTTGATGCCCGAAACCGCCCGGGTGATCTTTCGGGTCACGAAGGTTTCGCCGCGCAGCGGGCTCTCATGATTGAACAGAATGCCGTTCGAGGCGTGAAGCCCGTAGGCCTCCCGGTAGTTCACCACCATCCAGTAGGCGTAGAGCTTGGCCACCGCGTAGGGGCTGCGGGGATAGAAGGGCGTGGTCTCGCTTTGCGGGACCTCCTGCACCTTGCCGTATAGCTCGGAAGTCGAGGCCTGGTAGAAGCGGCTCTTCTTCTCAAGGCCCAGAATCCGGATCGCTTCGAGCAAGCGCAGAGCGCCGACCGCATCGGCGTTGGCGGTATATTCCGGCGTCTCGAAGGACACGGCCACGTGTGACTGGGCGGCCAGATTGTAGATCTCGTCGGGCTGCACCTGCTGGACGATACGGATCAGATTGGTGCTGTCGGTCAGGTCGCCGTAGTGAAGGATAAACCGCTGATCCGCCTCATGCGGATCCTGGTAGAGGTGCTCGATCCGGCCGGTGTTGAACGACGACGAGCGGCGCTTGACGCCGTGCACGACATAGCCTTCCGCCAGCAGCAACTCCGAGAGATAGGCGCCGTCTTGGCCCGTCGCTCCAGTGATCAACGCGACCTTACCCGACCCCGATTTACCCACGAACGAAACTCCTTCGCCTAATCGCGCTCAGTATCGCGCGGATCTAAACTTGCTCGGATGAGGTCGGAATATTGAAAACCGTTATCAGTCCAGCGGCTGTCAGTGTCGTATCCAAATTTCAGCGGCCGAGGGCAAGATAATGTGGAGGCGAAAAGAAACTATCGCCCTTCCCAGCCGTCGATTTTAGATCTGGCCCCGCCCCGAAAGGACAATCATCGCCGTGCGCCAGAAGATAAACAAGTCCACCCGAGGTGAGACCGTCCGGGCGTAGAGCGCGTCGAGGCGAGCTTTGCGGCGCGGTGTCACCTCATTGCGGCCGACAACCTGGGCGAGCCCACTCAATCCGGGCCTGGCGAGCATGGCGTGCGGGAAACTGTGGCGCTCAAAGATCGCCGGATCGTCAGGCAGCAGCGGGCGAGGACCGATGAGGCTCATCTGACCAAAGAACACGCAGAACAGTTGCGGCAGTTCATCCAGGCTCGAGCGGCGCAGGAAGGCGCCCAGAGGCGTGATGTGACTGCCCGCGCCTTGCAAGGTCTCGCGAGGCGAGAGCGGCGCGCTGGCGTCCATGGTACGATACTTGGGCATCCAGAAGCTGCGTCCGTGGCGGCCGATACGTTCGGACCAGAACAGGCCCGGTCCGCCATTGAACAGCACGACGACAAGCCAGATCCCGATCATCAGCGGCGCCAGCGCCACAAGGGCGGCCCCGGCCACGCAAACATCGATGACCCGCTTTGCGGGATAGAGGCCGAGGGGGGCTGCGGGTGACTTCAAAATGCGTTCCGAACGCTCCGCGCGAGGTCGGGCACGCAAATAGTCGACAAGCTCACCAGCCGCCGGCGGCGCGACTTCGACGCGTGCGTCTGAGTGCGTGATTTGCGTTAAGGAATTCATGCAGCCCGTCATCAAGTCCTGGTTGCAACCTACAAAAGCCAACTGGCCGTGGCAACGATTAGCAGCACCCACCGCAATTTAGGCGCCATTTCAGAAGGTTTCGCGAAGTTCAATGACGAATAGACCTAAATTTTCGCAGCTGCTCGCCTGACGAGCGAGCGCCCACATGACCGTTAGGGCCGCGGAGTAGGGCGAGGTTGCTTTAATATGGTTGTTGATCGAAGGCCATGACGCCGGCACGGAAGACGACCACACCGATGCCCAGTATGTTCATACGCACCCGGAGCGGCTTCAACTCCGGGTCATTTGAGGTCGCGCCTAGCACGGCCGCGATCGCAACGACCCAGTCTGGGACGCGCGCACCCAATGGTTTCTTGGCGCGCCCGGCGACCTAGAGCGGGGTGGTAAGCTCCACCACCTTCGCCACACCCGCTGCCTCCAGCGCCACGAGCAATTCCGCCACCGTCGCCTCCAACTCCGCCGCATCCCGGCCCCGCAGCACCAGGTTCGAGCCGTAGCCCCCCTCGCCGTAAAACGGATAGCTGCCCAGGCTCATGGTCGGGTGCGCCTTGGCCACCGCCTCCAGCGGCGCGGCGATGACGCCCTCCCCCGAGCCCTCGACCCGCACCGTCCGGCTCAGCACCACGGCCCCGCCCCTCAGCCGGTGACCGACGTCCTCCAGCATGCCGCGCATGATCTGCGGAACGCCGGCCAGGACGAAGACATTGCCAATGGTGAAGCCGGGCGGGCCCTGGACCGGGTTCTTCACCAGGTCGCCCCCCACCGGAACCCGCGCCATCCGCCGCCGCGCGGCGTTGGGCTCGCCGCCCCAGCGGGCGGTCATCATGGCGATGATGTCGGGGTGTTCGTAGAGCTCGACCCCGAAGGCCCCGGCCACCGCGTCGGCGGTGATGTCGTCGTGGGTGGGGCCGATGCCGCCGGTGGTGATGACGTAGTCGTAGCGCGTGCGGAGCGCATCGAGAGCCGCGATGATGTCCTCGTGGACATCAGACACCGTGCGGGCCTCCATCAGATCCACCCCGTGGACGCCGAGATAGAGGGCGATGTCGCGCAGGTTGGTGTCCTGGGTGCGGCCCGAGAGGATCTCGTCACCGATGATCAGCACCGCGGCGGTCACCGCCTGGCCATCCTGTCCCGCCGGACTACCCATCACCGCTCTCCTCACCTAGATCAGGCTTCCGCTTAGCGTATCGGACGAGCCCCGCCCATGGACTTCCCGCAACCCCTCGTTCGTGGCCGCCTGGTCAGTCGCTACAAGCGCTTCTTCGCCGACGTGGTGCTGGACGACGGGACGGAACTGACGACGCACTGCCCCAATCCGGGCGCCATGCTTGGCCTGAACACGCCTGGCTTCCCGGTCTGGATCTCGAAGTCCGACAATCCGAAGCGCAAGTTGGCCCATACCCTGGAGATCGTCGAGGTCGACGGCGGGCTGGTGGGGATCAACACCATGCACCCCAACCGGCTGGTGGCCGAAGCGCTGGAGCAGGACTTGCTCCCGGAGCTGTCGGGCTACGCCTCGATCCGGCGCGAGGTGAACTATGGCGTCGCCAGCCGCATCGACTTCCTGCTGGAGAGCCGAGGTCGCCCACCCTGCTGGCTGGAGGTGAAGAACAGCCACCTGAAGCGCGGCGGAACCCTGGCCGAATTCCCCGACTGCGTGGCGGCCCGCTCGCTGAAGCACCTGGGTGAGCTGAAGGCCATGGCGGCCCAGGGCCACCGCGCGGTGATGCTGTTTGTCATCCAGCGCACCGACTGCGACGTCTTCGCCGCCTGCGCCGAGCTCGATCCCAAATACGCCACAGGCCTGATCGACGCGGTGCGGGCGGGGGTTGAGGTTTTGTGCTATGCTTGCCACATCGGTGCGGACGCCATTCGCATCACCCATGCCATCCCCTGGCGCGACGCCCCGGCCGTCGCGGAGTAACGACCATGACCCTCAA
>NZ_JBBKVV010000046.1:0-7737 GCF_037968635.1 Phenylobacterium sp.
CACCACGCCGCGTTCACGGTCGACGGCGGCCTGGTCGATGGTGAGATTGCCCGCGGCCTCGCGCAGCAGCATCAGCGAGGTGTCCACGGTCTCGGCGTCGGTGCGGGGCAGGTCGAGCTTGTAGATGGTCTCGTCGAGATTGGTGGAGGCGTTGGTGTCGGCGCCGAAGGCCAGGCCCAGGCGCTCCAGGATCTTGATCATGTCGCCTTCGGGCACGTTCTTCGAGCCGTTGAAGGCCATGTGCTCGAGGAAGTGGGCAAGGCCGGCCTGGGCGTCGGTCTCTTGCAGGGAGCCGGCGTCGAAGCGCAGGCGCAGAGCGGCTTGGCCGGCGGGGATGGACTGCTTGCGGAGTGCATAGCGCATGCCGTTGGGCAGGGCGCCGAAGCGCACCTCCGGGTCGGCGGGAACGTCGGAACGGGCCTGGACCCATTGGCCGGGGGCGAGTTTCAGCGGCGCGGTGTCGGCGGGCGCGTTGTCCTGTCCGAACCCGAACCCCCCAAGCCTGGGCATCGTCATGTGGGGGACGGCGCAGCCGCTGAGGGCTGTGGCCGCGAGAAGCGCAGCGGCGCCGCGCAGGGGACGGATCATCAAGGCTTTCCGGGGCGAGGGCTCAAATGGTCGGGCACCATGCGCCGCGGGTCGTGGCGGGCGCAAGGCGGGACGGGGGCAGGACGGCCTTACTCGCCGGGCCGGCTGACATAGTAGGTGGCGGTGTTGCCCACGGCGTTGGCGACGCCGGAGATCGAGCGGCCGGTGGTGAGCGTCCCTGTGGCGGTGGCGCCCACGTCGGTGGTGTTGGTCTGGCTGTTGGCGACCGTCAGGCGTCCCGAGCAGTCGGCGCAGGAATAGCCGACAGCGGCGTTGCCGCTGGCGCTGGCTGAGGCCAGGCCGTCATAGCCCTCGCCGCCGCTGTAGGTGGCCAGGGCCTCAATGCCGCCGCCCTCGTTGAACTGGGTGTTGTCGACGATCACCTCGCCGCCGATGGCGCCCATGACGGCGTTGTTGCCGACGCCGTTGGCCATCGCCGCGCCCGCGCCGAAGTTGGCGGCCGAGCCCTCGGCCTGAGCGCGGACGTAGGCCTGGTTGCCCTGGTTCACCGTGGCGTCGAGCAGGTAGCCCTGGTTGACGGCGTTGAAGTTGTTGCCCGCGGCGATGGAGGTGGTCTTGGCGTCCTGCACCTGGCCATAGGCGGTGAAGTGGGCGGCCTGGATGCTGTCGGCGGTGTTCTGCTGATCGGCGATGACGCGAACGCCCGAGCCGCCGTCGCCGGAGAGGGCGACATTGTTGCCCATGGCGCCTGCGGTGAGTTCAGCCGAGCCGGAGACATATCCGTAGATGGCGCCGCCGTCGGCATAGACCTCGCCGGCGTTGGCCTGGTTCACGCGCACGCCCGCGGCGCCGTAGCTGACGCCCAGATTCTGGTTGTTGGCCACGGCCTGGGTGCTGGCGGTGACCTGGCCGGTCTCGCCCTCGTGGGCTTCGATCTGGCTGTTGGCCTTGATGGTGGACGCGGTGGTGGCCTGGTTGAAGACCGCCGTCATGGTCCCGGCGTAGACATTGCCTTCGCCGAGGTTGCCGCCCGCCGTCGTTGTCAGGCTGGTCTCGGCGCCGGAGTTGGCCGCCACATTGACCACGGTGTGGGCCAGGATGTCGCCGCTGGAGGTCTGATTGGACCGGACGTCGAGGTCGCTGCTGTCGGTGGAGGCCGAATAGACGTTGCCGGTCGCCGTGGTGTTGGCGGTGGTGGAATCACTGACGGTCTCGACGTTCAGGGTCTGCTGGCTGAAGACGTCGCCGAGCTGGAGCTGATTGTTCAGAACCGTGCTGGTCTGACTAGTAGCGACCCCGCACGGCAGAATCCCTGCGAGCATTCCAGCGAGAAGGATCGGACCGCGTTTCAGCATTGTTGGTGCCCAGGTTGTTGTAGGCCGGCACATAGCCGCCGGTGATGCCCACCGTGCCGTCGCCCAGCGGGTCCGACGACAGGCAGGCGCGGGGGCCGGGCATGCCGTAGAGGTTGGCGGTCATTTCGACGACCGCGCGCTCGACGAGGGCCCGAACCGCGAGTTGCATGGGTTCCAGCGCCCCGGCGCCGGCCGACACGTCGAAGACGTTGCCGCCCAGGAAGTCGAACAGCCCGACGCCCACTTCGCGGCCGACCACCTGCTTCTGGTAGGAGATGACGTCCACCACCTCCAGCGTGCGGGTGTTGATGAGGCGCATGTCCAGGCCGATGTTCATGACGAACATGCGGGCGCGGAACGAACCCTTGAGCTCCTTGGCGTCCACCCCACCGCCGGTGAGGTCTGCGCCGGAGGAGCGGATGTTGAAGTTCAGCTCGGTGACGCCGCCGGCCACATAGAAGTCCGAGCCCGGCACCTGACCGGCCAGGATGCGCCGGTATTCGGCGGCCTGGTTGGGCGCGGGATTGGGCGCGTCAGAGATCAGCTTGTTGTTGGCGTACTTCAGCTCCAACTCGGAAACCGAGGTGTCGAAGCGTTCCACCAGGGGCATGCCCGCCTTGGCGAAGGCCGACATGGCCATCAGGGACGCACCCTGGGTGATCTTGCGGCCCGAGCCGTCGGACTCCGACTTGCCGGTGTAGTCGGCGATGCGGCCCACCGCGATGCGCGGGGCCACGAGCTTGGCGTTGCGGGCGTAGCCGGCCATGCAGACCAGGGCGTTGGAATAGGGAGTCGGGTTGGCGGTGACCGGAGCCGTGCCGATGGAGCGCGCGTAGTTGCCGCTGGGACCCGCCACGGGGGTGGCGCAACCGGCCAGGCCCAGGACCGCGGCGCTCAGCAGGCCCGCGACGCGGTAGAGAGAGCTACTGGCCATTCCCGACGCCCCCCGTCGCGCCGGCGTTGGCCGTGACCGCGCCGGTGTTGGTCTGGGACGAGTTGATGATGACGGTGTTGTAGTTGCCCTGGGTCACGACGGTCAGGTTGTTGCCGATGGCCGTTGCGCCGCCCGCCGAGGCGCCGACGCCGGCATAGGCGTCCGCCGCGCCCGTGGCGCTGGAGAAGCTGGACTGGTCTTCACCGGTGAGCATCAGGCCATCGACAATGATCCGGTTGCCGTTGGCGTCCCGGGTGGCGAATTCGACGGGATGGTTCTCGGAACCGGCCGAACGGCCGTAGCCCGAGTTGAAGTCAGCGGAATTTGTGGACATCGCCTGGGCGTTGGCCTGGCCGGCGCCCAGGCTCAAGGCGAGGGCCGCGGCGAGCCAGACAAGACGCGGCGCGGCGAGGGGAGCGACGGCCATGGAAATACGAAAACTCCGCGCGGACGAAAGCGTCTGGTCAGTCGGGAGCACAGAGCGTGCCAAAACCGGACAGCTCACATTAAAGAGCCAAGACACTGGCGATTTGGTTAATGAGGTGTCGCCGAAGCCTTGGGTTTCGTTGCTGTTTTGAGTTTGGAGAGTGTTTTGGACGAACCCCGCGAGCCCATATTCAATGCTCCCTGGCCCGCCGTGGCCATGACGGTGGCGATCATCGGGGGTTTTGCGCTGCAGTCATTCCTGCCGCCTGAGCAAATCTTGCCGACCTATGGATTCGCCCCCGCTGACCTGAGGGACGGGCGTGGCGTCACCCTTGTCACCGCGCTCTTTGTTCACGGGAGTTGGGCGCACGCTCTTATGAATGGGGCCGGGGCCCTGGCCTTTGGAACCCCCGTCGCGCGTTTCTATGGCGCGAGGGTTTCTGGGGCGCTGGCCTTCCTGCTCTTCTATCTTGTCTGCGGTGCGCTCGCGAACCTGGGCTATGGCCTGGTGCATGCCGGGGAGTCGCACCTGCTGGTAGGCGCCTCGGGCGCGGTGGCGGGGCTGATGGCGGCGGCGGCGCGGATGATCGCGGGGAAGGGGGTTCCCGGTCCCTATCTCAGTCCGGCCGTGGTGGGCATGACCACCGCATGGGTTGTGGTGAACCTGCTGATCGCCGTGGTGGGCTTCGCCCCCGGCGCGGGGGGCATGCCGGTGGCCTGGGAGGCGCATCTCTTTGGATACGCCGCGGGGCTGGTGCTGGTGACCCCCTTCGGCTGGCTATCACGTCGGGGTGTAGTCGATTGATCTGCCAGCGATCTTGAGCGACCTTCGTTCTCCGGCGAGTACGGGAGGACGCATCGATGCTTGTTTCGCATATCCTGAAGGCCAAGGGCGACCTGGTCTTCACTGCCACCCCCAATGAGACGGTGAGCGCCATCTGCGCCCTGCTGCACTCAAGGCGTGTGGGGGCCATGATCATCATGGACGGCGACCGGGTGGCGGGGATCGTCTCCGAGCGAGATATTGTCCGGGTGATGGCTGAGCACGGCGCGGGCGCCCTCAGCCAGCCGGTCTCCAGCTGCATGACCCGTGACGTGGTGTTCGCCGAGCCGAGCGAGACCGTGAACTCACTCCTGAGCCGCATGACCGACCGGCGGCTGCGGCACTTGCCGGTGTGCGAGGACGAGCGGCTGATCGGCATCGTCTCCATCGGCGACCTGGTGAAGCACAAGATCTCCGAGGTCGAGGCCGAGGCCGACGGACTGAAGGCCTATATCGCGGCGGGGTAGGGCCCGGCGCGTCGGATGGGGCCACGTGAAGGCCTCGAAATGTTCGCACTTTGTTCTCGCTTCTTCGGCCTTCTCATGCGACCTTTGGTGGCTCGGTGAGCGCGGCGCTCGCCTTGCCCAAAGGAGACGTCTCAGATGCCGTCAGGCCTGCATGTGTTGGGGCGGCGCAAGCCGCAAGCCGCAGGACGCCGGGATCAAGGCGACCGGGTCGCCGCCTGCCTTGCCGCCTGCGCCGAGCCTCTCGCCAGAGAAGCTGAACCTGCTGGCGCGCTGGCAGAAGGACCCGGCCAGGGGCGAGGCCATGCGGAGTGCTCTGGGCAAGGTCTGGAATGCGCCCAATACGGCGATTGGTCTGGGCTACGGCCTGATCGGGTACGGGTGGGGAAGGTGATGGGGAAGAACCCGCACATCCAGCTTCACCGAGATACTGTCCAGTTCACCAACAACCCATTTGGGGGGTGCGATCACGCTGGGGAACGCGGTGGTGTTCAATGGCAATCCGAATGCCCCTCACGACTCGCATGGGGTGAGATGGGCTGATGATCAGGGACGCGTCACGCCAGAGGCTGGGGAGGCTGCGGTTCGGCATGAGGATCAGCACGTGAAGCAGGGCGAGATGCTGGGGCCGTTCTATCTGCCGTCCAACCTGCTGGGCGGCGCCTACGCGCTCGGGAGGGACCACGACTGGCACGGCGACTCAAATTGGAATGAGCGCGGCTCGCAAGAGAATCCGCCCCGCCCCTGGGGGAGGCGGCCGCGATGAGGTTCGCGGCTTCGTGCGCCGCCGCCTTCTGCATGCTGTTGGCGGGTTGCGTCTATTTCCCGGACATCAGAATCTACAATCAGACAGGGCAGGAACTCATGCTGCATCTGACGAAGGTCCCAGAGTCAGGCGTCGGCCCCGGGACGCCCTATGACCTCAAGCTGGAAGCCGGAAAGCGGGCGCGAATCCGATCCTACGAGTTCAGCCGTGTGATCGTCATCAGTTCCGGCGGGTGTGACTATAACTACGGAGCCTATGTGGGGGAGCTCTGGAAGACGTCTTCCGCAATTGTCGTCCAAATCGAACCCGACTTCGTCGCTCACCTTCTGAACAGGAATCACACCCGCCACTGGCCGGGACGTTTTCGTGACGACGAGGCCAGGGGTTTTCCGATCAAGCCCGTGAAGACCTGTGGGGAATTGCAATGAGGATCGCACCTGCGGGATTGGCCGGGATGATGTGCGTGGTTCTGGCGGGCTGCGATACGGCGCCGAGTCTGAAGCTCTACAATCAGACCCCCCAGGTGTTGGTGCTTCCGCTCTACAAGCCTCACCGAGCCGAGAGGCGACCCTACGAGTTTCGGCTGCGGCCGGGACGCCACAAGACGGTCTGGAATGGCGGCATCGACTCGCACGTCGTCGTGTCGTCGGATGACTGCAGGTATGACTACGGGAGGCCTGTGACCTTCATGGGGGATATGAACCACCCCCTCGTGATCCAGGTGTCGCCGGATTTCGCTATCCACCTCCTGGGCAAGAGGGGCGTGCCGGATAAGGTCGGTGTGTTCCATGACGACGCCGCGCCGGGTTTTCCGATCATTCCCAAGAAGAGTTGCCGTAGGCAGGGCGATCTCGCCGGAGAGTGACCCCGGCCCGTGTCCAAGACCTGCGGTCAGGTCAGGACCTCGGCGCCCTCGCAGGCCGCGGCCTCGGCCAGGCTGTAGCCCTCCAGCACGTCGGAGGTGGCGTCGCGCGCTCTTAAGAGGGCCTCGCGCAGGGAGCAGGTGGCCAGGTCGGGGCAGTCGTCGCATTTGCGGAACGACAGCCGGCTGACGCAGGGGGCGAGCGCCGGCGGCCCATCGACGGCCCCGACCATCTCGACGAAGCTGATCTCGGCCGGCGGGCGGCCCAGGAGAGCACCGTAGGACTCACCACGCTTGCGCCTCACCACTTGGTTGCGGGATGCGCGCCGCAGAATCGCAGCCAGGACTTGGCGCGTCGGGGCCCCGCGGCCGGCCGTTTCCCTGGATACCACCAGCCTGCCGTCCGTCCCGGGCCCGTTCGACCCGGACAGGCCGTCCGGCACGGCCCTTTTCGCCCCCCCTTTCCGAAACGCTTCCATATCCCCGTGGGCACGGGGTTTGCGGCCCAAGGCCACAGGCCGCGGCGGGCTCTATCCACAGGGCGGCGTGGGCTTTTGTCATCAAACTGTAGGAAGGGGGTTGCGCGGTTTCGAACCCGCTCATATAAGCCCCCCTCGCTCGGACGACGGGGCGGCGGACAACGGCTTCAGGCGCTACCAAGCACTTGAAATCATTGTTCTTCGTAACGTCAACCGAGCGGCGACCGGACCCCCGGTCGGGATCGGGAACCTCGGTTCCCGCACCTGGCGCTAGGGTCTCCTTCCATCGGCCTCCGGATCTTCCGGATCGGTGGAAAGAGTTCGAAAGAGCCGGTTGACACTAGGGGGAACGGCAACTAGACACGCCGCTCCTCGCTGAGGCCCACAACGGCCGCGGCGAAGACTTAGAGGTCCTTAAAAACCTCTTGCTTTTCGACTGCAGATCGTTATGTTCCGCAGCTTCAATCGAATCGCTACCGACTTGGTGGGGCTAACCCCTCGGTTAGGCCGGAGCGAAGTTTTTGCCTAAATCCGGACCTTCCGGGCTCTGGCGAAAAAGTCCGAAAGGATCGGTTGACACGAAAGAGGCCGGCCACTAGATAGCCGCCTCCGCCGACCACCGGCGCTAAACAGTGGGGCAGGGGAAACCCAGTCACGGTCTTTGACATTGTTGATTTGGAAAGAGAAACGCAGGCGGCGGCGCTCTGGCGATAGTCCTAACCAGACTATCTCGACGCTGACTAATCTGCGGTCTCTTGAAGACAATACCATATGCCACACGGTCTTCGGATCGTTGGTGTTATGTACCTCGTCAAGAAACTATGTAGACCAATGCCAGACAGACCTTCGGGTTTGTCACATTGAAGTCAGAGTCAACTCAACCTGAGAGTTTGATCCTGGCTCAGAGCGAACGCTGGCGGCAGGCCTAATACATGCAAGTCGAGCGGGTCCTTCGGGACTAGCGGCGGACGGGTGAGTAACGCGTGGGAACGTGCCCTTTGGTACGGAACAACTGAGGGAAACTTCAGCTAATACCGTATGTGCCCTTCGGGGGAAAGATTTATCGCCATTGGAGCGGC
>NZ_JBBKVV010000047.1:0-3681 GCF_037968635.1 Phenylobacterium sp.
TTTCGCCGAGCGAGTCGGCGCTGGAAGGCTTCCGGATCACGCGCGAACGGCCAGGGACGATCCTGGCCTGGAGCCTGGTCTACTTCCTGGGGATCATGGTGATCGCCATGATCATGGTCGTGACGCTGGGCCCAGACTTCATCACCTACCTCAAGAGCGGCAGCCAGGAGACCGCCGACGCGGCCACCTATGGTGCGATGCTGAAGCAGCATCTGTGGGCGTTCCTGGTCGTCATGGTGTTGGCCGTCGTCCTGACCTCGATCCTGATGGGGGGGATCTACCGGCTGGCGCTTCGTCCGTCAGAGAAGGGTTTCGCGCATCTGCGGCTTGGGGCGGACGAACTGCGTCTGACCGTGGTCAATCTCGTCCTGTTCTCGGTCGGCATCGCCTTCCTGGTCGTCGGTTTCACGGCGGCGGCGATCGGAGGCCCGTTCGGCGTCCTGGTCAGCCTTGCGGTGACCGTGGGGATGATCTGGGCGGGCGTGCGGCTGCTCCTGGCCACCCCCATGACCTTCGCCGAGCACCGGATATCCATCCTCCAATCCTGGCGCCTGACCCAGGGCCACTTCTGGAGCCTGTTTGGCATGACCATCCTGGCCATCATCTTCTATGTGATGGTCTGGGTGCTGTTTTCGATCATCAGCGCGGCGACGGTGGCGCTGGCGGGCGGCAATGAGGCTATCGCCAATCCCGCCAACCTGGCGCCCCTGGCCATCGTGGCCTTCGTCGCCACGCTGCTCGTCCAGTTGCTGCTGCCGATCCTGCAGGTGGTGATGATCTATTCGCCGCTGGCCGAGGCCTATCGCGAACTGACGGGCGCGCCGCGCGGCTGATCGCGATCCCCAAGATCGTCATGGCCGGGACAAGCCGGCCATGACGATGAGAGAGGTTAGGCGTTGGCGCTGGGACGCGCGGTGACCCGGTCGTGCCAGGCCTTCAGGTGTTCAAACTCGGGGTCCATCGGCAGGCCGATCCACTCGGCGAAATCGACCGTGGAGAGCAGGCAGATATCGGCCATGGTGTAGGTGTCGCCCACCACGAACTGGTGACCCGCAAGCTCACGGTCCAGATACTTCTGCGCGCCCTTGTAGGTCTCGGCGTTGGACTCGCCAAAGTCCTTGAACTGGGTCAGCAGGGCCGCGGTGCGCGGGTGGGCGTGACGCCAGTACATGCCGACCGGCGTCATGACGGTGAATTCGACGCGGCGGATCCACTGGTCCACCAGGGCCTTTTCCAGCGCCGTGGTCCCGAACATCGTCGAGCCGGGATTGGTCTCGTCCAGATAGCGGCAGATGGCGACGGTCTCGGAGATGGTCGTGCCGTCGTCCAGCTCCAGGGTGGGGAGCTGGCCCATGGAGTTCTTGGCGCGGAACTCCGGGCTCTTGTGCTCGCGCTTCATCATGTTGACCGGCGTCTCGGGCAGGTCGATGCCCTTCTCGGCCAGGAAGATGCGCACGCGGCGGGGATTGGGGGCCGGGTTCGGCGCGCCGTAAAGCTTCATGGGTCGACTCCAATGCTCAAAACTATGGAACGACGCTATTTCAAACGGCTGTTTGAGGGAAGGCCCTAGGCGTTCACCAGCTTCTTCACCCGCGCCTTGCGGCGATCCTCGTGGCGCTTGAGCACCTCGGCGAGGTAGCGGCCGGTCCAGCTCTTGGAATTGGCGGCCACCTGTTCCGGCGTGCCCTGGTCCACGATCTCGCCGCCGCCATCGCCGCCCTCGGGACCGAAGTCGACGATCCAGTCGGCGGTCTTCACGACGTCGAGATTGTGCTCGATGACCACCATGGTGTTGCCCTGGTCAGCCAGTTCGTGGAGCACCTCCAGCAGCTTCTTCACGTCCTCGAAGTGCAGACCCGTGGTGGGCTCATCGAGGATGTAGAGGGTCTTGCCGGTGGCCTTGCGCGACAGCTCCTTGGAGAGTTTCACGCGTTGGGCCTCGCCCCCCGAGAGGGTGGTGGCCGACTGGCCGACCTGGACATAGCCCAGGCCCACCTTCTTCAGGGTGTCCATCTTGTCGCGCACCGGGGGCACGGCCTTGAAGAAGTCGGCGGCCTCCTCGACGGTCATGTCCAAGACGTCGGAGATCGACTTGCCCTTGAACAGCACCTCCAGGGTTTCGCGGTTGTAGCGCTTGCCGTGGCAGACATCGCAGGTGACGTAGACGTCGGGCAGGAAGTGCATCTCGATCTTGATCAGGCCGTCGCCCTGGCAGGCCTCGCAGCGGCCGCCCTTGACGTTGAAGCTGAACCGGCCCGGCCCATAGCCGCGGGCCTTGGACTCCGGCAGGCCGGCGAACCAGTCGCGGATCGGCTGGAAGGCGCCGGTATAGGTGGCCGGGTTGGAGCGCGGCGTGCGGCCGATGGGCGACTGGTCGATGTCGATGACCTTGTCGAACATCTCCAGCCCCTCGATGCGGTCGTGGGGGGCCGGCGCGTCGGAGGCGTTGTGCAGCCGCCGCGCGGCGGCCTTGTAGAGGGTCTCGATGGTGAAGGTGGACTTGCCGCCCCCCGACACCCCGGTGATGCAGGTGAAGGTTCCGGCCGGGATCTCACCGGTGACGTTCTTCAGGTTGTTGCCGGTGGCGCCGATGACCCGCAGCACCTTCTTCTTGGAGATCGGGCGGCGATCCTGCGGCACCTCGATCTCGCGGGCGCCCGACAGGTACTGGCCGGTGATGCTCTTGGGGTTGGCCATCACCTGGGCGGCGGTGCCCTCGGCGATGATCTCGCCCCCGTGGATGCCGGCGGCAGGACCCATGTCGATGACGTAGTCGGCGGTCATGATCGCCTCCTCGTCATGCTCCACCACCAGCACCGAGTTGCCCAGGTCCCGCAGGCCCTTGAGGCTGGTGAGCAGGCGAGTGTTGTCGCGCTGATGCAGGCCGATGCTGGGTTCGTCCAGCACGTAGAGCACGCCGGTCAGGCCCGAACCGATCTGGCTGGCCAGCCGGATGCGCTGGCTCTCGCCGCCCGACAGGGTGCCCGAGGCGCGGCTGAGGTTCAGGTAGTCCAGCCCGACGTTCACCAGGAACCGCAGGCGATCATTGATTTCCTTCAGGATGCGCCGGGCGATCTCCATCTGCTTGTCGGTGAGGCTGGTCTCCAGGGCGGTAAACCACTCCTCGGCGTGGCGGATCGACAGGCGCGAGACCTGACCCACATGCTGGCCGGCGATCTTCACCGCCAGGCTTTCGGGCTTCAGGCGATAGCCCTCGCAGGCCTCGCAGGGGGTCTCGGACTGATAGCGGCCCAACTCCTCGCGCACCCAGGAACTGTCGGTCTCTCTCCAGCGGCGCTCCAGGTTCGGCAGCACGCCTTCGAAGGTCTTGTTGACCTCATACTTCCGGGCGTTGTCGTCATAGACGAACTTGATCTTGTCGGTTCCCGATCCGTAGAGGACGACCTTCCTGGCCTGGTCGGACAGCTTGTAGAACGGCTCGTCCATCGAGAAGCCGTAGTGCCGCGACAGGGCCTGCAGGGTCTGGGTGTAGAGGGGCGAGGGGCCTTTCGACCACGGCGCGATGGCCCCTTTGTGCAGGGATTTGTCCTTGTCGGGCACGATGGTGTCGGCGTCGAAGGCCAGCTTCATGCCCAGGCCGTCGCAGACCGGGCAGGCGCCATAGGGGTTGTTGAACGAGAACAGCCGCGGCTCGATCTCGCTGATGGTGAAGCCGGAGAC
>NZ_JBBKVV010000048.1:0-3070 GCF_037968635.1 Phenylobacterium sp.
CGCCCGCCCCGCACCGAAAAGTGACGCCCCCGTCAGGTTAAGGCTTGCCGAACGCTGTTCAAACGCCGACCTGTGGGGCAACGGGCCTTCGAAGGCTTGGCCAAGGTGAGGAACACCCCAATGAGCGAGCCCGCCACTCTGGAGGCCCCCGCGCTGAAGACCGCGCGCGATGAGGTCTATGCCCTGCCGATCGAGAGCCTGAACGTGGCCAGGTCGGCGCTGTTCAAGGACGACGCCATCTGGCCCTACTTCGAGCGCCTGCGGGCCGAGGATCCCGTCCACTGGCAGCCGGCCAGCGACTTCGAGCCCCATTGGGCGGTCACCCGCTACAACGACATCATGGCGGTCGACACCAATCATGAGGTGTTCTCGTCGGAGGGCGGCATCAGCCTGGGCCCGAGCGAAGAGATGATCGCCAAGCTGGTGGCCAGCGGCGCGCAGATGACCGGCGGCGCTTTTGGTGGTCCCGGCCCGAACATGTTCATCGCCATGGACCCGCCCAAGCACGATGAGCAGCGCAAGACGGTCAGCCCGGCGGTCTCGCCGCACAACCTGAAGATCATGGAGCCGCTGATCCGCGAGCGGGCCGGGGCGATCCTCGACAGCCTGCCGATCGGCGAAGCCTTCGACTGGGTCGACAAGGTGTCGATGGAACTGACGGCCATGACGCTGGCCACCCTGTTTGGCATGCCGCAGGAAGATCGCCGCAAGCTGACCCGCTGGTCCGACACGGTGATGTCGCGCCCCGGCGACGGCGTGATCGACAGCTGGGAAGAAAAGCGCGCCGAGATGGGCGCCTATGCCGGGTATTTCCTGAACCTGTGGGCCGAGCGCAAGGTCAACCCGATCGACGGCGACATGGTCTCCATGCTGGCCCACGGCGAGGCCACCAAGGACATGAATCAGTTCGAGTACCTGGGGAACATCATCCTGCTGACGATCGGCGGCAACGACACCACCCGCAACACGATCTCCGGTTCGATCTATGCCCTGAACAAATATCCCGACCAGTACGCCAAGCTGCGGGCCAACCCCGAGCTGATCCCGTCGATGGTGTCGGAGACGATCCGCTGGCAGACCCCGCTGGCCCATATGAAGCGGGTGGCGACGCGGGACTTTGAACTGGGCGGCAAGACCATCAAGAAGGGCGACAATGTCGTCATGTGGTACGTCTCGGGCAACCGCGACGATACGGTCATCGACCGGCCCAACGACTACATCATCGACCGCGAACGGGCCCGGCAGCACCTGTCCTTCGGCTTCGGCGTCCACCGCTGCGTGGGCAATCGCCTGGCCGAGCTGCAGCTCAAGATCATCTGGGAAGAGATCCTGGCGCGCTTCCCCGACATCCAGGTCCTCGAAGAGCCGCAACGGGTCCCGTCGACCTTCGTGAAGGGCTACAAGTCCATGCAGGTGATGATCCCGCGCCGGCTGTAGGCGGCCGTCCGGGCCCGCCCGCCGGGCAGGCGGCCTGCTCCTGGGCGCGCGCGCACGCACTGGTTTTTGAGCACCGGGCGCCGCGCCTCGGGTTCCGTCCGATTCCGCACCTTTCCGGGGCTGGCGGCAGATTTGCGACGTTGTTCATCGGCATCGTCGATGGTTAGATCGCCCGGTCTTGCCCCTCGAAAGATGCGTACCCGATGGAAGATGAACTTATCGACCGGATCTATGAGTGTTCGGTCGTGCCGGAACTCTGGCCCGCCGTCCTCGACGATCTGGCGACCCTTACCGAGTCGCGCGGCGGCATTCTGTTCTCGGCGCGCAGGTCGCTATTCTGGACCGCTTCCGGATCGGTGCGGGACGTCTTCGAGGCCTATGTCAACGACGGCTGGTTCATGCGCTGCCCCCGGCGCACCTGCCTGATGAGCAAGTCAGATCCGTCGTTCTTCGTGGAACAGGATTTCTGGAGCGACGACGAGATCGAGGTCGACCCGATCTATCGCGACTTCTTCCGTCCCCGCGGACTGGGCTGGTCGGCGGGAACGGGGCTGCAGATGCCGACCGGGGACAACATCGTCTTCAGCGTCGAGCGCGACCTTGAGCGGGGCCCTGTGGAACCCGAGCACGTCGCGGCCCTGAACCGGCTGCGCCCCCACCTGGCCCGGAGCGCGCTGGTCAGCGCCCGTCTGGGATTGCAGCGAGGGCGCGGCGCGACGGAAGCCTTGGCGGAATTGCGGCTGCCCGCGCTGCTGCTCAACGAGGCGGGCGTGGTGATCGAAGCCAATAGCTGGGCGCAGGACCTGCCAGATCAGTTCAAGTTCGGCGCGCACGATCGCCTGGTCGTGGCCGACAAGAGCGCCCAGGAGCTGCTGGCGGCGAATCTGAAGCTGATGGGCAATTCTTCCGCCGCCGGCCGCGCCAGCTTCCCGCTGCGGGACGAATTTGGAACAGCGACCTTGGTGCTTCACCTGATCCCGATCAGCCGGTCGGCGCACGACATCTTCGGCCCCAGCTTCGCCCTGTTGCTGGCGACCCCGGTGAGCAGTGAGCGCGCGCCGTCCGTCGACCTGATGCGGTCGCTGTTTGACATGACGCCGGCCGAGGCCCGGGTGGGCCAGGCGATGGCCCGAGGTCAGACGCTGGAAGATGTGGCGACCGACCATGGGGTGTCGATCAATACGGTGCGAAACCAGCTGCGGGCGGTGCTCGAAAAGACCGGCTGCGCCCGGCAGGCCGAACTCGCGGCCCTGATGGCGAACCTCGCCGTCGCCCCCTCCGCCTGACCGGCGCGTCGCGGGACCCTGGTCTTGGTGGCGGCAAGCGTGGCCACGATCACGTCATTGGCGTTGGGGGCCTATCGACGCGGGCGCGACATTCCTACATGAGGGGGCAAAGGGAGACGACATATGCGTAGCGCCGCCACCAAACTGACCTCGATGCTGGGGGTGACCCTGGTCCTGGCCCTGATGGCGGCCGAGCCTGCGGAGGCCCGCCGCGGCGGTAGCTTCGGCAGCCGGGGCGCGCGCACCTATGCCGCCCCGCCCCCCACCGCGACAGCGCCCCGGGCGACCGCGCCGATCCAGCGCTCGATGACCCCTGACCGTCCCGGCGCCACGGCTCAGGCCCCGGC
>NZ_JBBKVV010000049.1:0-11199 GCF_037968635.1 Phenylobacterium sp.
GTTGTGCGCGCCGTCCAGCCACAGGTCCGCGCCGCGGGCCACCGCCGCCTCGCCCAGCGGTCCGGCGGTCAGGCGCTGGAACCGCGCCGGCCACACCGCGCCCGCCACGCCCGCGGCCAGGGCCGCCTCGTCGATGCGCGGGTCGCCCCAGGTCAGCAGGGCCATGACCGCCAGCGCCGCATTGCCCACCTGGTGGGGGCCGTAGAGACCCGGCATCGGCAGATCCAGCAGCCGGTCGGGGGTCTGGACCAGCATGCGGCCGTTCTCCTCCCAGGCGTCGATGTCACGACCCATGGCCAGCATGGGGGCGTCGAGGCCCTGCGCCTCGCGTTCGATGACCTCGAAGGCCTCCTCGATCTGGCGGGCGACGATCACCGGGCGGCCCGGCTTGATGATCCCGGCCTTTTCCCAGGCGATCTTGCTCAGCTCAGGACCCAGCATCTCAAGATGGTCGTAGTCGACGGGCGTGATGATGCAGACGGCCGGGGCGTCGAAGACATTGGTGCAGTCGAACCGGCCGCCAAGCCCCACCTCGATCACGCAGAGGTCGGCCGGGGTCTGGGCGAAGGCCTTCAGGGTCATGGCCGACATGATCTCGTTGAAGCTGATCTCGCCGCCGTCGTTCTCGATGATGGAGGTATCGATCAATTCGCGCAGCGCCTGCTCGCCGATCAGTTCGCCGGCGATGCGGATACGTTCGGCGAACCGCACCAGGTGGGGCGAGGTCAGGACATGGACCTTCAGGCCCGCCGCCTCGGCGATGGCCCGCAGATAGGCGGTGGTGGACCCCTTGCCGTTGGTGCCCGCCACGTGGATCACCGGCGGCAGCCTGTCCTGCGGCCGGCCCATGGCCTCCAGCAGGCGCAGGACGCGGCCGGTGGACAGGTCGATCAGGGACGGGAATTCCTCGCGCAGGCGCGCGATCATCGCGTCGAAGGCGCGGATCTCATCATACATGGGGCGTGGCCTGGAAAGAGAGGCGGAAGATCAGGCGGCTTTTGAAGCGTTGCGCCCCATCATGAGGGTCTTGAGGAGCGAGCCCAGCACGGTGGTCATCTCCGTGCGGGTCACCACCCGGTCCACCATCCCGCGTTCCACCAGGAACTCGGCGCGCTGGAAGCCCGGCGGCAGGGTCTCGCGGATCGACTGCTCGATCACCCGCCGGCCGGCGAAGGCGATCATGGCGTTGGGTTCGGCCAGGTGAATGTCACCAAGCATGGCGTAGGAGGCGGTCACCCCGCCGCTGGTGGGGTCGGTCATCACCACGATGTAGGGAAGGCCGGCCTCCTTGACCTCATTGACCGCCACCGTGGTGCGGGCCAGCTGCATCAGGGACAGCGTCCCCTCCTGCATCCGGGCGCCGCCCGAGGCGGTGAAGATCACGAAGGGAACCTGGCGGCGCACGGCCTCCTGGGCGGCCTTGATGAAGGCTTCGCCGGCGGCCATGCCCAGGGATCCGCCCATGAAGGCGAAGTCCTGCACCACCACCACGGCGTCCTGGCCGTTGATCGCGCCAAAGGCGATGACCATGGCGTCCTGCTCGCCGGTGGCCTTGCGGGCCGACTTCAGGCGGTCGGGATAGGAACGGTCGTCGGGGAATTTCAGGGGGTCTTCCACCACGGTCGGCGAGGCGATCCGCTCATAGACGCCATCGTCGAAGGTGTAGCCCAGGCGCTGCTTGGCGCCGATCCGCATGTGATTGCCGGACGGGGTCACCCACAGGGCCGCCTCCAGGTCCGAACGATAGATCATCTCGCCGGTGTCGGGGCACTTGACCCAGAGGTTCTCCGGGGTCTCGCGCTTGGCCACCAGATTGCGCACACCCGGCGCGATCTTGGCCAGCCAGCCGCCGCGCTCCCGGGGCGTGGGGGCGCTCGGGGGTTTGCCGGACTTGTCGTTTCTGTGCTCAGCCATCGCCATGGGGGTCTACACCGTCGGGCTAGAGACTCGCGCGAAGCGCACAGCCTTAGCCAAGGATTCTACTTTGGAAAGAACCCGCGTGGTCACGGTTTCGTTCATTGCCAGGCTCGCGGCGATTTCCTCGACCAGGGCCGAACCCACCACCACGCCATCGGCGACGCGGGCCACAGCCTCCGCCCGCTCCGGCGTCTTGATGCCGAACCCGACGCAGACCGGCAGGCCGCCCGCGGCCCGCACGCGGTCCACATGGGGCGCCACGGTCGCGGCGTCGGCTTCCTTGACCCCGGTCACGCCGGCCACCGAGACATAGTAGGCGAACCCCGAGGTGCGGCGCGCGATCACCTTGAGGCGGGCATCGTCGCTGGTGGGGGTCGACAGCAACAGCAGGGACAGGCCCTCGGCGTCCAGGGCGTCGGCCAGGGGGTCGGCTTCCTCGGGCGGGATATCCACCACGATCAGGCCGTCGGCGCCGGCGGCGGCCGCGTCCTGGGCGAAGGTCTGGAAGCCCCGGTTCACCAGGGGATTGGCGTAGCCCATCAGGATGATCGGCGTCGTCTGGTCACCCTCGCGGAACGCCGCGATCATGGCCAGGGTCTTGGACAGGGTCATGCCGCTGTCCAAGGCGCGCAGGGCGGCGCGCTGGATCGGCGGCCCCTCGGCCATGGGATCGGAGAAGGGGAAGCCCACCTCGATCAGGTCGGCGCCGGCGGCGGGCAGACCCTTCAGAATCTCCAGACCACGGTCATAGTCGGGGTCGCCGGCCATGATGTAGGCCACGAAGGCTGCGCGGTTCTCCGCCTTCAGGGCGGCGAAGCGGGCGTCGATGCGGGCCTTGGTCAAATCGCCATCCCCAGGTGGGCGGCGACGGTGGCCACGTCCTTGTCGCCACGGCCCGACAGGTTCAGCACCACGATCCCGTCCTTGCCGACGTCCCGGGCCACGTCGCCCAGGCGGGCGATGGCGTGGGCGCTCTCGATGGCCGGCAGGATGCCTTCGAGTTCCGCCAGCAGCTTGAAGGCCTCGAGGCTCTCCAGGTCGGTGGCGGTGAGATAGGTGGCGCGTCCCACATCGTGCAGCCAGGAGTGCTCGGGCCCGATGCCGGGATAGTCGAGGCCGGCCGAGATCGAGTGGGCCTCGGTGATCTGGCCCTCGGGATCCTGCAGCAGGTAGGTCATGTTGCCGTGCAGGACGCCGGGACGGCCGCCATTGATGGCGGCGGCGTGCCGGCCGGTCTCCATGCCCTCGCCCGCCGCCTCGACCCCGATCAGCTTGACGCCTTCGTCATTGAGGAAGGGGTGGAACATGCCGATGGCGTTGGACCCGCCGCCGACGCAGGCGACGACGGCGTCGGGCAGGCGGCCCTCGGCCTCCATGACCTGGTCCTTGGTCTCGCGGCCGATCACCGACTGGAAGTCGCGCACCATCGCCGGATAGGGGTGCATGCCCGCCGCGGTGCCGATCAGATAATAGGTGTCGTGGACGTTGGTGACCCAGTCGCGCAGGGCCTCGTTCATGGCGTCCTTCAGGGTCGCCGAGCCGGAGGTCACCGCCTCCACCCGGGCGCCCAGCAGGTTCATTCGGAAGACGTTGGGCTTCTGCCGCTCCACGTCGACGGCGCCCATATAGACCACGCAGGGCAGGCCGTACTTGGCGCAGACCGTGGCCGAGGCCACCCCGTGCTGACCGGCGCCGGTCTCGGCGATGATCCGGGTCTTGCCCATCCGCTGCGCCAGCAGGATCTGGCCGATGCAGTTGTTGATCTTGTGGGAGCCGGTGTGGTTCAGCTCCTCGCGCTTCAGATAGATCTTGGCGCCGCCGAAATGCTGGGTCAGCCGCTCGGCGAAATAGAGCGGGCTGGGCCGGCCCACATAGTGCGTCATCAACCCCGACAACTCGGCCTGGAAGGCCGGGTCGGCCTTGGCCGCCGCGTAGGCCGCGTCCAGCTCATGGACCAGCGGCATCAGGGTTTCGGGGACGTAGCGACCGCCATAGTCCCCGAACCGCCCATTGGCGTCGGGATAGGCGGCATAATCGTTGGGCTTGGCGGCTGCGGTCACAAGGGTTGCTCAGGCGCGGCGGGTGGCGTCGAGGAACGCCGTGATCAAGGCCGGGTCCTTTAGGCCGGGACCGCGCTCCACGCCAGAGGAAACGTCCACCATGGGCGCGCCCGACAGCCGCACCGCGTCGACGACGTTCCAGGGATCGAGGCCGCCGGCCAGGAACCAGGGCCGCTGGAAACGGTGGCCCATCATCAGGGTCCAGTCGAAGCGCGCGCCGTTGCCGCCGGGCAGTTCGGAATCCTGCGGCGCCTTGGCGTCGAACATCAGGTGGTCGGTCGCCGCCTCATAGGCCTTGGCGGCCGAAAGATCGTGGGCGGTGGAGATCGACAGGGCCTTGATGATGCCCGCGCCGGTCCGTGCGGCGATGGCCCGCGCCCGCGCCGGGGTTTCGGCCCCATGCAACTGGAACAGGTCCGGCTTGAGGAGGGTGTTCAGGCGGTCGACCAGCTCGTCGTCGGGATCGACGGTGACCGCCACGATCTTCACGTTCCTGGTCCGCGCTTCCGCCGTCAGCCGGGCCGCGGCGTCCGGGGCGATATTCCGCGGGCTTTTCTCGAAGAACATGAAGCCGATGTGGCTCACCCCGCCGGCCACGGCGGCGCTCACCGTCTCAGGCGTGGAGAGGCCGCAGATCTTGGTGGGCAAGGACATGGCGCCGATAAGGGCTATCGGGCCCTGGAATTCAAGACTTGGCCTGACTCTTCAGCAGGTCGCGGATTTCCATCAGCAGGGTTTCCTGCGGAGGCGGGGCCGGCTTTTCGGCGGTGGGGACCTCGGCCTCCTTGCGTCGCACGGCGTTCACGCCCTTGACGATCAGGAACACCACCCAGGCGACGATCGTGAACTTGATCATGGTGTTGAGGAAGGCGCCGTACTGGATGGCCACCAGTTCGCTGGCCTTGGTCAGCGGATCGTCCGGCTTCAGCACCAGCTGCAGGTCGGAGAAATCGACCCCGCTCAGCAGCAGGCCGATCGGCGGCATGATCACCTGGTCCACCAGGCTCTTGACGATGTCGTTGAACGCCGCGCCGACGATCACCCCCACCGCCAGGTCGATGACATTGCCCCGCGCGATGAACTCGCGGAATTCGGAAAAGATACTCATGGGCGGCGCCTATTCGTCGGCGTTGAGCCGCTCGCGCAGTTCCTTGCCGCTCTTGAAGAAGGGCACGTGCTTGGCGCGGACCTCGACGGCCTCTCCGGTGCGGGGATTGCGGCCGGCCCGGGCGTCGCGCGAGCGGACGGACAGCGCGCCGAAGCCACGCAGCTCCACCCGGCCGCCGTTCTCCAGGGCCTGGATCATGCGCTCGAGGATCACCCCCACCACGCGCTCGATATCGCGCTGGGTGAGGTGCGGATTTTCCTCAGCGAGTTTGGCGATCAGCTCAGACTTGATCATGCCTTCTTCCGGTCTTTCGGCTGCGGAACATGGTCGAGTCCCTGAGGATGTTCAAGGCAGGAAAAGGGTTTACGGCGCAGTGACGGTAATTCACGCCGAAAGCTTGGGCTTGGCCGTCCCAAATCGGGGCCGGGAAACGGGTGTCTGGCGTCGCGATGGTCTTTGTCGGTCATCCGACGCAGGGGAGGAGGTCGCGCCGGTCAACTCAGGATAGTCCGGTTTGCGAAAAAGAAAACGGCGGACCGGTTTCCCGATCCGCCGCTCTCAAGTCATCGTCGCATTTGCGAAACGATTAGTCGTTCTTGGCCTTCTCGCGCAGGGCGGCGCCGAGGATGTCACCCAGCGAGGCGCCGGAGTCCGACGAGCCGAACTGCTCGATGGCTTCCTTTTCCTCGGCCATTTCCAGGGCCTTGATCGACAGGCCCACCCGACGGGCGGCCTTGTCGACATTGGTCACCTGGGCGTCGACGCGGTCACCCACGGCGAAGCGTTCCGGGCGCTGATCGGCGCGGTCGCGAGACAGGTCCGACTTGCGCACGAAGGCGCTCATCGGGGCGTCGTCCTCACCGAAGCGGACTTCGATGCCGCCGGTGGTGACTTCCGTCACCGTGACGGTGATGGTCTGACCCTTGCGGAAGAAGTCGCCCACCATGGGATCGCCGCCGAGCTGCTTGATGCCGAGCGAGATGCGTTCCTTCTCCACGTCGACGTCCAGCACCTGGGCCTTGACCATTTCGCCCTTGTGATACTTGGCGATGGCTTCTTCGCCCGAGGCCGTCCAGTCGAGGTCCGAGAGGTGGACCATGCCGTCGATGTCGTTTTCCAGGCCGATGAACAGGCCAAACTCGGTGGCGTTCTTGACTTCGCCCTCGACGGTCGAGCCGATCGGATGGGCCGCGACGAACGCGTCCCAAGGATTGTCCATGGCCTGCTTCAGGCCGAGCGAGACGCGACGCTTGGACGGATCGACGTCCAGGACCACGACCTCAACCTCTTGAGAGGTGGAGACGATCTTGCCCGGATGGACGTTCTTCTTGGTCCAGGACATTTCCGACACGTGGACCAGGCCCTCGACCCCGGCTTCCAGCTCCACGAAGGCGCCGTAGTCGGTGATGTTGGTGATCCGGCCGGTGAACTTCGCGCCGACCGGGTACTTGGCTTCCACGCCGTCCCAGGGGTCGGACTGCAGTTGCTTCATGCCCAGGCTGATGCGCTGGGTGTCGGGGTTGATCTTGACGATCTGGACCTTGACGGTGTCGCCCACGGCCAGGACCTGGCTGGGGTGATTGACGCGCTTCCAGCTCATGTCGGTGACGTGCAGCAGGCCATCGATGCCGCCCAGGTCCACGAAGGCCCCGTAGTCGGTGATGTTCTTGACCACGCCTTCGCGGATTTCACCCTCTTGCAGCTGGGAGACCAGCTCGGTGCGCTGTTCGGCGCGGGCTTCTTCCAGGATGGCGCGACGGGAAACAACGATGTTGCCGCGGGGACGGTCCATCTTGAGGATGGCGAAGGGCTGTTCCTTGCCCATCAGCGGGCCGACGTCGCGCACGGGGCGGATGTCGACCTGGCTGCCGGGCAGGAAGGCCGAGGCGCCGCCGAGGTCGACGGTGAAGCCGCCCTTCACGCGGCCGACGATGGCGCCCATCACCGGTTCGTTCTTCTCGTAGACGCCTTCCAGACGGGTCCAGGCCTCTTCGCGGCGGGCCTTGTCGCGGCTGATGACCGCTTCGCCCATGGCGTTCTCGACGCGCTCGAGGAAGACCTCGACGGTGGAACCGACCACGATGGGGGCGGGATCATCGCCTTCCTGGTTGAATTCCTTCAGGGACACGCGGCCCTCGGTCTTCAGACCCACGTCGATGATCGCGAAATCCTTCTCGATCCCGACCACGATCCCCTTGACCACCACGCCTTCCATGAAGTCGCGGCCGCCCATGGACTCGTCCAGCAGGGCGGAGAAGTCGTCGCGGGAGGGGGACAGGCTCATATCGTCAGCCATAATATTCTTTCGTCTTTCAGATGACGCCGCCGGTAAAACGGATGTGTCGTCCGATCCGCATCAGCGGTCGGAGTCCCGGCGTCGGGTTAAGGGTTGCAAACCGAAGGCGTCGGGGGAGACCCCAGCGCGGTGAAATTCGCCCGCAGCCATCGAGGGAAGGGAGCGTTTGGATTGCCCGTCAGGAAGTTTCCCACCGGGCTCGCGCCGCCTCGACCGTGCGGCGGGCCGCATCGGTGGCCTGCTCTATAGTCATTTCAGTGGTGTCCAGCAAGACGGCGTCGGCGGCGGCCACCATGGGGCTGTCGGCCCGGCCCCCGTCGCGTTCGTCGCGCTTGCGGATGTCGTCAAGGATGTCGGCCAGGCTGACATCCTCTCCTTGCCCCTTCAGCTGTTTCCAGCGCCGCTGCGCGCGGACCTCCGGGGTGGCGGTCACATAGAGCTTGGCCGGCGCCTGCGGGCAGATCACCGTGCCCATGTCGCGGCCGTCCAGCACCGCGCCCTGCGGGGTGCGCGCGAAGGCCAGCTGCAGCTCGCGCAGGGCCAGGCGCACGGCCGAATGCACCGCCACCCGGCTGGCGCACTCACCGGCGCCCCGGGTGCGGAATTCCGGATCGTCCAGCATGGCGGCGGTCAGGGTCAGGGCCACGGCGCCGGCCTCCTGCTCTGAGTCCAGGTCCTTGCCCGCCCTCTGGGTCAGCACGCCGACCGCGCGGTACAGCAGCCCCGAATCCAGCACCGGCACGCCGTAGAGGTCGCCCAGCCGGTGGGCGATGGTCCCCTTGCCCGAGGCGGCGGGCCCATCGACGGTGATGATGAAGGGCGGCTTCACGCCAGATCGCCCCCCAGGCCGCGCATCATCTCGACAAATCCCGGGAAGCTGGTGGCGATCATGCCGGGTTCGTCGACGCCGATCGCCTGGTCGGCGGCCAGGCCCATCACCAGGTGCGACATGGCGATCCGGTGGTCGCCCTTGGTGACCACGCTGGCCCCGCCCGCCGCCGGATGGTTGCCGCGCGCCGCCCCCACCACGATCAGGCCCTCGGGCTCCTCCTGCACGCCGATCCCGCAGGCGGCCAGCCCCGCCGCCATCAGGGCGATACGGTCGCTCTCCTTGACCCGCATCTCGCCGATGCCGCGCATGTGGGTCGGTCCCTCGGCGAAGGCCGCGGCCACCGCCAGGATCGGATATTCGTCGATCATCGACGGCGCCCGCTGCGGCGGCACCTCGACGCCGCGCATCGACGAGTACCGCGCGGTGACGTCGCCCACCTGTTCTCCGCCCTCGTCGCGCAGGTTGGAGAGGGTCAGGTCCGCCCCCATCTCCTGCAGGGTCGTGAACAGGCCGGTGCGCAGGACGTTCAGCAGCACGCCTTCCACCGTCACCTCCGAGCCCGGGGTGATCAGCGCCGCCACCAGGGGGAAGGCCGCCGACGAGGGGTCCCCCGGCACGACGATCTTGGTCCCGGTCAGCTTCTGGCCGCCCGGCAGGTCGATATGGCGCTCCCCGTCCCGGTCCTCGACGTGGACGGTCGCCCCGAAGGCCCGCAGCATCCGCTCGGTATGGTCCCGGGTCGCCTCGGGCTCGATGACCCCGGCGCCGCCTTGCGCGTGCAGGCCGGCCAGCAGCACCGCCGACTTCACCTGCGCCGAGGGTTCCGGCAGCCGGTAGTCGATGCGCTTCAGGGCCCCGCCCTGCAGGGTCAGGGGCAGCCGCCCCCCGGTCCGGCCCGCGAAGCTCGCTCCCATCGCCTTCAGCGGGGTCATCACCCGGTTCATCGGCCGCCCGCGCAGCGAGGCGTCGCCGGTGAAGGTGGCGGCCATCGCAAACCCCGCCGCCGCCCCCATGATCAGCCGCACTCCGGTCCCGGCGTTGCCGCAGTCGATCACGTCGTCGGGCTCGGAAAAGCCGCCCTTGCCCTCCACGCGCCAGGCGCCGGGCCCAAGGTGGGTCACGGTCGCGCCAAAGGCCCGCATGGCCTGGGCCGTGCGCAGCACATCGTCGCCTTCGAGTAGCCCCTCTATCTGCGTCGTTCCGGTCGCCAGCGCCCCGAAGATGAGCGCGCGATGGGAAATCGACTTGTCGCCCGGGGCGCGCACGCGGCCCCGCAGCGGGCCGCCGCGTTTCGCGGTCAGTCCTGCCGACGTCATGGGAATGCCAAGCCTCCTTAAGGCCTTGCTGTTGTCACGAGGGGGTTTGCTTTTGACAGCGGCGCCGTCGCGTGGCAAGGGACCCGGCTTCATTCGAACCCCTTAGAGGCTTAGCCCTTGGCCAATCCCGAACTGGGCGCAAAGCAGATCTGCCCGAACTGCCAAGCGAAGTTCTACGACCTCACCCGTCGTCCCGCCCACTGCCCGAAATGCGCCACCGAATTCGACCCTGACGAGGCTGTCCGCAGCCGCCGCAGCCGGTCGCGCGCCGCGCCCACCGACCACGAAACCGAGGAAGAGGGCGAAGCCCAGGTCCGCGGCAAGTCGGAGGCTGATGACGACGAGGAAGAAGAAGAAGTCGTCACCCCGGAACTCGACGAAGTTGTCGACGCCCCGATCATCCCCGGCGACGACGATGACGATGACGACGCGGGTCCCGCCGCGCCGGAAGACGAGCTCGCCGGCTTCTCCGAAGACGAAGAAGACCTCGAGGAAGACACCGACGACGTGCCCTTCCTGGAAGACGAGGACGAGGACGATTTCGACGACACGGAAATCGAGGGTCTGCCCGGCGAGGGCGACGCCGAGGACCGCTAAATTTGACTGCGACAAGCCGCCTGCAAATTTCCTCTGCAGGCGGGCTTGATCGCGGACAACTGTCAGACTAGGTTCCGCGCCTCTTCGGGAACGGGCTTCCAGTCCGCCCCCGGAGAAACCCGAGAGATCGGGGCTTTAGCTCAGCTGGTAGAGCGCTTGCATGGCATGCAAGAGGTCAGCGGTTCGACTCCGCTAAGCTCCACCATAACGGCCGCTTCCCACCGGAAGCGGCCGTTTCCATTTGGGCCCCTGGAACGATTCCGGTTCGCGCCCTAAAACATTCCGCCATGCTTTCGCTCGACGATCCCCGCTGGTCGGCCCTCCCCCATGCCTATGGCCCAGCGACCGACGTCCCCGGCCTGCTTCGCGACCTGGCCCGATCGCCAGGCCCAAGCGGCCCAGACTCCGAACCCTTCTTCAGCCTCTGGTCCTGCCTCTGCCACCAGGGTGATGTCTATCCCGCCTCCTACGCGGCGGTTCCCCATCTCGTTCAGATCGGGCTTGCCGAGTCCGGGCCTGTCGACTTCAGCTTCTTCCTGCTTCCCGCCGCGATCGACGTGGCGCGAGTAAACGGGAGGGGTCCGGCGATCCCGGACGATCTGGTGCAGGCCTATCACGCAGCCATCGCCTGGCTGGTGGATTGTGGATTCGCCCACCGGCATGAAGCCTGGAGCGAGGACATGGCGATCGCCGTCGCCGCGGCCCAGGCTGTCGCCAAGGGGCATCACGCCTTGGCCGAGGCCCTCATGAACCTGGACGAACATCTGATCGCCGAGATCAACCAGCAGAATTGGGGCTGACATGTCGATGTATCACCCGGGCCAGCGCGAGCTGCAGGACGCCTTCGGCAGCCGCGCCCTGGCCGACCGGCTGGACGAGACCCTGCGCCACGACGCCTTCACTGACCGGGACGCCGCCTTCATCGCCGAGCAGAGCTTCTTCTTCCTGGCCACGGCCGACGATCAGGGACGCCCCGACTGCTCCTTCAAGGGCGGCCCCGCCGGGTTCGCCCGGGTCATCGCGCCCGATATGCTGATCTTCCCCGACTATGACGGCAACGGCATGTTCCGCAG
>NZ_JBBKVV010000050.1:0-10741 GCF_037968635.1 Phenylobacterium sp.
GCGTAGCGGTTGATGGCGTATTCGATCTTCATCGGCGCATAGGCGTAGAAGTGCCCGAACCCGCCCCCCAGGAACGGCGCCGAGCCCATCAGCCACATCAGCCAGGACATGCACTCGGCGCGGGCCGCAGGCTCCGTGGGCAGAAACGCATTCCCGAACTTCTCGGCCAGGTGGATCAGAATGGCCCCGCTCTCGAAGACCCGGATCGGCTCAGGCCCCGAGCGGTCCATCAGGGCCGGGATCTTGGAGTTGGGATTGATCGCCACGAAGTCCGAGCCGAACTGGTCCCCGGTCCCGATATTGATCAGCCAGGCGTCGTACTCGGCGCCGGTGTGCCCCAGAGCCAGAAGTTCCTCCAGCATGATGGTCACCTTCACCCCGTTGGGGGTGCCCAGCGAATAGAGCTGCATCGGATGGCGGCCCACCGGCAGCGCCTTCTCGGCGGTGGGGCCCGCGATCGGCCGATTGATCGCCGCGAACCGCCCGCCGCTCTCCTTGTCCCAGGTCCAGACCTTCGGCGGCTCGTAGCTCTCGGGGAAATTGGTCATGTGGCGCCCTCCCAGGCGGATCGTGGCTTTGCGTAAGAGTGCGATGTGGGGAGGTGGCTTGGCGAGTCCAATAGAGGATCGAACCAAACACAGGGTCGGGGCGACTATAGGATAGGGACCCAAGAGGCGGATGGATGGATCGCGACGTCGGTCAGGTGCTGGACGAGCTGCTGGTGGTCGCGGCCCGCGGCGGCTCGACGCCGGCCTTCCGGCAGATCGTCCTGCGCTGGACGCCCCGCCTGCGCCGCCATGCGGGGCGCCTGCTGTTCAACAACGATTTGGCCGCCGACGTGGTCCAGGAGGTCTGGCTCAATATCGCCCGCGACCTGCCGCGCCTGGCCGACCCCGCCCGCTTCGGCGGCTGGGCCTACGCCATCGTCACCCGCCGCTGCATCGACGCCCTGCGGCGGCGCGGGCGGGATCGGCGCCTGGCGGCCCAGGCGACCACCGAGACCCTGACCGAGGCTCCGCCCCTCGACGCCCGCGCCCGGCTGGACAGCCGCCTGGACCTGGCCGCCGCCATCGCCCGCCTGCCGGTGGACCAGCGGCTGATGGTCAGCCTGCACTATGGCGAAGGCCTGTCGGTCGAGGAGATCGCCCAGGCCCACGGTCTGCGGAGCGGCACCGTCAAATCGCGCCTCCATGCGGCGCGGGAACATCTGAGAACCCTTCTGGAAGGAGAAGACGATGAGCAAGGTCGATGAAGCGATCCGGCGCGCCCTGTCGCCGGAGGACGTGAGGGCCTACGACGCCCTGGGGCAGGAACAGTCCATCATCGCCGAGGCGATGCAGGCCTTCCAGGCCCAGCACCGCCTGGTCGCGGTGGGCGGCTGGTTGGCGGGGTTTTCGCTGTTCGCCGTCGCGGCCTGGGCCGGATGGCGATTCTGGCAGGCCGCCGACACCCGCGACATGCTGTTGTGGGGCGCCCTGGCCGGGGTCGCCCTCTCCGGTCTCGGATTGGTGAAGCTCTGGTTCTGGATGGAGATGCAGAAGAACGCTATCGTGCGCGAATTGAAGCGCCTCGAACTGCAGGTGGCGAGCCTCATCGCGGCGTCCGCGCCCTGAGAGCCTCGTGTGTGACCGCAGGGCGCGTAGGAGACTCCCCGGAATGAAGATTCCAGTGTTGCGCCTGTTCCTCACGGCCCTGGCCTGCGCCGTGCCCAGCGTGGTCCTCGCCGCCGCGCCTGGCGCCCAGGTCCCCGAACTGTTCGGCGCCCCGCTGGAGTTCTACATCTTCGGCCTGACCCTGGCGGGGATCGCGGTGTTCCATAAGCGCACCCTGGAGGTCTCCCTGATCGGCCTGGCCGCGGTCCTGCTCTACCAGGGCTTCGTCAGCGGCTATCCCACCGGCTTTGGCCTGGCCGCCCTGGGCGTCCACTTCCAGCACGAGTGGGTGATCCTCACCAACCTGCTGCTGCTGCTGGTGGGCTTCGAGGTGCTCTCCAACCAGTTTGAGCGCAGCAACCTGCCCGATCACCTGCCGGGCTTCCTGCCCGACAACTGGACCGGCGGCCTGGTTCTGCTGGCCGTGGTCTTCTGCATGTCCGCCCTGCTCGACAACATCGCCGCGGCCATGATCGGCGGGGTGATGGCCAAGCACGTCTATCGCAGTCGGGTGTCGGTGGGCTTCCTGGCCGCCATCGTCGCGGCGGCCAACGCCGGCGGCGCGGGCAGCGTCATCGGCGACACCACCACCACCATCATGTGGCTGAACGGCGTGTCGCCCCTGGCGGTGCTGCCGGCCTTCGTCGGGGCCGCCGCCGCCTTCGTGGTCTTCGGCGTCTTCGGCGCCCTGTCCCAGCAACGCTATCAGCCCATCCTTGAGCATGACGAGCCGGGCCACCCCATCGTCTGGCGGCGCGTCATCATCGTCGGCGTCGTGCTCGCCGCCGCCGTCGCCACCAATGTCACCGCCAACGCCTTGACGACGGGCGAGGAGATCGCCCCCTGGCTGGGTATGGCCGTCTGGGTCGCCGTGCTGGCCACCGCCCCCTTCGGCAAGCCGGACTGGTCGGTCACCCGGCCCGCGCTCAAGGGCGCCGTCTTCCTGGTGGGCCTGGTCACCGCGGCCTCTCTGATGCCTGTGGAGGCCCTGCCCGAACCCTCATGGGAGGTCGTGCTTGGACTGGGCTTCCTGTCTTCGATCTTCGACAACATCCCGCTGACCGTGCTGGCCCTCGAACAGGGCGGCCACGATCCGGCGCTGCTGGCCTATGCCGTGGGCTTCGGCGGCTCGATGATCTGGTTCGGCTCCTCGGCCGGCGTGGCCCTGACCAACCTCTTCCCCGAGGGCCGCTCGGTCATCGCCTGGCTGCGCCAGGGCTGGTACGTGCCGATCGCCTATGTGGTCGGCTTCTTCGCCCTGCTGCTGCTCTTCGGCTGGCACCCCTAGGCCCGGTCGACCTTCACACTGAAGGCCGCCTCCAAAGCCCCTCCCCCTTGCGGGCAGGGGTTGGGGTGGGGGTGTGAGCGCCAAGGTCTGCCGGTCGTGGCGATGGGGCGGCGCCGAATGTCGATACGACCTGGAGCCGGGAAAGGCCTGAGCGATCGCTGAGGTTCAGCACGTCTCAGACGCACCCGGTCACGAGGTGTTCAGACGCCACGCGCCGGTAACCGACGCACCCGCCCGCCGGGACTGCTAGACTAGGCGTCCCGTTCACATCGCGAGCCTTCAATGACCTCCACACGCCGTCACCCGTCCGCCCTGCGCACCCTCTTCGAAAGTGAGTCCGCGGGCGGGTTGATGTTGATGGGGGTCGCGGCCCTGGCGCTGCTGGTGGCCAATTCGCCGCTGGCCGGCGCCTATTTCACCGTGCTGCACGCCCCCGTCGGCGGCCTCGACGTCCTGCACTGGATCAATGACGGCCTGATGGCCGTGTTCTTCCTGCTGGTCGGCCTGGAGATCAAGCGCGAGGTCATCGACGGCGAGCTCTCCACCTGGTCGCGCCGCATCCTGCCCGGCGTCGCCGCGGCCGGGGGCATGCTGGTCCCGGCCCTGGTCTTCCTCGCCTTCCAGGGCGGCGATCCCAAGACCATGCAGGGCTGGGCCATCCCGGCCGCCACCGACATCGCCTTCGCCCTGGGCATCCTGTCCCTGCTCGGCTCGCGGGTTCCCGTCTCGCTGAAGGTCTTCCTCACCGCCCTGGCGATCATCGACGACCTGGGGGCGGTGCTGATCATCGCCTTCTTCTACACCTCCGACATCGCGCTGTGGGCCCTGGCCGGGGCCGCCGTCGCGCTCGCCGCCCTGATCGCCATGAACCGCATGAAGGTCTCGGCGCTCGCGCCCTATCTCGTGGTCGGCGCGGTCCTGTGGTGGCTGACCCAGCAGTCGGGGGTCCACGCCACCCTGGCCGGGGTGGCCCTGGCCCTGACCATCCCCCTGCGGCGCACGCCGGGCGCCCGCGACGACGCCCATTCGCCCCTGCACATCCTGGAACACGCCATCCAGCCCTGGGTCGCCTTCCTGGTGGTGCCGATCTTCGGCTTCGCCAACGCCGGTATCTCCTTCGCCGGCCTCAGCTTCAGCGCCTTGCTGGCCCCGGTCCCGCTGGGCGTCGCGGCGGGTCTGTTCCTGGGCAAGCAGATCGGGGTCTTCGGCTCGGTCTGGCTGCTGGTCCGCCTGGGGTTCGCCGAGCGGCCCGGACGATCCACCTGGCGGCAGATCTACGGCGTCTCGGTGCTGTGCGGCATCGGCTTCACCATGAGCCTGTTCATCGGCCTGCTGGCCTTCAAGAACCCGGAACTGCAGGAGGCCACCAAGCTCGGCGTCCTGGCGGGCTCGGTGCTGGCCGCCGGCTTCGGCTGGGCCATCCTGCGCAAGGCCCCGCCCCGCCCGAAAAGCTGAGGGGCTGGCCGCCGCGCCAACCGCGCCTCCTGCCCGATGCCCCGTTGCGGGCGACCCGCGACTGAGGCGTATCGACATTCAGCGGCGCTAGACCAACGCCTCCCCTCCCCCTTGCGGGGAGGGGCCGGGGGTGGGGGTGTCGGCTTGGCCTGCAAAGCGCAGCCTCAGCGTGAAAGTCGGTACGACCTATGTCTGCAGCGGATGACGGCCGACCGGCAGCACCTTCTCCGCCGTTGCGCCCGCGATCGGCCGATTGATCGCCGCAAACCGCCCCCCGCTCTCCTTGTCCCAGGTCCAGACCTTCTGCGGCACAAAGCTCTCGGGGAAATTGCTCATAGGCGTACCCTCCCAGGAGGATCGCGTGTTGCCGGTAGAGTGCGATGTGGGGGGTGGGCTTGGCTAGGCCAATAGGAACACCGACGCAGGCCTGACCTAGTTGGCAAGGTCCAGTCGCCATCATCACATCACCACACGGCGCGGAGAGAAAGTTCCGCCCGTATTGCAGTTGAGGTTGAGCGGGTATTGATGAATGCGTGAGAGCAAGAATAGGAAGTGCCCGAGTGAGCAAACCTCCCAAGCCAACGGCTTCCTCAGCCTCGGACAAGGCAGCTTCGCAGCCATACTCCTCACGGGAATTCTTTCTTGAAGACGTGCCGCGCACCCTATTTCCGCTGACGACCAACAAAATTCTGGTCGAGCGGGGCGCAGCCGAACTCCTCGCCTTCGCGAAAAATATCGTCGCCGGGAACGGTTCATTTCTGCCGCAGCGAAGGGTCTATGCGAACAAAGATGCTTTGCATCTGCGACGGACGGTCAAGCTCGATCCGGTCGCCGAGTTCTTTCTCTACGACCTCATATACGAAAACCGCACACGATTCAGAAAGCCCCACAGCACGAAGCGTCAGCACTTCGGATATCGGTTCGACAAAGGACGCCCCATGGCGCCATCCCGAAGCTATGCCGATTTCAAGTTAGAGGTTTGGACCGGCACTTTTCTAAGTGAAGAATTCATAGGCTTTGATATCGCGGCCTATTTCAACGGCGTCTACCATCACGACTTGCAGGCTTGGTTCGGCGGAATTGGTGCCTCGAACGAGGATGTTGAAGCCTTCGGAAAATTTTTTCGAGAAATCAATGCAGGCCGATCTCTCGATTGCCTTCCGCACGGACTCTATCCCGCCAAAATGATCGGTAATGACTTTCTTCGGTTCATCGAAGAGTCAGCTGTAATCCAAGCAGAGCAGATCGCTCGCTTCATGGACGACATCTACCTCTTTGGAGACGACATTAACGTTCTGAGGGCAGACTTTGCAGAGGTGCAAAGGCTGCTTGGGTTGAAAGGTTTGTCGGTAAATGCGTCAAAGACACAGTACGGAGGTACTCCGACGACAGATGAAGCTGATGGCGAAATAAGCGAACTCAAGAAGCGCCTACTCAAACGACGTCGCCATCTCATTGTCTCGCACTATGACGACGACTTCGATGATGAAGAAGATGACGATGAAGTCCCTGAGGGAGAAGAAGGCGATGACGCTCTCAGCGAGGAAGAGATAGAATACGTGGTGTCGCTGCTAAACGGTGGCAAGCTCAGCGAGGAGGATGCTGAACTCATCTTGATCGTCATGCGGGACAACGTTGAACGGATCGAGCAGCATCTCGGGCAATTCGCTAAAGGTTTTCCGCATCTGGCAAAGAACTTCTATGGCCTCTGCGCCGATGCCAAGGACAAAGATGCCGTGGCCAAGATCGTCCTCGACGTAGTCAGTCAAGGCGAACATGTTGGCGAATACCAACTCTTCTGGTTCGGCATGATGCTTGAGCACTACCTCATGAACACCAAGCACGCGCCGGAATTAATTCATGCCCTCTATAAGCATCAGAGTTCCACTGACATTTCGAAGGCCAAAATCTTAGAAATCCCAGATTTACGCTATGGCCTCAACGAAATGAGGGAAACCTTTCTGCGTGAAGGTCGATCTGATTGGTTGGCATGGGCATCCGCTGCTGGGTCAAGAGGCATGAAGAAGTCGGCACGGAACTATCTCTTGGATTACTTCAAAAACGGATCTGACATGAACAAGCTCATAGCTGAGATTATTCAAAAGGATTGATTTGCGTCGGCCAAGGCGGCCCGGACGCTAGCTTCGCCCCCTCACCCCACCGCCGCCAACACCTCCACCGCCGTCCGCACACACACCACCAGGCCCAGCGCCCAGTCCGGCGGCGCGGTCACCCACACCTGCCCGCCGAGCGCCAGGTTGAGGATCATGTCCACCCAGCTCATCAGCCGACGTCCTTCAGCATCTTCTCCACCGCGGCCAGCCGGGTGCGCAGGTCGGCCAGGGTGACCGACATCGTGTCCAGGGCCGTGGCGGTCTCGGCCTGCGCGGCCACAGCCTTCTCGGCGATGACCCGATAGGCGTTGTCCTCGGTGATCTTGGCGCGGGCCTGGGCGACGATGGCGAAGTAGCGCATGGCGAAGACGCCGAGGATGGTCCCGAGGACCATGCCGATGGTGGCGAAGAAGACGGGTGGGGACATGGGGTTCTCTTAAGCCTCGGATTTGGGGGTCAGGCTGGCCGCCGCGATGGCGATGGCCTGCGGGGTCAGGGTCAGGGCGAAGTCGGTCGCCTCGAAATAGTTCAGCGCCTTGCCGTCGGCCGACAGCTCCAGCCGGCTGGCGACCAGGTTCGCCGCCTCCAGCTTGGCCAGGTGCAGATGCAGCAGCGGCCGGCTGATGCCGATCTCGCGGGCCAGCTGGCTGATGTACTGCCGCCCGCCGACCTGCAGGGCCGCGACGATGCGCAACCGATGCGGATTGGCCAGCGCCGACAACTGGGTCAGCAGGTCATCTCCCGGTGTGGGTAGGCTCTCTTTCATGTGTAAGAATTATCTGACGCATGTCAGGGTGTCAAGACGAAAGAATTCCTTCTCCCCTTGCGGGGTTGAGAGCGGCGGTTCGCGCTTGCGAACCGGATAGCCGAGCATGCTCGGCTCGCTCTCGACGGTGGCCCTGCGGAGCAGGGTCGGATGAGGGGTCGATAGGCCTCTCCGATCCGCTCATCCCGGCGACCCGGAGGGCGGCGCGAAGCAGCCAAGGTCGGGACCCAGATTCATCCAGATGCGGCGGCAATTCATTCGCTTGCTCGCAAGGCGTTTCTTGAGATCGCGGTGGGCTTCACCTGGGTCCCGGCCTTCGCCGGGATGAGCGGGTGTTAGTTCTGAGAGCGCAGCGCGACCCCTCATCCGACCGGTCGCTGATCGTGTCCAGCTGATCGATGGGTGACAGTTTAGCCCGGATGGATGGGTTACAGATCCGACGCGATTGGGGCTGGGTCGCTTAAGCGAGCCAGCCGGTTTGTCTTCTGATCGATGAGGCCGATGGGTCGTGCGTGGAAGCGCACCTGCCATTGGCCGGTTGGGGTTTCCTCGACGGCGACGGCCTCGCCGATGAGGGCGGTTGATATGGCGACGAGGCCGCCCCGCCACTTGATTTCGCCGTTGGATCGGACTTTGCGCACGGCGGCGTGGGCGGGATAGTCGGGCTCGGGTGTGTGTTGGGGCAGCTTGCGGGGCGAGGGCCGGTAGAGGCTGGCCGGCGGCGTCTGGTCCAGAGCCTCGTGCGGACGGTAGTGGTTGTAGTCCTCGCGGAAGGCGTCGAAGCGGCGGGCCTGGGCGGCCTGGTTTTCGGCCGGCGGGGTCATGGCTTCCAACAGGGTGCGGTGAAAGCGTTCATGGCGCCCGTTCTGCTGGGGCTTGCCGGGGGTGATGCGCTCATGGCGGATGCCCAGCTTGGTCCACCAGACACTGAGCGCAGTGAGGCCGGTGACGCCGGTGGAGGCGAACGGTGGGCCGTTGTCGGACCGGATGGCCCAAGGCAGGCCGAACTGCGCGAAGGCCGCCTCGAACCAGGGCCTGGCTTCTTCCTCGCGGGTGTTGGGCCCGGCCGACAGGGACAGCAGATAGCGGCTGAAGCCGTCGGTGATGGTCAGGGGCTCGCAGCGACGACCGTCGCCCAGCTTCACCCAACCCTTGTGATCCACCGCCCAGACGTGGTTGGGCCGCTCCGGCGGCGTCAGGCCGCCCAAGGTTGGCGGCGCCCGGCGGCGGCGATGGCGCGGCTGCACCAAGCCCTCGCGCCGAAGGATCGCATCCGCCGTCGAGGCCGCCGGCCAGATCAGGTCGGGATAATCCAGCTTCAGGCGGCCCAAGAGCTTGCGTGGACCCCAGCTCGGTCGCGACAGCTTCAAGGTGATGAGCGCCTCGCTCAACGCCGCGTCCGTCGCTCGACCATGCTTCCGCGGCGCGTGCGACCGCTCCGCCAAGCCCAGCACGCCCTGTTCCAAATAGCGGCCCTGCCATTTGTAACCCGTCTTGCGGCTGATCCCGAAGACCTCGCACGCCTGCGTCATCGTCAGCTCTCCAGACAGCAGCGCCGACACAAACCTCAGTCTCTCATCCACCGCTCTGCTCTCGCACCACGGCATCGGCTCTTCCTCCCTCGCGGGAGAAGACTGTTACCCATCTATCCGGGCTGGTCTGTCACCACTCTATCCGGGCTGCACAATCGGCCACCTTCTCCCGCAAGGGGAGAAGGAAACGGAACTTGCCAACCCCCGTTCTCTCAGCCACCTTGCCGCCACCAAAGGGAAGACCCCGAGATATGAGTACCGGCTGCACCGCGGGCTGAACGCCCCGCCGCACACGTCGCGCCACACCGCGCGGCCCGTCCGACACATATCGACCCTCGGGTACTCATGGCATTTTTCGGCAATGACGCGATCAATCGCGTCAACCTGCATTCCGGCGTCCAGGCCCTGGCCCAAGGCGCCGGGAGCATCTTCTTCTTCGTCCTGCTGCTGAAGGCCGGCGTCTCGGTCCCCCACGCCCTGCTGGCCCAGGCCGCCATCGTCACCGGCCGCTTCGCCCTGCGCCCGCTGATGCTGCCCCTGGCCAAGCGGTTCGGCCTCAAGCCGCTACTGATCGCCGGCACGCTCATGCTGGCCCTGCGCTTTCCCCTGCTGGCGGAGGTGCGCGGCCTGGACCTGGCTCTCCTGGCCCTGCTGGCCGTCACGGCGGTGGCCGAGCTCTGCTACTGGCTGACCTACAACACCTACTTCGCCATGCTGGGGGACGCCGAGCATCGCGGCCATCAGGTCGCCGCCCGCGAGGCCTTCATCGCCGTGCTCAGCATCGCCTCGCCCCTGCTGGGGACCTGGGCCCTGCTGACGCTCGGACCGCGCTGGGCCTTCGCCGGGATCGCCGTGGTCCAGGCCCTCGCCGTCCTGCCCCTGCTGGCCCTGCCCAACATGGCGGTGATCCCCCATGCGCCGGGCGCCCTGCGCGCCGCGCGCCTGGCCTTCGCCCTGCTGGTGGTCGATGGCTGGTTCGACGCCTGCTACTTCTTTGTCTGGGAGATCGCGCTGTTCCTGTCCCTGGGGGAGAGCATCGCGGCCTATGGCGGGGCCATGGCCCTGGCCGGCCTGGTGGGGGCCTGCTTCGGCCTCTGGGTCGGCCGCCATGTGGACGGCGGCGGCGGCCGGCGCGCGGTGCTGATCGCCTATTCGGTGGCCGTCGTCATCGTGATCCTGCGGGCCGGCAGCCTGCCGACCCCGTGGCTGGCGGTGGCCGCCCATGCGCTCGGCGCCGTCCTCATGCCCCTGCTGCTGCCGCCCCTGGGCGCGGCGGCCTACAACCTGGCCAAGGCCGCCCCCTGCCCGTTCCGCTTCCACATCGCCACCGAGGCCGGCTGGGACATCGGCTGCGCCGGCGCCTGCGTCACGGCGGCGGCCCTGATCACCCTGGGCGCCCCGATGACCGTGCCCATCCTGCTGGCCCTGCCGGCCGTGGTCGCGGGGTTCACGTTGCTGTGGCGGTATTTCGGAGATCTTCCTTCTCCCCTTGCGGGAGAAGGTGGCCCTGCGGAGCAGGGTCGGATGAGGGGTTGAAAGGCCTCCCAAGCAAACCCAACCCGTCATCCCGGACGCCGAAGGCGATCCGGGACCCAGGGGCCCAGCGCACCGCCCCGGGGTCCCGGCTCTCCCCTGCGCTCGGCCGGGATGACGGGATCATTGTCTCAGAGCGGAGCGCGACCCCTCATCCGTCAGCTACGCTGACACCTTCTCCCGCAAGGGGAGAAGGATTACAGCCCAATCTCCCTCGCCACCCCGATCGCCTCGAGGAAGTCCCGGTCGTGGCTAACCACCAGGACCGCCCCGTCATAGCCCCGCAGCGCCGCCTCGATGGCCGAGAGCGAGTCCAGGTCCAGATGGTTGCTGGGCTCGTCCAGGATCAGCAGCTTGGGCGGATCCTGCGCGCACAGCACGCAGGCCAGGGCCGCCCGCAG
>NZ_JBBKVV010000051.1:0-34472 GCF_037968635.1 Phenylobacterium sp.
ATCTGCACACCAAGGGCGCCACCATCCCGTTCCCGGCGCCGAACCCGGTCGCTGCGGCGTCGCGGTCGAACCGGTGGCGGTGGGCTCGCCTTCCGCAGCGGCCGGAGCGGCGTCGGCCGCGGGCGCCGCAGCGACCGGGTTCGGCGCCGGGAACGGGATGGTGGCGCCCTTGGTGTGCAGATAGGCCAGCAGGTTGATGCGGTCTTCCGGCTTCTTCAGGCCGACGAAGCCCATCTTGGTGCCGGGCATGTCCTTGGCCGGGTTCTTGATGAACTCCGACAGACGCTCGAAGTCCCAGACCGGGTTCTTCGCGCCGTACTCCACCATGGCGGAGGAATAGGCGAAGCCGGCATGGCTGCCCGGCTTGCGCCCGACGACGGCCCACTGGTTGGGACCGGTGCCGTTGGCGCCGCCGTTATCGACGGTGTGGCAGGACTTGCACTTGGCGAACACCGTCTCGCCCGCGGCGACGTCGGCGGTCGGCAGGACGGTGCCCCAGTCGATGGGGGCTTCCGCCACAGGGCCACCGGCGGCCTCTTCGACCACCTCGATGGCGTAGCCGGGCTTTTCCGCCTTTTCGACGGCGAACATGCCCGTGGTGAGCTCGCGAAGGCCGACAATGGCCAGACCCGTCGCCAGGACGGCGCCGGCGACTTTGTTGAACGTAAGGTCGCTCATCGTCTTGAAATCGGCCCTCTAATCGGCCGGTCCGAAGACCGGCGGAAGCGCGGGAATCCCCGCCCCTTATTGCGCCCGCGTCTCTTACACGCTACCGGCGCTGGCGCAACCGGCCAGTTCGTCGCTTCAGGTCTCCATGAACCCCATCCTCCTCATCCCCGCGCGTTTGGCCGCGACTCGACTGCCCAACAAGCCCCTCGCAGATATCGAGGGCATCCCAATGATCGTCCGGGTTCTGCGTCAGGCGCAGGCCGCGAACCTCGGTCCCGTGGCTGTGGCGGCCGGTGATTCGGAGATCGTCGAGGCGGTCCTCGCCGCCGGCGGCCGCGCCGTGCTCACTGATCCCGACCTGCCCTCGGGCTCCGACCGGTTGGTGGCGGCCCTGGCGGAACTGGACCCCGGCGGCGCCCATGACGTGGTGATCAATCTGCAGGGCGACATGCCCTTTGTGGCGCCGGCCGACATCGCCGCCTGCGCCGCCCTGCTGGCCGACCAGCCGTCCTGCGACATCGCCACCATCGTTGAGCAGGAAGCCTCGCCGCAGGTCCGCACCAATCCCGACATGGTCAAGGCGGTGCTGGCGGTGCAGCGCGACGGCAAGACCGGCCGGGCGCTCTATTTCACGCGCTCCACCCTCTATGGCGACGGACCGGTCTGGCATCACCACGGCATCTACGCCTATCGCCGCGCGGCCCTGGAGGCGTTCACGGCGGCCGAGCCGTCGCCGTTGGAGCGCCGCGAGAAGCTGGAGCAACTGCGGGCCATGGAGCTCGGGCTCACCATATGGGCGACGGTGGTCGACTCCGCGCCGATCTCGGTGGACAACCCCGCCGATCTTGAGCGGGCCCGCGCGCACGCCCGGCAAATCGGAGACAGGTCATGAGCAAGGGGCGGATCGCCTTCCAGGGCGAGCTGGGCGCCAACAGCCATGAGGCCTGTGTGGCGGCCTTCCCGGACATGACGCCGGTGGCCCACCCGACCTTTGAGGAGGCCTTCGAGGCCATCAAATCCGGCGACTGCCAACTGGGCATGATCCCGGTGGAGAACTCCATCGCCGGCCGCGTCGCCGACGTGCACCACCTGCTGCCCAACTCAGGCCTGAAGATCATCGGCGAGCGGTTCAAGCCGATCCACTTCCAGCTGATGGTCAATCGCGGGGTGAAGCTGGAGGCGGTGAGGACCGTCGCCTCCATGCCCATCGCGCTGGCCCAATGCCGCAAGACCATCCGGCGGCTGAAGCTGAAGACCGAGCAGGTGGGGGACACCGCGCTTTCCGCCAAGCTGCTGTCGGAGCATCCCGATCCCACCAAGGCGGCCATCGCGCCGGCCCTGGCGGCCGAGCTCTACGGCCTGGAGATCGTCGCCCGCGACATCGAGGACACCCACAACAACACCACCCGCTTCCTGGTGATGACCGCCGACACGGCGCCTGCGCCGCCGCCCTTCACAAACCCCTGCGTCACCAGCTTCGTCTTCCGGGTCCGCAACATGCCCGCCGCGCTCTACAAGGCCATGGGCGGCTTCGCGACCAACGGCGTGAACATGACCAAGCTGGAGAGCTACATGGAGAACGGCGCCTTCACGGCCACCTTCTTCTACTCCGAGGTGGATGGCCGTCCGGAAGATCGAAGTCTGGCGCTCGCCTTCGAGGAGCTGCAGTTCTTCTGCGAGCGGTTCGAGATTCTCGGCGTCTATCCGGCCGACCCTTTCCGGAGTCACATCTGATGCGCACCATCGAGATGGACGGGGCCGCCTATCCCAGCATCAAGGCCTTCTGCGAAGACTTGAAGACCGAGATCCGCGCCCTGCCCGGACACGGCGCCAGCATTGAGGCCTTCGTCGACTCGATGATCTGGGCCAACGGCATGAGCGAGCTGGCTCCGCCCTACATGATCCGGGTTCGTGGCCTGCACGGCGGCCCCCTGGCCGAGTTCGTCAAGGACCTCTCCAATGCGCTGGGCCAGGCCCGAATGGAGGTCCGCAACCGCCGTGCCGAGGACGTCGAGGTCATCCTGACCCTGCGGCGGTAGGTCAGGCGGCGTCCAGCGCCCGCAACAGGCTGTCAGCGGGCACGCCCCATTGGCGATGCAGCTTGGCCATCATCGCCGGTGTCAGACCGCGCCGTCCGCCGAGGATTTCAGAGGCCCGCGACCGCGATCCCAGAAGTTGGGCGAGATCGGTCTGGGTCAGCCCCTTCAGCTCCATGGCGAAACGGATCGCGTCGAGAGGCTCGGCCGGGGCGATGGGCCAGCGCCGGCGCTCATAGGCGTCGATGAGATCCGAGAGCACATCAAACCGGTCGGCCCCCGCGCTGCCCTTCTCTGGCGGCGTCTCGAAATACTGAGCGACCTCGGAGAGGGCCCAGTCATAGTCGGCCTCGTCATGCAGGGCTCGGATATCCATCACACGGTCTCCACATCGATCCGGTCGTACTCGGCGTGCGTTCCTACGAACTTGATGAGCACGCGCCGATAGCCGTAGGCCACGTGAACGACCAGCCTGAACTTGTTGCCGCCGATGTCGAAGACGAGCCGGTTGTCCGCCACGAAGTCCACGGCCGCGCCGAACATCGCCTTGACCTCCGGCGGCCCTGACCAGCTCGCCTGATTGACGAGGCCGTACCAGGACCGCAGAGGCCTTTCCGCCTGCGGATGCCGTTCCCAGAACTGGATCAGAGTCCGCTTGGCGATGATCTGCACGGTAAGAGGCTAGCATGTTCCCCGTGTGGGAACAAGAGCTACGCCGCCGCGGCGATCAGGGCGTCGTCGATCTCGCGGGCGCGGACGGCGGCGGGGCGGGCGGCCATGCGGTCGGCATAGGCCTTGAAGGCGGGACGCGCCTCGATGGAGCCGAATTGCAGGCCCCAGCCCAGGTGGGCCCCGACATAGAGGTCGGCGGCGGTGAAGCTGTCGCCCGCCAGGTATTCGCGGCCGGTCACGGCTTTTTCCAGGGTGTCCATGACGTCGCCGAAGTCGCCCCAGCCGGCCGAGCGCTTGCTGTCGGCGGGCACCTCGACGCCCAGGCTCTTGACGGTGATGGCGGCTTCCACCGGCCCGGCGGCGTAGAACAGCCAGCGGTAATAGTCGCCGCGCAGCTTGCTCTCCACCGGGGGCGCGAGCTTGGCCTGCGGGAAGGCGTCGGCCAGATAGGCGCAGATGGCGGCGCACTCGGTGACCACGGTGCCGCCGTGGACGATGGCCGGCACCTTGCCCATGGGGTTCACGGCCAGATAGGCCGGGTCTTTCATCTTCTCGAAATCGAGGATGTGGGTCTCGTAGGGCTGGCCCACCTCCTCCAGCATCCAGCGGATGATCCGGCCCCGCGACATGGGGTTGGTGTAGAAGACGATCTGGTCCGACATGGCTTTTTCCTCTGGTGTTGGAGGCACCCTAGACCACCCTGCTGACAGCAGTGTGGCAGCAGCCTAGGGCGCGGTCACGATGAGCTGTCCGTCTGCGTCGAGCTTGCCCTTGGACTGGTCCAGCATGACCAGAACATTGCCCTGCGGGTCCATGACGACGGCGCAGCGGCCGATGGGGATGTCGAAGGGCCGTCGAATTTCGCGGCCCCCAGCGGCGACGAAGCGGTCAAAGGCGTCGTCGGCGTCCGCGACCAGAAGGTTGGCCTCGGGTCCCAGCTGCGTGTGAAGGACCAGCTCGGCGTCGGTGTCGGGCATGGCCAGGCCCACGGCGACCTGCGAGCGCCAGATCACCCGGTGGCCCAGGGCGTCGGTGTAGAAGGCGATGCCGGCGTCGAGGTCGGCGGCCTTCAGCATCAGGCAGTCGAGCTTGCGGAAAAGGGGTTCAGCCATGGGATCCTCCCGGTCGGGGAAATCCTAGCGCGGACTGCCGCCAGCGCTATGGCAACAGTCAGCTCTCCGCCCAAGCCTTGATGAGCTGGTGGGCGATGGCCATGGGGCCGGGGGCGAAGGTGTTGGGGAGTTTGCCGGCCAGCAGGGTGCGGGCTTCTTCCTTGGTGAACCAGCGGACCTCGGAGAGCTCGGTCTGGTCGGGGGTGGCGTTGTCGTCCTCCACCTGGGCGATCAGGCCGATCATCAGGGACGACGGATAGGGCCAGGGCTGGGTGGAGTGGTAGGCGACCGAGGTGGTCTTCAGGCCCGCCTCCTCATGCAGTTCGCGGGCGCAGGCCTCCTCGATGGTCTCGCCGGGCTCCAGGAAGCCGGCCAGGGAGGAGAACATGCCTGCCGGCCAAATCTCCTGGCGGCCCAGCATGCAGCGCTCGCCATGGACGGCCAGCATGATCACCACGGGGTCGGTGCGGGGGAAGTGCTCGACCTTGCAGGCCGGGCAGGCGCGCTTCCAGCCGCCCTCGGCCACCAGGGACGGTTCGCCGCAGTTGGCGCAGTGCTTATGGCGCCGGCGCCATTCGAACATCTGCTTGGCGGTGGCCAGGATGGCGGCGTCGGTGGGGGGCAGGCGCGTGGCCAGGGCCCGCAGATCCTCGAATCGTCCCAGGCCCTGCAGGGGACCGTCCGCGGGGTCGGCGCCCCCGTCCAGGTCGACGGCGAAGACCGCGGTCTCCTTCCAGAGGCCCATGAACAGCAGGGTTTCGGCCCCGCCGGCCAGCTCGGAGACCATCTTGGCCGGAAGATAGGCGATCTGCACCCCGCCGTCCTTGCTGTTCTCCACCAGCGGCTTGCCGTTCCAGATGGCGATCCCCAGGGACGCGTCGGACTTCAGCTGTTCATTGAGCCAGGCGTCGTCCTTACGGCGCTCGCTGGCGCGGTTCAGGGGGTTGCCGGCGAAGGTGTTCTGGAAAGAGGAAAGAGGCATGACTCGTCTTCTAGCGTCGCTCTAGCTTGCGCGCGAGCCTCAAGGTCGCGATATAGGGGGTGGAGATCGGGCGACGGGCGGACGCCTCGCCAACCCGGTCAGGTCCGGAAGGAAGCAGCCGCAACGAGTTTCGCTCCGGGTCGTCGTTCGGTCTCCACCCTAGCTTCAAGATGGATAGCGCTCTCGAGGCGCGGGGCGCATGGCCGACGAAGATCTCTCGCCCGATCCTGAACGCCCCGAGCGGGACCCCGACACCGCCGACATGTTCGGCGCGCCGGTCGCGCCCGCCCCGGTCGCCGAGGCCTCGGCCGCCTACACCGTCATCGCCCGGAAATACCGGCCCCGCACCTTCGACGACCTCTATGGCCAGGAAGCCATGGTGCGGACGCTGAAGAACGCCTTTTCCACCGGCCGGATCGCCCACGCCTTCATGCTGACCGGAGTGCGCGGGGTGGGCAAGACGACGACCGCCCGTCTGCTGGCCCGGGCGCTGAACTACGAGACCGACGCCATTCACGAGCCGACGCTCGATCTCCGCGAGGAGGGCCGGCACTGCAAGGCGATCATCGAGGGCCGGCACATGGACGTGCTGGAGCTCGACGCCGCCAGCCGCACCAAGGTGGAGGACATGCGCGAGCTGCTGGACGGGGTGCGCTACGCCCCCGTCGAGGCGCGCTACAAGGTCTACATCATCGACGAAGTGCACATGCTCTCCACCTCGTCCTTCAACGCCCTGTTGAAGACCCTGGAAGAGCCGCCGCCGCACGTGAAGTTCATCTTCGCCACCACCGAGATCCGCAAGGTGCCGGTGACCATCCTCTCGCGTTGCCAGAGGTTCGACCTGCGCCGGGTGGAGCCCGACGTGATCGTCAAGAACCTGGAGATGATCACCGAGGCCGAGGGCGTGCGCGTCGACGCCGAGGGCATGCTGCTGATCGCCCGGGCCGCCGAAGGCTCGGTGCGCGACGCCCAGTCGATGCTGGACCAGGCCATCGTCCAGGGCGAACCAGGCCAGACGGTGCCGGCTGCGCTGATCCGCGACATGCTGGGCCTGGCCGACCGGGCCCAGACCATCACCCTGTTTGAACAGACCATGCGCGGCGAGCCCGGCGCCGCCATCGAGACCTTCCGCACCCTCTACGGCTATGGCGCCGATCCGGGGCAGGTGATGCTGGACCTGCTGGAGCACGCCCACTCGGCCTCTGTCGCCAAGGCCATCGGGGCGCACGCCCTGATCATGCCCAAGGAACAGGCCGGACGGCTGGCGGCCATCGGGGCCTCGGTCTCGGCGGGGACGCTGTCGCGCCTGTGGCAGATGCTGCTGCGGGCCCATGACGAGGTGCGGCGCAGTCCTGACCCGGCCGCGGCCGTGGACATGGCCCTGATCCGCCTGGCCTACGCCGCCGACCTGCCCGGGCCTGAGGAGGCCCTGAGGCGGATCCAGACCGGCGATCCGGTGGGCGGCGGACCGGCGCCTTCGGGCGGTGGTGGCGGATCGAGCGCCCAGGGCGGCGGCGGGAGCGTCACGGCCCAGGCCCGCGTGCTGGCCCCCGAGCCTCAGGCGGCCGAGGCGCCGCCGGTGCTGCAGTCCTTCGCCGACGTCATCGCCCTGATCGAGAAGAAACGCGACATCGCCCTGCGGCTGGACGTCGAGCGCTATGTGCGTCCGGTGAGCTTCCGGCCTGGCGCCATCGAGTTCGAGCCCGCCCCCGGCGCGCCCGCCAACCTCGCCCAGCGTCTGATCGGGCGCCTGCGGGAGTGGACCGGCCAGCCCTGGCTGATCGCGGCCCAGGGCGGCGGTGGGGCTGAGAGCCAGTGGGAGCGCCAGAAGCGCGAGGAGCGCGAGGTCCGCGTCGAGATCGAGCAGGACCCCTTCATCCTCTCGGTGATGAAGAGTTTCCCCGGCGCCGAGATCGTCAGCATCCGCACCCTGCCGACACCGGAAGTCTCGCCGGCCGACGCGCCGCCGGAAGACGACGAAGACTAATCCCCTAGTGACGCCAGTGAGGACTCCATGAAGGATTTGGGCGGCCTGATGAAACAGGCCCAGGCCATGCAGCAGAAGCTGGCCGAGGCGCAGGAACGCCTGGCGCAGCTGGTCATCGAGGGCACCTCGGGCGGCGGCATGGTCAAGGTCGTGCTCAAGGGCACCGGCGAACTGGCCTCGGTCGAACTGGACGAGAGCCTGCTGGCGCCGGGCGAGGGGGAGGTGATCTCCGACCTGGTGGTGGCCGCCCACGCCGACGCCAAGCGCAAGCTGGACGAACAGCAGGGCCAGCTGATGCGCGACGCCGCCGGCCCCCTGGCCGGCATGGGCCTGCCGGGCATGCCGAAGTTCTAGAGCCTCAGCTCCAGCCGGGTCACCTGGTTGGTCCGGTCCATGAGGTCCTGGGTCGCGGTCCCGATCACCACAAAGCCCTGCCGCGTCCAGAAGCCAAGCGCGGCCGGGTTTTGATCCTGGACGATCAGCCGTAGGGCGCGGCCTTCCTGATTGATGATCCAGGGCTTGAGGGCCGCCAGAATCCGCTCCCCCAGGCCCTGACCCCGGGCCTCGGGCGCCACCAACAGCAGGCCCAGGTACCAGACATGTCGCTCGGGGAAGTCCCGCAGCAGCTCCACGGCGGCGGTCAGGCCCTGGTCGGTCCAGACCCCGATGACGAACTTGTCCCGCAGCGGGTGGTCAGGCGGGGCGTCGGTCAGCAGGGCCTGCGCGGCATAGAGATCCGGCGGATGGCCGGTGACCAGGATCTCGAAGTCCTCGCAGCGCTCCAGCAGGACCTGGAGTTCCTCCACCGCCGAGCCGGAGATCAGGGCAAGCTGCGCGCCCTCGACGGCGGGCAGGTCAGGCGTGGTCATGGCGCGGGCTGCCCTCGACATCTACATAGGAACAGCCCGACAATCCCTTGAATCGCCCCCGCATCGCCAGGAGCCAGTTTGGCCGCCTCCGCCGGACCTGAAATCGAGCGTCTGATCGCGCTGCTGTCGAAGCTGCCGGGCCTGGGTCCGCGCTCCGCGCGGCGCGCGGCGCTCGCCCTGCTCAAGCGGCGGGAGCAACTGCTGCAGCCCCTGGCCGAGGCCCTGGCGGTGGCGGCCGAGCGGGTGAAGACCTGCGGGGTCTGCGGCTCGCTGGACACCCAGGACCCCTGCGCCATCTGCGACGACCGCTCCCGCGACCCGACCCTGGTCTGCGTGGTGGAGGAGGTGGGCGCGCTCTGGGCCATGGAGCGGGCCAGCGCCTTCCGGGGCCGCTACCACGTGCTGGGGGGCCTGCTCTCAGCCCTCGACGGGGTGGGGCCTGAGGCCCTGCGGGTCAATTCCCTGGTGACGCGCGCCATGGAGGAAGGGGTGACCGAAGTGATCCTGGCCCTGCCGGCCACGGTGGATGGCCAGACCACAGCCCACTACCTGGCTGAACGCCTCTCCAACGCCGAAGTCTCCGTGACCATGCTGGCGCGCGGCGTGCCGGTGGGGGGCGAGCTGGACTGGCTGGACGACGGCACCATCGCCCAGGCCATGCGGGCGCGACGGCCGGCCTAGGCCACGGCGATCTCGAAATAGGCTTGAGCCGCCGCCGACCCGTTTTCGGAGACGGCGGCGTACACCCGCATGCGCAGGGGGAAGGCCGGCAGGTCGCGCAGCACCACGCCGGCAGGCGCCGTGGCCGCCAGGCTTTCCTGCACCATGGCCAGGCCGACGCCGGCGGCCACTAGGCCCAGGATGGTCGCGGGCTCGATGGCCTCGACGCGGACATCGGGGGTGAATCCCGTGGCGCGGCAGGCGGCGATCCACTCGGCGCGGGCCTGGGGATTGCCGCGCTCGGGCAGGGCGATGAAGGCCTCGCCGTCCAGGCGCGCTTCAACGAGATCGCCCTCGGCGGCGAGGGGGTGATCGGCGGGGATGGCCAGGCGGTAGGGCTCCTCGGCCACCTGGGCGATCCGCAGGCCATCGGCGGGGGGCGTGTAGATGTGGCCGACATCGAGGGCGCCGTCCCGCAGGGCCTGGACCTGATCGCCCGAGCGCATCGCCCGCAGTTCGATGCCGACGCCGGGGCGATCCTGCCGGAACCTCCGCAGGGCCCGGCCGAGCACGCCCGCATGCACCGCGCCTTCCACGAAACCCATGGCGAGCCGGCCGCCCTCGCCGCGGCCCGCCGCGTGGGCCTGCTGCTCGACGGCGGCGGCGTGGGCCAGCAGGGTGCGGGCCTGGTCCAGGAACCGGCGGCCGTCCGCGGTCAGCCGCAGCCGCTTGCGCTCGCGGTGGAAGAGGGCGAGGCCCAGACCCGCCTCCAGTTCGCGGATGCGCTGGCTGAGCGGCGACTGCGAGACGCCGAGCCGGGTGGCGGCGCGGCCGACGTTCTCCTCCTCCGCGACGGCCACAAAGTAGCCCAGGCGCCAAAGCTCCAGCATCAGACCTTCCAAGTCTCAAAAGCGTCCAGAACGGACTTGGACTGGCTTAAGTGCGGCGGCGCAAGGTCGGGCCTCATTCAGAGGAGGAGCCCATGGCGCTCAACAAGTTCGGTTTCATCGTGACGGGCGGCGGCTTCGAGCCGGCGGGGCGGCGTGTGGTTCTGGCCAGCGAACAGTTCGAGATGATCGCCGTCGGGGTGCCGGGGCCGGCCGACGCCATCGCGGTGGCGCGCCAACTGGTCTCCGAGGGCGTGCAACTGCTGGAGCTGTGCGGTGGGTTCGGGCCGGTCTGGACCGCCAAGGTCATCGAGGCGGTGGGGCCGGGCGTTCCGGTCGGTTCGGTGGGCTATGGGCCGGAGTCAATCGACACCATGCACGCACTGTTCAAGGCCTGAAGCCCTCCGGCCGCGCCACCCAGACCATCCCCGTCCAGCTGTGGCCGTCATAGGCGGCGGTGAAGTCGCGGGCCTCGTCGCGCTCTAGGCCCAGCTTGCGCATCACCGCCTGGGAGCGGTGGTTGCCGGCCTCGGTGTAGCTCAGCACCTCGGGCAGGCCGCAGCGGGTGAAGCCGTCGATGAGGCTGGCCCGGGCGGCCTCGGTGGCGATGCCGGAGCCCCAGGCGTGGCGCATCAGCCGCCAGCCGACCTCCACATTCGGGGCGCGGGGATGCCAGGCGTCGATGGGCATGATGCCGACATAGCCGAGGAAGCCGCCGCCGTGATCGGTCACCACCCAGCGGGTGAAGGAGAGGCGGTCGTGGGCGTCGCGGTAGCGGGCCATCTTGCGGGCGGCGGCGTCGCGATCCACCGGCCCGCCGGAGTCGGCCTGAACCTCGGGGTCGGCCAGCATGGCGGCGAAGGCGTCCAGGTCCTCGTCGCGCCAGGGCCGCAGGATCGTCCGTTCGGTGGTGATCATGGCGTCCCCCTGCGCGTGCGGGAATCTGGTAGCACGATGGCAGGCCGACGAACGAGGCGCCCATGTACGGAATCCTTTGCGCGACGCCGGAAGAACTGGCGGCCCTGCAGGCGCGGCTCGGCGTGACCTCCCAGCCGGGGGTCTACGGCCCGACCCAGGTCTGGACCGGAACCCACGAGGGCGCCGACTTCGCCCTGGCGCTGGCCGGCATGGGAAAGGTCAATGCGGCGGCGGCGGCGACCTTGCTGCTATCGGTCTTCCACGCCGACACCCTGATCTTCGCAGGCGTGGCGGGTGGCCTGAACCCGGCCCTGGGGGTGGGTTCGGTGCTGTTGGCGCAGCGGCTGGACATCCATGATTACGGCCATGTCTTCGAAGGCGCCTTCACGCCCACGCGGTCGGGGGCCATGCCGATCGGGGCGGATCGGCTGACGGGACTGACACCGGTGGCCGCGCCGATCGCGACCAACCTGGCGAAGCTGCGCGACGCGGTGGCGGGCGAGCTGGGCCATCCCATCGCGCTCGGCGGGGTGATCACGGCGGACTATTTCCTCAACTGCGCGGTGACGCGCGACCAGCTGCACGCGGCCTTCGCCGCCGACGCCATCGACATGGAGTCCGGCGCCGTCGACCAGGTGGCCCTGGCCTGGGGCCGGCCGCTCTATGTGATCCGCACCCTGTCGGACCTGGCCGGCGCGGAAGGCCACACCAGCTATCTGGAGATGGCGCGGATGGCGGCGGACAACTCGGCGCTGTGTGTCCCGGCCCTGCTGGCGATTCTCGCCGACTCCGCGTAAAGAACGGAGCATGAACTCGCTGCTGATCTTCCTCGTCGTCGCCCTCGTGGCCGCCGCCATCGGCTTCACCTGGGCCCTGATGGAGCGCGGCCGCGCCAACCGGGCCGAGGCGCGGGCCTGGGCGCTGCAGGATTCGGCGTCGCGCCTGAAGCTCATCGAGGAGCAGGGCGGGCGCAACGCGGCCCTGATCCAGGCCGAGGCGGTGACCGCCATCGCCGACCAGGTGCTGAAGCGCGCCGACGAGACTTTCAAAGGCCGCGAGGAGCTGGCCCAGGCGAAGCTCGCGGCGCAACTCAAGCCCGTGGCGGACACGCTGGAGAGATTTCAGAAGCATGTCGCTGAGGTCGAGCAGAAGCGTGTTGAGGAAACTGGAGGGCTCAAGGCCCAAATCGCGAACCTGCTGACAGCCGCCAATGCTGGCCATGAGGAAACTCGAAAGCTCACCAATGCGCTGAAGCGAGGAGCGGGCATCCAAGGCCGGTGGGGCGAACAGATGCTCCGCAATGTGCTTGAGATGGCTGGTCTCAAATTTGGCGTGGATTTCGAAGAGCAGGTTCATACCGTCAACGAAGACGGCGCAGCTCGTCCCGATGTGGTCGTAAAGCTGCCTGGCGGTTCCTTCCTTGTAATCGATGCGAAGGTTTCCCTAAGCGACTACGAAACCTATCTTTCAGCTCAGGACGAGGTCACTCGCGATGCGGCGCTAGCCGCCCACGCGGAATCCGTGCGCCGGCACGTTCGTCAGCTATCTTCTAAAGCCTACTGGACGAGGTTTGATCGGCCGCCCTTCTCACGATCACCGGATGTCGTTGTGATGTTCGTGCCGCTTGAGAGCGCCTTCGCCTGCGCTATTGAACACCACACTTCCCTCGTAGCGGACGCTTGGGAACAGAGGGTCGCTATCGTTACACCCGCAGCATTGTTCCCGCTTCTCAAGGCAGTGGCCTACGGGTGGAGAGCTGAAGACCAGGCGGCCAATGCCCGGGAAATCGCGGACGCTGGCAGAGAGCTTCATAAGAGGGTGTCCGTCATTGCGAAATATGCCGCGGATCTGGGAACATCGCTGGATCGAGCGGTGAACCACTACAATGACTTCGTAGGGTCGCTTGAGCGCAACGTCATGACCCAAGCGAAGAAGTTTGAGGCGCTCTCGGCGCAGTCCGACAAGATAATCGCCGATACGCCGACGCTGGACTCACGCGCACGTCCGCTCGTCAAACTTGTCGCTCCCGACGAGGACGAAACGCCCGTCTTGACGCTCAAAGGCGGCTGACCTACCTGAAAACCATGGCTCTCCGCGAAATCCTTGTCGTCCCCGACCCCGTGCTGAAACAGATCTCCACCCCGGTCGAGGTCGTGGACGATGCGCTGCGCGCCCTGATGGACGACATGCTGGAGACGATGTACGCCGCGCCGGGCATCGGCCTGGCCGCGATCCAGGTGGGCGTGCCCAAGCAGGTGATCGTCATGGACCTGGCGGCGCCCGACACCCCGCCGGAACCCCGCTACTTCGTGAACCCGGAAATCCTCTGGTCCTCGGACGACACCGCCCCCTACGAAGAGGGCTGCCTGTCGATCCCGGAGATCTATGACGAGGTCGAGCGACCCGCCCGGGTGAAGCTGAAGTACCTGAATTATCAGGGCGAAGAAGTGATCGAGGACGCCGAGGGCCTGTACGCCGTCTGCATCCAGCACGAGATGGACCATCTGAAGGGCGTGCTCTTCATCGACTACCTGTCGCGCCTGAAGCGTGACCGGGCGGTCGCCAAGGTGAAGAAGCAGGTCCGGGCCGCTTAGAGCCTTTAGGGTCAGATGGAGGCCATCTGTCCCGTTCAAAAGGCTCTAACTAAAAGGTAGAGCCCGTCGGACGGGTAAACCGGCTTCCACTTAACCCTGACGGGCTCTATGCCTTCGTGAGAGGCCCGCCCCGCGCGGGAGGGGACGACCGGTCATGGACGTGACCTGCTGCCCCGACCAGATCCCCCCCGGGATCCGATCCCGATCTCACCCGATAATCCTTTTCAGGGCCGCGGTTCGATCAGTCGCCTGCGTGGGCCGGTAAGCGCTCCGGACCTGGGGGCTGGATACCAAGGGAGCCGAAAGCCCGTGATGGCGTTTTCTGGTACGGTCCCCAAATTGTGGAAGTGTTCGCGGCGCCCATGACCGACACCCCGCCGCCCGGTCACAACCGACCCTTCCCCTATAACCGGCTCGACGCGTTCCTCGCCCGGCCGGGACTGGACGACGCCATGCGGAGTTCGGTTCGCGGCGCGGTGGCCTATTACGACGCAGCGCCCACCCTGCACCGGGACGTCAAGGACGTCAGCCGCTTCATGCTGGGGGTTCTGGCCCTCTATCTGGACGCCAGCGGCGGCTTGACCCACCGCCGTCTGCGGGAGCTGTCGGGCAAGAGCGGCATCCTCAGCGCCGGGACGGCGACAGCGGTGCTGTTGCGCCTGCAACTCATCGGCTACGTGACCCGCGCCGACGTCGCCAACGGCCACAGCCGCCCCTACAAGCCCACGCTGGCCATGGAGGCGGCGTTCCGGGGCCGGATGCGGATCGAGTTTGAGGCCCTGACTCACATCACCGAGGAGACCGCAGAGATGTTGGCGCGGTTCGATGAGCCGGAGGTCTTCGCCATGCTGATGGCGATGATGGGCGACCAGTCGATGATGGCGGCAGGCTCGCCCAATCCGGACATCGCGGCGTTCAACGCTCTGGCCCTACGCTCGGCAGGACTGCTCATCCTGTTCGATGTGATGGCCAAGGCCGATACGGGCGGCGCCTTCCCACCGGTCGGGGAGGTATTCCTCTCGGTGGCCGCCATCGCCCGCCACTACCAGGTCTCCCGCAGCCACGTCCTGTCCGTGATGCGGGATATCGAGGCGGCCGGCTGGATCGAGAAGGGGCCGCGGGACGGCGTGTGGGTCCTTCTTCCGGCCCTGGGAGCCGACATCCGCATCTTCTACGGCATCACCTATCTCGGCCTGATCCGCGCCAGCGAGATGGCGTTCGAACGGCTGGAGGCGCGGAAGGCGGGGTAGGCGTAAGAGGCCCTCTCCCCGCAAGGGAGAAGGCCCTTTAGGGCCCTACTTCTTGGCGTCGGCGGCGGCCTTGTCGATCTTGGCGTCTGCGGTGGCGGCGGCTTCGCTGGCCTTGTCGCCGGCCTTCACCGCGCCTTCCTTCAGTTCGGCCCCGGCGGTGGAGAGGGCTTCCTTGGCCACGGCGCCGGCTTCAACCGCGCCTTCCTTGATGTCGTTACCCACCGCCTTGATCTCGGGGCTGGTGGCGACGTCCTTGGTGGCCTCGCCGATCTTGGCGGCCGCGGCCCTGGCGTTCTCCCCGGCGTCTGACTGTTCGGACTTGGAGCAGGCGGCGAGGGACAAGGCTGCAGCGGCGGCGAGGGAAATGGCGAGAGCGTGGCGCATGGACAAATCTCCGGGTGAAGCGAGCGGGTAACGGCCACGCTTGCTTGCGGTTCCCTATTGCCCGCCACGCCGCTAAACCGACCGCCATGCGCCTGGCCTTTCTTGGAACCCCCGACTTCGCGGTCGCCTGCCTCTCCGCCCTGGCGGAGGCAGGCCACGAGATCGCGGTGGTCTATTCCCAGCCGCCCGCCCCGCGCGGGCGCGGCCAGGAACTCAGGCCCTCTCCCAGCCACGCCTTCGCCCTGGCGCGCGGCATTCCAGTGCGGACGCCGGTGTCGATGCGCGATCCCGGCGAGATCGAGGCCTTCGCGGCCCTGAACCTCGACGCCGCCGTGGTGGTGGCCTTCGGCCAGATTCTGCCGCGGGAGGTGCTCGACGCGCCCCGGCTGGGGGCCTTCAACCTGCACGCTTCCCTGCTGCCGCGCTGGCGGGGGGCCGCGCCGATCCAGCGGGCGATCATGGCCGGCGACCGGGTGACCGGGGTTGAGGTCATGCAGATGACCGAGGGGCTCGACGAGGGGCCGGTCCTGGCCTCTGAGACTCTGCGCATCGACGCCCTGGAGACCGCCGGGACCCTGCACGACCGGCTGGCCTCGGTGGGCGCCGACCTGCTGGTGCGCACCATGGCCGCCGTCGAACGCGGGGAGGCCGTCGCCAGGCCGCAGTCGGAGGAGGGCCTGACCTACGCCAAGAAGATCCGCCCCAAGGAGGCCCGCCTGCGCTGGGCCAAGCCCGCCGCCGAACTGGACCGCAAGATCCGCGGCCTGTCGCCCTTCCCGGGCGCCTGGTTCGAACTGCCCACCGACAAGGGTCTCTTGCGGGTAAAGGCCCTGCTGTCCCAGGTGGAGGACGGTTCTGGAGCCCCCGGACAGGTTCTCGATGATCGCCTGTTGATCGCCTGCGGTGATGGGGCGGTGCGCCTGCTGCGCGTGCAGCGGGAAGGCAAGGGACCCCAGGAGGCCGAGGTCTTCCTGCGTGGCCTGGCGGTCGCGGTGGGGACGGTGGTGCTCTGATGCCCCGCTACCGGATGACCATCGAGTATGATGGCCGACCCTATAAGGGCTTCCAGGCCCAGGCGGACCTGGCCACGGTCCAGGGCTCGCTGGAGCGGGCGGCGCGCGCCTTCTGCGGCGAAGCGGTGCGGGTCAATGCGGCGGGCCGGACCGACACCGGTGTCCATGCGTTGGGCCAGGTGATCCACATCGACATCGAGAAGGACTGGCGGCCCGAGGTGGTGCGCAACGCCATCAACGCCCACCTGGTCCCAGAGCCGATCTCGATCCTGGACTGCGAGATCGCGGTCGGCGACTGGCACGCCCGGTTCTCTGCGACCGAGCGGCGCTACCTCTACCGCATTCTCAACCGCGAGAGCCCGCCCGCCCTGGACCGCGGCCGGGTCTGGCATGTGAGGAAGCCGCTGGATGCGCAGGCGATGCATGCCGCCGCCCAGACCCTGGTCGGCCATCACGACTTCACGACGTTCCGGGACCTCGCCTGCCAGGCCAAGTCGCCGATGAAGACGATGGATGTCGCGCGGGTGCGCCGCGAAGGGGACGAGGTGGTGCTGGAGTTCGCGTCGCGCTCCTTCCTGCACCGGCAGGTCCGGTCGATGGCCGGCACCCTCGCCGAGGTGGGGGTCGGGCGCTGGGAGGTCGAGGATGTGCGGGCGGCCCTGGAGGCGCGAGACCGCACCGCCTGTGGGCCGGTGGCGCCGTCGGACGGGCTATATCTGACCGGCGTGGCCTATTAGGCCTTGAAGGCCTCGAAATACCGCGCGATCAGCCGCTCGTAGACCGCCTGAAGTTGATGGATCTCGGCCACCGGCGCGCGCTCGTCGACGGCGTGCATCGTCTTGCCCACCAGACCCAGTTCGACGACCGGGCAGAGCGCCCGGATGAAGCGGGCGTCCGAGGTGCCGCCGGTGGTGGAGAGTTCGGGGCCCTTGCCGGTGATGTCGGTGACGGCGGCGGCCACGACATCGGTGAAGGGGCCGGGCTCGGTGAGGAAGGCTTCACCGCTGATCGACGGGGTCACCACGATATTGCCCTGGAAACCGGCCAAGGCCTCGCGGGCCTCTTCGGCGATCCAGTCGGCCAGGGCCTGGCCGGTGTGGTTGGGGTTGAAGCGGATGTTCAGCCGCCCCTTGGCGGTGGCCGGGATGACGTTGGTGGTCTGGTTGCCCACGTCCACCGTGGTGACCTCGAGGTTCGAGGGCTGGAAGCCCAGGAACCCGGTGTCCAATTCATGCTCTGACAGCCGGTTCAGCAGGGCGATCAGCACGGGGACCGGATTGGCGGCGCGGTGCGGATAGGCCACGTGGCCCTGGACGCCCTCCACCAGGATCTCGACATTGATCGAGCCGCGGCGGCCGATCTTGATCATGTCCCCGAAGGTCTCGGCGCTGGAGGGCTCACCCACCACGCAGTGGTCGATGATCTCGCCCTCGGCCTGCAACGTTTGGACAACAAGCTTGGTGCCGTGGGTGGCGATGCCTTCCTCGTCCCCGGTGATCAGGAAGGAGAGCGAGCCCGCGACCTGGCCGGCGTCGATCGCCTTGGCGGCGGCGGCGGCGAAGGCGGCCACCCCGCTCTTCATGTCCACTGAGCCCCGGCCGATCAGGACGCCGTCGATGATCTCGGCGGCGAAGGCTTCGGAGCTCCAGGCTTCGGCGTCGCCCACGGGGACGACGTCGGTATGGCCGGCGAAGCAGAGGTTGGGCTGGGCGGTCCCATAGCGGGCGTAGAGGTTCTCGATCTCCCCGAACTTCATACGTCGGCAGGCGAAGCCCAGGCCCTCGAGGGTCTGTTGGACGATGTCCATGGCGCCGGCGTCGGCCGGGGTCACCGATGGGCGGCGGATCAGGTCCTGAGTCAGGGCGACGGGATCGAGCATGGCCTAGTCGCGCAGCAATTCGTTGATCGAGGTCTTGGAGCGGGTGCGTTCGTCCACGGTCTTGACGATCACCGCGCAGTTGATGGACGGCAGGCCCTCGCCGAACGGGCTGGGCATGGAGCCCGGCATGATCACCGAATAGGGGGGAACCTCGCCCTGGAAGACCTCGCCGGTCTTGCGATCGACGATGCGGGTGGTGGAGGTGATGAAGGTGCCCATGGACAGCACGCTGCCCTTGCGGACGATCACGCCCTCGGCGACCTCGGAGCGGGCGCCGATAAAGCAGTCGTCCTCGATGATGGTGGGGTTGGCCTGCAGGGGCTCCAGCACCCCACCGATCCCGGCGCCGCCCGACAGGTGGACGTTCTTGCCGATCTGGGCGCAGGAGCCGACCGTGGCCCAGGTGTCGACCATGGTCCCCTCATCGACGTAGGCGCCGATATTGACGAAGGACGGGGTCATGATGACGTTGCGGGCGATATAGGCGCCGCGGCGGACGATGCAGCCGGGGACCGCGCGGAAGCCGGCGGCCTCGAAGCGGGCGGCGTCCCAGCCGGTGAACTTCAGCGGAATCTTGTCCCAGTAGGGATGGGGCGCGCCGGCGTCGATCAGCTGGTTGGCGCTGAGCCGGAAGGACAGCAGGATGGCCTGCTTGGCCCACTGGTGAGTGGTCCAGACGCCGTCATCGCCACGGGTGGCGACGCGCAGGGTTCCGGAGTCGAGCTGGTTGAGGGTTTCCTCGACGGCCTCGCGGACCTCGCCTTGCGTGCCGACATTGACGCCGTCACGGGCTTCCCAGGCGGCTTCGATCACGGACTTCAGGTCTTGGGACATCAGGCGGCTTCCTTCAGACGCGCGTCCGCGAGGAACGGCGTGAGCTTGGTGGTGCGGTAGTTGACGAAAGGTGCGGTGGAGGCCAGGGCGCGCGGGCCCACCAGGACCGTGGTCATCCCCAGGTCGAAGGCGGGTTTCAGGTTGCGCTCGGAATCCTCGAAGAAGGCGGTGGTCGCCGGTGTCAGCCCGTGGGCGTCGATCATCCGCTGGAATCCCAGGGGATCGGGCTTGGGGGTGAAGCCGAAGGAATGGATGTGGAAGACGTCGTCAAACAGGTCGGCGAGGCCCAGATGGGCCAGGACCCGCTGGGCGTGCCTGTCGTCGGCGTTGGTGAAGATGAAGCGGCGGCCGGGCAGGTGGGCCAGCGCGCTCACCAGGTCGGGGTCCTGGGCCAGCAGCTCCAGGGACAGGTCGTGGAACAGGGCGTGGAAATCCGCCGGATCGACCCCGTGATTCAGCATCAGGCCGCGCAGGGTCAGGCCGTGCTCGGCCAGGTACTGCTTCTGCAAGGCGTAGGCCTCGTCGTGGGGCAGGCCGGCAGCCTTGGCCACGAAGTCCGTCATCCGCCCCTCGACCTGGCGCATGAAGCCCGACTCCTCTGAGTAGAGGGTGTTGTCGAGATCAAACAGCCAGGTGTCGATATGGGTCAGGTCGGCGGTCATCGGGTGATGAGGGTGCCGGCCCCGTGCTCGGTGAACAGCTCCACCAGCATGGCGTGGGGGCGTCGGCCGTCCAGGATGACAACGGCCTCGACGCCGGACTCAACCGCGGCGATGGCGGTTTCCAGCTTGGGGATCATGCCGCCCGAGGCGACGCCGGTGGCGATGGCGTCGCGGGCCTGGGCGACGCTCATCTCGCGGATCAGCTCACCGTTGGCGCCCAGGACACCGGTGACGTCGGTGAGCAGCAGCATGCGCTTGGCCTTGAGCGCCCCAGCCAGGGCGCCGGCCACGGTGTCGGCGTTGATGTTGAAGGTCTGGCCCTCTTCCGAGACGCCGATCGGAGCGATCACCGGTATGTAGTCATGATCGGCCGAGATCAGGCCCTGGATCAGCTGCGGGTCGATGCGGGTGGGTTCGCCCACGAAGCCGAGGTCGACGGCCTGTTCGATCTGGCTATCGGGATCCTTCTTGGTGCGCTCCACCTTCCGCACCGTGATCAACCGGGCGTCCTTGCCCGACAGGCCCACGCCGCGCACGTCGGCTTCCGAGCCGGCCAGCGTGATCCAGTTGGCGATCTCCTTGTTGATGGCGCCCGACAGCACCATCTCGGCGACCTCCATGGTGGCCTCATCGGTCACCCGCAGACCGTCGATGAAGGTCGACTTCACGCCAGCCTTGTTCAGCATGCGGGAAATCTGCGGGCCCCCGCCGTGCACCACGACGGGATGCAGGCCCAGCAGCTTCAGCAGCACGGCGTCAGCGGCGAACAGCCGGGCCACCGACTCCTCGCCCATGGCGTGGCCGCCGTATTTGATCACCACGGTCTCGCGGTCGTAGCGCTGGATATAGGGCAGGGCCTCGGCCAGGGTCTTCGCGGTGGCCCAGCCTTGCTCTTCGGGGGTCTCGGTCACGGCGCTGCGCGCTCCATCAACTTGGAGGGGGTCGATTAGCCGACGAGAGCCCCCCTGTCACCTCAGGCGAAGAGGGCGCTCACTGACTCGCCGTTGTGAATGCGGCGGATGGCCTCGGCCAGGGCCGGCGCGACGGACAGCACCTTGAGACCCGAGGCGCGGTCCTTGTCGGAAATCGGGGCGGTGTTGGTGGTGACCAGTTCGTCCACGCCCGCCTGCGCCAGGATGCGCCGGGCCGCGTCGTCGGCGAACAGGCCGTGGGTGCAGGCCACCCGGATGGAGCGGACCTTCTCGCGGCGGAGGTGGGTGATCAACTCGATAACCGTGGTGCCCTTGGCGATCTCGTCGTCCAGCACGATGACGTCGCGGCCGGTGACCTCGCCGATGATGGCGCTGATCTCCACGCGGTCGCCGGAGAACCGTTGCTTGGCGGCGGCGGCGACCCCGGCCCCCAGCAGACGGGCGAAGGCCGCGGCCTCCTTGGCGTTGCCGAGGTCGGGCGAGACCACCACGGTGTTGGAGTGATCGTCGGCGGCGAAGTGTCGGGCCAGTTCCTGCAGGGCGTGCAGGTGGTCCACGGGCATGGAGAAGAAGCCGTGCACCTGGGGGGAGTGGAGGGTCATGGCCAGGACGCGTTGGGCGCCGGCCGTGGCCAGCAGGTCGGCCACCAGCTTGCCGCCGATGGAGATGCGCGGCGCATCCTTCTTGTCGGACCGGGCATAGGCGTAGTGCGGGATGACCGCCGTGATCCGGGCCGCCGACGCGCCGCGGGCCGCGTCCAGCATCAGCAGCAGCTCCACCAGGTGCTCCTGCACCGGGGCGACGATGGGCTGGATCAGGAAGACGTCGCGCTCGCGGCAGTTGGCCTCGAGCTGAACCTCGAGGCAGTCATTGGCGAACCGGGTCAGGCGGGAGGGCGAAAGGGGCACCTCCAGGTGCTCGCAGATTTCCCGCGCCAGATCGGGGTGCGCGCTGCCGCTGAAGATGGCGATATCACCCACGACTCATCTCCCGCTGCTGCGGGGTCCTATAGCCGAGGGGGGCTAGATGTCCACCTCGGGCAGAACTCGGGCGAAGTGGCCTTCGACGGCCTCGTAGCATTCACAGGTGACGCGCTCGAGGCCCTTGCGGTCGAGGATTTCCACCCTGCCACGCAGGGTCTTGATCAGGCCGCGCGCCGCCAGCGCCGAGGTGACCGCGGAGACCGTGGTCCGCTGGACCCCCAGCATTTCAGCCAGCGATTCCTGAGTCAGCTGGATGATGTGGTCGCCGGCCCGGTCGTGGGTGGCCAGCAGCCAGCGGGCGCAGCGCTCTTCCACCGAGTGCAGGGCGTTGCAGGCCACCCCCTGCATGATTTGGGCGAGCAGGGCGTCGGCGTAGCGTGAGAACAGGTCGCCGAAACGGGTGGAGCCCAGCTTGGCGGCCTCGAGATGGCTGGTGGAGATGGCGAAGGCCGAGCCGGGCGTCTGGACGACCGCGCGGCCGAAGGCGGGCTTGTGGCCGTCACTGACGATGCCGCCCACGGCGCCCTCGCGGCCGATGGTGGCGGCTTCGACCTCGCGGCCGTCGCGGGTGACGATCAGCAGCGAGACCATGGTGCGCAGGCATGGGAAAAAGGTGGTGTGGACATCGTCGCCGGGCTCGAACAGCACCTTGCCGCGCGGCAGGGCGATGACCTCCAGGTGCGGCTCCAGCACCTCGAAATCCCGCGCGCCGAGGGCGCCCAGCAACCGGTTCGACATCCTGGGGTGTGGCGCTCCCGGCTCGAGCTTCCGATCCAGCGCGCTTATGACCTTGTTCATCCGACAACTCCCCGAGTTCCGACCCCGGAACAACGCGGTGTGGCGCAAATGGCTCCGCTTGTTGGATAGCCGACAGAGCCCGTCGGCTCAGATCGAGCGGGCGACGACCTCCTTCATGATCTCCGAGGTGCCGCCATAGATCCGCTGCACGCGGGCGTCGCGCCACAGCCTGGCGATCGGATATTCGTTCATGTAACCGGCGCCGCCATGCAGCTGCAGGGCGGCGTCGCAGACCTCCCATTGCAGCTCGGTGTGGAACAGCTTGGCGGCCGAGGCCTCGGCGGCGGTGAGTTCGCCCTTCAGGTGGCGGGCCATGCACCAGTCCAGGTGGGCCCAGCCGGCCTGCAGCTTGGCTTTCAGACCCCCCAGGGTGAAGCGGGTGTTCTGGAAGTCGAAGATCGCCTGCTTGAAGGCCTTGCGCTCCTTGGTGAACTTCACCGCCTCGTCGAAGGCGCGTTGGGCGCCGGCCTGGCCGGCGATGGCGATCTGCAGCCGCTCCTGGGGCAGCTGGTTCATCAGGTAGGCGAAGCCGCGGCCTTCCTCGCCCAGGCAGTTGGTGATGGGGATGCGGACGTCCTCGAAGAACAGCTCGGAGGTGTCGGCGGAGTTCTGGCCGATCTTGTCGAGGTTGCGGCCGCGCTTGAACCCGGCCCGATCGGTCTCCACCAGGACCAGCGAGATACCCTTGGAGCCGGCGGTGGGATCGGTCTTGGCCACCACGAACACCAGGTCGGCGTTCTGGCCATTGGTGATGTAGGTCTTGGAGCCGGAGACGACATAGTGGTTTCCGTCCCGGATGGCGGTGGTGCGGATGCCCTGCAGGTCGGAGCCGGCGCCGGGCTCGGTCATGGCGATGGCGGTGATCACCTGCCCAGACACCATGCCGGGCAGCCACGTCTGCTTTTGCTCTTCGGAGCCGTAGTTGATCAGATAGTCCACCACGATGTCGGACTGCAGGGTGATGCCCGCGGTGGAGCCGGCATAGGAAAGCTCCTCGCCGATCACCGCGTTGTAGCGGTAGTCGAGGGCCAGGCCGCCGTATTCGGTGGGGACCTGGGGACAGAGGATGCCCGCCTCGCCGCAGGCCAGCCAGAAGGCGCGGTCGACGCAGCCTTCGTCCTCCCAGCGGTCGAGGTTGGGCGTCAGGTGGACCGCGTAGAACTTGCGGACCTGATCGCGGAACAGCTCGAGGTCTTCGTCATAGATGGCGCGGGTGGCGGTCTCGAGCATGTCCTGGGCTCCTCTTGGCGGGAATCCCAGCCATCTAGAGCCCTCACGCCAGGGGAGGCTAGTCCTGCGCTTCGGTGTCCGGCTCGTTGCGGGGCACGATCTCGCAGGTGGCGGCGATCTCGGCGCGCAGGTCCGGGATGCCGGTTCCCTTTTCCGAGGAGGTGGCCAGGACGCGCGGGAAGGCGGCGGGACGCTTGATGATGGCGGCCTGGGTCTTGGCCACCAGGGCGGCGACCTCGGCGGGCTTCATCTTGTCGGCCTTGGTCAGAATGATCTGGTAGGAGACCGCAGCCTTGTCGAAGGCGTCCATCGGCTCCTTGTCCACGTCCTTGAGGCCGTGACGGGCGTCGATCAGCAGGTAGGCGCGCTTGAGGTTGACCCGGCCCCGCAGGTAGTCGCGGCCGAGGTTCTGAAACTTCTTTGTCGTGACCTTGGAGGCTCTGGCCCAGCCGTAGCCGGGCAGGTCCACCAGACGGATCATGTCGTCGAGCACAAAGAAGTTCACCTCGCGGGTGCGGCCGGGCTCGTTGGAGGCTCGGGCCAGCTTCTTGTGTCCCACCAAGGCGTTGATCAACGAGGACTTGCCGACGTTGGAGCGACCGGCGAAGGCCACCTCGGGCATGTCGGCAGGCGGCAGGCCATCCACCGACACCGCGCCCATCAGGAAGCTGGCCTGGCGCGCGAACAGGATGCGCGCGGCCTCGATCTCTTCCTCGTCGAAGGTCCCGTCGGTCTTCACTCTTGCGCCTTGGGCTTGCCAGTGAACCGCGCGATCAGGTCGTCGATGGGGTTATCGACCTTGAAGCGGCGCATGATGATGTATTGCTGGCCGATCGTCAGCACGTTGGACCAGGTCCAGTAGATCAGCAGGCCCACGGCGAAGGGGGCCATGATGAAGGTGAAGATGATCGGCATGAACTGGAAGATCTTCTGCTGGATGGGATCCCCAACCGGCGGGTTCATCGAGGTGGTCAGCCACATGGTGACGCCATAGGCCAGCGCCAGGGCCCCGATATGCAGGGAGCCGTCCAGCAGGCCGCCGATCATGGGCGCCGCAGCCGGGTTCCAGGGGATGAGGCCAAACAGCGTCCAGATGGTGGAGGGGTCGCGGGCCGAGAGATCCTGAATCCAACCGAAGAAGGGCGCATGGCGCATCTCGATGGTGACCGTCAGCACCTTGTACAGGGCATAGAAGACCGGAATCTGCAGCAGCATGGGAAGACAGCCGGTGACCGGATTGATCTTCTCCTTCTGATAGAGCGCCATCAGCTCGGTCTGCTGCTTGGTGGGATCGTCCTTGAATTTCGCGCGCAGCGCCTCGATCTGGGGCTGCACCTTCTTCATCTTGGTGATCGACTCGTAGCTCTTGTTGGCCAACGGGAAGAACACGACCTTCACGGCCACGGTGAGCAGCAGGATGGCGATGCCGAAGTTGCCGACGTGGCTGTGGATGAACTCCAGGAACTGGAACAGCGGACGGGTGAAGAACCAGAACATGCCCCAGTCGACGGCCTGATCGAATTTCGGCACGCCGAGGGTGGTCTCATAGGCCTTCAGGACCGGCACGGTCTTGGCGCCGCCGAAGAAGCGCTGGGTCTCAGTGATCTGGCGGCCCGGATTGATCAGGCGGGCCGCGCCGACATAGTTGGCTTCAAAGATATCGACGCCGCCGCTGTTGGTGACCCGGAACTGGCTCTGGACAGCTTCCTTCTGGTTGGGAATCAGGGCGGCAAGCCAGTACTTGTCGGTGATGCCGGCCCAGCCCCCGGTAGTGGCGATTGTGGAGCCGCCGTCCTTCGCCCACTTCTTGAACTTGATCAGCCGGAGCTCTTCGCCCAGCCACCCGACCGCGCCCTCGTGGACGATGGAGTTCTTGCCGATGTCGAGCGGCAACCCCTGACGCTGGACCGAACCGTAAGGCGCCAGGGTCACCGGCGCCGCACCCGTGTTGGCCACCGTGTCGGACACGGTGAACATGAAGCGGTCGTCCACGGAAATGGTGCGGGTGAAGGTCAGGCCCGCGCCATTGGCGGTCTGCAGGGTGACCGGTGCGCCGGGCGCCAGGGTCGAGCCACCCGTCTGGGTCCAGACCGTGTCTGCGGTGGGCAGGCCGGGCACATTGGCGCCGGCCCAGCCGAACTCCGCGAACTGGGCGTGCTGGGCGCCTTCGGGGCGAAGAAGCTCCACGGGGGGAGAGTCCTTGGCCACCGTCTCGCGGTATTGCTTCAGATAGAGGTCGTCCAGACGTGCGCCGCGCAGGGCGATGGAGCCCGAAAGCGCCGGGGTCTCGATGCCCACCCGGGGGCTGGCCGCGGCGGCCTGCTGGCGCGAGACCAGGGCCTCGGCGGCGGTCGGCGGCGCCTTGGTCAGGTTCTGAGCCTGCATCTGGGCGGTTGCGGCCGGCGGGTTGCGGGCGAGTTCCGCATCGCGAGCCTTGGTGCGCGGGCCCATGACCAGGAACTGGTAGGCCAGCAGCAGCGCCATCGCCGAGACCACGAAGATGATCGTGTTGCGGTTCGAGTTGTCTTGCATTGGGGCGCGCGCTCAGACGGAAGGGGGAGAAGCGCGATCGGGCGCGCGGGTGTCGCTATCGGCGCCGAGGCTTATCAGCGCGCTTTTCACATCGTCAAGCAAACGCGCCCAGGGGCGCGTCGGCGCGCCGCCTCGGGCGATGAACACATAGTCGAATCCGGGCCTGCCCAGAGTGGGAACCAGGGCGCGCGCGGCCTCGCGCAGGCGCCGCTTGGCGCGGTTGCGCACCACGGCACCGCCGATCTTGCGGGTGGCGGTGAATCCGACGCGGACAAGGGTGCGATCATCGGCGCGATGATGGGCCTGGAGCACCACGGCGCCGCGGGCGCACGAAGGCGCCTTGGCCGCGGCCAGGAAATCGGGCCGGATCTTAAGATGTTCGATGGGAAAGACGGGGTCCGTCATGCGGACGCCCCAAGACCCTGATATTAGGCGGTCAGGCGCTTACGGCCCTTGGCGCGCCGACGGGCGATCACCTTCTGGCCGTTTTTGGTGGCCATACGCGAACGCCAGCCGTGCCGGCGTGCGCGCACGAGACGGGAGGGCTGAAAAGTGCGCTTCACAGGACTGGCTCCGGGTCGAAATCGAGCGGCGGGGAATAAGGGGTAGGGCTAGGGATGTCAACCGTTACCGGTCAAAGGTTTAGAGTCGATCACGTGGTGATCCGCACGCCGGGGCGCGACGCCCTGGTGGAGAAGGTCGCCAGGTTGTCGGCGCGGCCGGTGCTGGACGGCTATCGCCCGGGGGGTGAGGTTGTGTCCAGGGGGGTGCGCTTCGCCAATGGACCTTTCCTGGATGTCTTCGCCGAGGAGGCCGGTGCGCCCGCCCTGATCCTGCAAGGGCCAATCGGGAGCCTGGAGGCGGTGGCCACCGAACGCGACTGGGCGTTCCGCAGCCACCGGCGCGAGGCGATCACCGACCCCGCCGAGGACCAGCCGTGGTCGATGCTGATGTTCCGGCGCGGCCAGGGCCTGCTGACCCAGATCTCCGCCATAGAGTACGCCACCGACCCCGCCCCCTGGGCGCTGCCGGCCTTCTCGGGCCCGCTCTATCCGCCGGACGCGCCACCTGACCAGGGTGCGCGCCTGCGCCGGGTGTGGCTGGGGGCCCAGGACGTCAACCGCGCGGCGGGTGACTTGATCGCTCTGGGCTTCGTGGTGGCCGGGCCGGTGGCGTCGGACTTCACGCCGCACGCGGGCACCCTGTTCAGAGGCTCGCGCGCGGACCTGGTGCTGTTTTCGGGACCTGACGGGGTCGCGCGGATCGATATCGATGGACAGGAGCCTCAGCGCGTCGAGCTGACCCCCGACCTGGCGCTGGTCTGCGGCGAAGGCTGACGGCGGGACAGGGTGGCGACCCCCAGACGGCGGACCCTGGCGTACGCGTCAGGCGAGCGTCAGGATCACCGGCCCGCGGGACGTGGCCACCAGGGTGTGCTCGTACTGCACCGTGGGCTGCCGGCCCGGCGGGCGCAGGGTCCAGCCGTCGTCCAGTTCCTCGACCCAGTCGGCGCCGAGGGAGAGGAAGGGCTCGATGGTGAAGACCAGACCCTCGGTGATCCGGCGCTGGTCGTGCGGCTCGTACCAGGTGGGGATGTCGCCGGGCTCGTCGTGCAGGGAGCGGCCCACGCCGTGGGAGGCCAGGTTGCGCACCAGGCTGTAGCCGTTCTTGCGGGCGAAGCCCTCGATGGTGCGGCCGATCTCATTGAGCTTGCCGCCCGGCTTCACCGAGCGGATGCCGGTCCACATGGCGCGGCGGCCGTCGCGGCACAGGCGCTCGATCTTCTTGGCCGTCGGCGGCACGGAGAAGCTGGCGCCGGTGTCGCCGAAGAAGCCCTCGATCTCGGCGGAGACGTCGATGTTCACCAGGTCGCCGGCCTTGATCACCGTGTCGCCGGGAATGCCGTGGGCGCAGTCGGGGCCCACCGAGATGCAGGTGGCGCCAGGGAAGTCGTAGGTGACCTCCGGGGCCGAGCGTGCGCCCTCGCGCTCCAGCATGGCCCGGCCGAGCTGGTCCAGCTCGCGGGTGGTGATGCCGGGCTCCAGGGCCGCGCCCATGGCCGTGAGCGTGCGCGCCACAAGGCTGCCCGCCGCGCGGAGTTTCTCGAGTTCGTCTTCGCTGCCGATGGTCATGGCTTCTTTCCTGCTGGCGCCTTCAGTCCTCGGATCGCGTTCCAATACGCCTCGGCGACATCGTCATCCACGATCACCGGCTTTGATCCCGCATAAAGCCGGTCCTGGCCATCCTGCCGAGGTCCGGAAATCCAGAAGTGGTCGCCGGTTTCCTCGTCGAAGAAGTTGGCCTTGAAGCCCCGTCCACTCAGGCTTTTGAATGTCCGTCCGTCATATGTGAGGGAGCGTCCCGACTTGGAATAGAGGACACGTCCAATCCTGGCGGGTCCATCCAGGCCGCCGGACTTGTCCTCGATATACATGATCCGGGTTCGGTGCGCGCTCACGACGGGATTCTCAAGATTGATGTCGTTGAGCGTTGCTCAGAACCGGCGTCGGCCCAAGGGGTGACATTGCCGCGATGTAAGTTGTGACGCCACCGTCGTCGCCCCTAGGCTCGCGCCTTCCTGAGGGGGAAACACATGCGCACCCTGCTCCTGGCCCTGGCGGCCCTGACGCTCGTTACCACCGCCGTGGCCCAGACACCGCCGCCGGTGGACACCAAGGCCCTGCTGGCCGCCAACACCCGACCGTTCACCTATGCGGATGGCAAGCTGGCGGGGCCGGGTGCGGACTTCCTGTTCAGGCAGCTTGAGGACAGCCAGTTCTTGTTCCTGGGCGAGAGCCATCACGACCACGAGGTCCCGGTATTCGCCGGCGCCCTCTATGCCCGCCTGCGAGGGGATATCGGCTACCGCTATCTCGCCGTCGAGCAGGACCCGGTGGCCATCGAGGCCGTGAACAGCTATCGCGGCGACCTCGACAAGATCGTCGCCCTGGCCAAGCGCTATCCCACCCACATCGGCTTCTCGTCTGACCAGGACCTGGCCTTCCTGGCCCAGGCGTCGAAGAGCGCGAGGCCCGGCGACCCCACCGTGTGGGGCCTGGAGCAGGCCCAGGGCGTCGCGCCCTATCTGGAGGAGCTTTTGCCCCTGGCGCCCGATGCGGCGACACGGGCCACTGCGCAGGCGCTGCTCGAAGAGGTGCGGATCAAGGAGACCCGCGCCCACCAGGGCGCCTTCATCCATGACGACGCCACCACCCTGCCACGTCTGACCGCGCTGCAGGCCGCCTATGGCGCCAAGCCGGGCTCGCGGGCCGACGTGCTGCTGACCGGCCTGGTCACGACCGCGCGGATCTATTCCTACAACCGCCGCGCCAACGCCGGCGAACGGGTGGGCCTCTACAACAACACCGAGCGCGAGGCGCTCTTCAAGACCACCTTCATGGGCCACTATCGGCAGGTGGCGCGGGGCAAGGACCTGCCCAAGGTGATGTTCAAGTTCGGCAGCTGGCACGGCTATCGCGGCCGCAGCCCCGGCGGCGCCTTCACCATCGCCAACTTCGCCCACGAGTTCGCGATCTCCAACGGCAAGGAAGCCTACGGGATCGTGGTGGTTCCCACCGGCGGCTATGAGGCCGACGTCACCGAGGAGGGGCCATGGATGAAGGCCCTGTTCCCCGACGGGCCGCCCCAGCAGCCGGTGATCCTGGACCTGCGGGCGATCCAGCCCTGGTCGCGGGTGTTCGCAAACCAGGTCCCCGCCGATCAGCAGGCGGCTCTGCGCGACTACATCTTCGCCCATGACGCGGTCGTGGTGTTGCCGGGAAGCGCCAAGGCCACCTGGGACCTGACCGGGTTCCCCGTGCCCTAGAGGTCCGGCCGGACGATGGTCTTGCCGACGACCTTGCGGTTGGCGAGGCTTTCGAAGGCGGTGCGCCAGTCCGACAGCGGGTACTCATGGTCGACCCGAGGATGCATCTTGCCTTCGTTGGCGAGCGCCCAGATGGCGGCGGAATTCTCCCGGCCCTTCTCGGGGAACTGGCGGCCGTATTCGCCGGCCCGGACGCCCATCACCGAGAAGCCCTTGATCAGCGCCATGTTGACCGGCAGCACCGGCAGGCGGCCGGAGGTGAAGCCGATGGAGAGGATGCGGCCGTTGAAGGCGATGCAGCGGACGCTCTCGTCGAAGACGTCGCCGCCGACGGGGTCATAGATCACGTCGGCCCCGCGGCCGCCGGTGATCTCCTTGACCCGCTCCCTGAATCCGCCGGTGACGTTCACGATGGCGTCCGGCGCATATTCCTTCTGGATGATGGCCAGCTTCTCGTCCGAGGCGGAGGCTGCGATCACCTTGCAGCCAAGATGCTTGGCCATGTCGACAGCGGCCAGGCCCACGCCACCGGCGGCGCCATGCACCAGCACCCATTCGCCCGCCTCCACCTGGGCGCGGCGCACCAGGGAGACATAGGCGGTGAGATAGGCCGTCGCGTAGCCGGCGGCCTGGCTGAAGGAGAGGTTGGCGGGCTTGGGCCGCAGGATGGCGGCGGGCGTCACGGCATATTCGGAGAAGCCGCCGATGCGCGCGCCGCCCACCACGGCGTCGCCGATCTGGAACTGGGTGACCCCCTCGCCCAGGGCCTCCACCTCACCGGCGATCTCCATGCCGGGGATGAAGGGCAGGGCGGGCTTGTGCTGGTACTCGCCCTTGGTCTGCAGCAGGTCGGGGAAGTTGACCGCAGCGGCCTTGACCCGAATTCGCACCTCGCCGGGCCTGGGCTCGGGGGTCTCGATGTCCTTCAGCACGCAGCCGCCGTAGTCGGCGGCCAGTTCTTCGACGACCAGGGCGCGCATCAGTGAATTCGTCCTTCCAGGCCTTCACGCACCAGGCCGGCGATCTCGCGGCAGGCGACGTCGGCGCAGGGGACCGCGCCGGTGAAGGCGGTGAAGCCGTGGGCCAGGCTGTCATAGCAGCGGTAGGCGGTGGGGACGCCGGCGTCGCGCAGGCGCCTAGCATAGGCCTCGCCCTGGTCCACCAGGGGATCGAAGCCAGCGGTGATCACCACGGCGGGCGCCAACCCTGTGAGGTCGGCCGTGCGAACGGGCGACAGGCGCGGATCGGCGGGGTCGGCCTCCGGGCCCATATAGTGGCCCATGAACCAGTCCATCACCGCCCGGCTGAGCGGGAAGCTTTCAGCATAGGTGGTCATCGAGGCGGTTTCGCTGGCCACATCGGTGCAGGGATAGATGAGGAGCTGCAGGTCGGGCTGGGCCTCGCCGGCGCGTTTCAGCTCCTGGGCGATGATGGCCGCGAAATTGCCGCCCATCGAGTCGCCGCCGATGGCCGCGCGGCCTGTGGGGGCGCCGAAGCGGGCCGCGTTGTCCCGGCCCCAGCGATAGGCCACCAGCACGTCTTCCAGTCCTGCCGGGAAGCGGTGCTCGGGGGCCAGGCGATAGGCCACCGACAGCACCGGGCAGCGGGCGATCTTGGCGAGAATTCCGCAGAAGGCGTCGCAGGTTTCCAGGTCGCCGATCACGCCCCCACCGAAGTGGGCGAAAACCATCAGGGGGGCGGTCGGATCCTGCCCCTCGGGGCGGTAGAGGCGGGCGGGGATGGCTTCGCCGCCGCTCGGGATGCTGACGGACTCGGTGCGCACGCCGGGCTCGGGTGAGCCGCTGAGCGCCGCGAGGCCCTGGGTGTTGGCCCGCCGGGCCTCCTCCGGGCTCATGGTGGTCATGGCCGGCGCCCGAGCCGCGCCGGCGGCCAGGAACTGCAGCCGGGGATCAAGGGTGCGGCCGCCGCGATAGACCACCCCGCCGCCCGAGAGCAGGCGCAGCAGAGGCGAGGGCAGGGACAGCAGGGTTCGGACGATGAACCGTTGGGTGGCGACTGCGGGCATCGCGCCTAGACTCCGGTCTTGGGCAGACCTTTCACGCCCCCCTGGATCAGGGCCACCACGAAGTCGGCGGCGCCCTTGGTGTCGACGGGACGCCGCTGGAGCATCTTCTCGCCGACCTCGCGGGCGATGGCGATGCAGGCGGCGGCCAGGTAGTCGGGATCGGCGCCGGGGGCGCCGCCGCGGGCGATCTCGTCGACGATGGCCTGGCGGACTTCGTTGAAGACCGCAGTCATCTCCGGGGTCTCACCGTGCACATGGGGGAAGGGCTCATCGGGCGGACGCCGGGCCAGCCAGCTTTTGTGCTCGTCAGCCAGGAAGCTGAAATAGGCCTCGATGGCGGCGCGGACGAAGCTTTCCCAGTCGGCCGACTGGGCGCGCTGGGCTTTCAACAACGGTGTGAAACGCCGGGCGCCTTCGTCGGAGAGGGCGACATAGACCTCATCCTTGGAGCGGTAATAGTTGTAGAAGGTGCCCGCCGCGAGGCCGGTGCGGCGGATGATGTCGCGGACGGTGCAGGCCTCGTAGCCCAGCTCCCCGAACACTTCACGCGCGGCGTCCAGAATGGCCTGGCGGTTCTGGACCTTGGTCTGCTCGCGCTTGCCGACCGGGAGATAAGCGACCTGGGACATCTCTTCCTGATTCAAAACCTGACGGGCGTCATACTAGACACTCGAAACCCGGATCGCCAACCGCGACGCGTGGCGGGCGATCAGGCGGGCCTGGCGGCTTCCCAGGTGAGGATGGCGGTGGAGCCGCCGCTCGCCTCCGGCAGCGCCTGTATGCGCATCGTGCGGTCGCCGTTCATGGCCGAGAAAACCATGGACCCGCCCTGATCGACGTCCATGCCGGTGGTCAGCCCCGCGGCGGTCGCCTTGCTCCTGTACAGGGCCACCACGACGGCGGGCGCATCGGAGCTGGTGAAGCCCACCGCCCCGCCGATCCTGCCCGGAGCCGCGTCGCCCTGAGTGCAGAGGGTGACCTTGCCGCCCGGATAAAGCGGGGCGTAGTCGGGCAGGCCGATGCAGGGGATCGGCGCGGCGGCTGTCGTGGTTTCAGCGGCGGGCTTGGGGCCGCAGGCGGCGAGGGCCAACAGGACGGCGGCGGCGATCAGGGACTTCATGGGGGCTCTCCGTAGGCGCCCAGGATGTCAGCCCCCGGCGAGGCTCGCAACGCCCGGCGCGTCACAGGACGCCCGGCACTGGCCCCAGGTCGGGGCGCAGTCGTCACTGCCGTCGCCGGCCAGACAGAAGTAGTAGGACTGGGCGCAGGAGAGCCGGCATTTCCCGGCGTCGCCCGCCACGGGGACGTCAGAGAGCGACCGGAGCGGAATGAAGCTCTGAGCCAAGGTCGCCGCGGCCGTCGCCGCCACGGAACTTGCTTCGCCGGCGACGGCCGGAGACTCCACTGTCTGTGAACCCCGCAAGGTCGGCGTCGCGATCGGGGACGCCTGCTGGGCGCCCGCTGGACTGGCCAGGGCCAGGGTCAGGACGAGGAGGGCGAGGAGGTGACGCATGGCCCATCCTCGCCCACGGCCCTTAAGACCTGGTTAACCATAAGGCGGCCGCGGGGGGTCAGACCGTCCGGGCGGCGCGATCCTTGGCGTTGGTCGCCTGAATGGACTCCTTGGCCTGGGTCCACTGATCGTCGGTCCAGGCCCGCAGACCGGAGAAGTTGCCACCTGAGGCCTGCCAGGCGGCGCCGTCGATGGCGATGGTCTGGCCGTTCACATAGGCCGACAGCGGGTGCAGCAGGTAGACCGCCAGATTGGCCAGTTCGCGCATCTCGCCGACCCGGCCCATGGGGTTGCCCGTGCGGCTGACCTCCCCGTCATTGCGCTGTTCGCCGGGATTGAGCCGGGCGCTCATCCCCTCGGTGGGGAAGGGGCCGGGCGCGATATTGTTGAAGCGGATGCCATAGGGGCCCCATTCCACGGCCAGGGACTGGCTCATGGTGGCCAAGCCGGCCTTGGACATGGCCGAGGGCACGGTGAAGGGGCCGCCGTTCCAGATCCAGGTGGTGAGGATGGAGACCACCGAGGCCTTCTTCCCCTCCTCGATCCAGCGCTTGCCGGCGTCGAGGGTGACGAAGAACGAGCCGCGGAAGACGATATTGGCGATGGCGTCGAAGCCGCGGGGCGACAGGTCCTGGGTGCGGCTGATGAAATTTCCTGCGGCGTTGTTGATCAGGCCGGTCAGCGCCCCGCCGTCGGACCAGATCGTGTCCATCATTTCGGTGATGGCCTCCGGTACGCGGATGTCGCAGGCGATACCGACGACCTTGCCGCCATGGGCCTCCATCAGGTCCCTGGCCGTGGCCTCCACGATCCCGCCGCGCCGGCCGCAGATATAGACCTCGGCGCCCAGGATCAGGCAGGCCTCGGCCATCACCTTGCCCAGCCCCGTGCCGCCGCCGGTGATCAGGATTCGCTCGCCCTTCATCAGGCCGGGACGGAACATCAGGTCGTCTTGGGTCAGTTCGGCCATGGCGGCGCGCCTCCTCATCGTTGGGGGAAGTGCGCGCCGCTGACGCCGGGTCGGTCAAATGAAAAGGGGGACCGCCTTGCAGCGGTCCCCCTTCAGACGCCCCTTTGGAACTCAGAAGTTTTTAGAACTCTTCCCAGGTGTCTTCGTCGGCCTGGGGCTTGTGGGCGAGCGCGGTGGCGCCGCGGCTGACCGGCGCATGGTGCTGGGTGGTCTGGGGCCGATGGGCCGGCGCGTGGCGGGCTGGCGCGGCGGCC
>NZ_JBBKVV010000052.1:0-9974 GCF_037968635.1 Phenylobacterium sp.
CAAGGCCGCCTTCCGCATGATGATCAAGGAGATCTGAGCCTGACCGGCTCGGAAAGACACCCCATGAAGAAGCAAGTCCTCCTCGCCGGCGCCGCCGCCGGCCTCGCCTTGGCCGCCACCGCGGCCCAGGCGCAATCCATCGACTACGGCTCGCTGGAGCAACTGTTCAACGAACCGGTCACCACCTCGGCCACCGGCTCACCGCAGCGCTCCACCGAGGTGCCGGTGGACATGACCATCATCTCCTCGTCCGACATCAAGCGTTCGGGCGCCACCGACCTGCCCACGATCCTCAGCCGCGTCGCCGGCGTGGATGTGCTGAACTTCGCGGCCGGCCAGTCCGACGTGGGCATTCGCGGCTACAACCAGGCTCGTTCGCCGCGCTTGCTGGTGCTGATCAACGGTCGTCAGGTCTATCTGGACCACTTCGGCTACACCGACTGGACCGCGCTTCCCATCTCGCTGAGCGAAATCCGCCAGATCGAAGTGGTCCGGGGCCCCAACAGCGCCATCTTCGGCTTCAACGCCGTGTCGGGCGTGGTGAACATCATCACCTTCAACCCCAAGTTCGATGACGCCAACGCCATCGATCTGCGCACCGGCACCGGCGAGAGCAACTTCGTCTCCGTCGTGAAGACCATGCGCCTGGGCGACAAGGTCTCGGTTCGGCTCTCGGCCGGCGGCGAGCACCAGAACGAGTGGAAGGACAACAGCGCGGCCGTCACCGCCGCCATGATCCATAACCCCTCCACCCTGCACGCCAACGTCGACGCCGTGGCCGAACTCGGGTCCAAGACCCAGCTTCGTGTGGAAGGCTCCTACTCCAACGGCCAAGCCTCGCAGGTCATCTCGACCTTCGCCTACGCCGCCCACCGCATCAAGACCGACAGCCTGAAGGCCACCCTCAGCACCGACACCAAGTTCGGCCTGATCCAGATCCAGGGCTATCACAACGACCTGGACGCCCTGACCCCCGGCCGCCGCTATCTGAACGGCATCACGGTGGCCAGCATCGAGGACCTGTTCAAGATCGGCGCGGCCCATACCGTCCGCGTCGGCCTGGAGTATCGCGACAACCAGCTCGACACCGCGTCCTACTCGGGCGCCAAGATCAGCTACAAGGTCGTGGCGCCTTCGGTGATGTGGAACTGGGCCGTCAATCCCAAGCTGTCCCTCACCGCCGCCGCGCGCCTGGACAAGCTGAGCCTGGAACGCACCGGGCCCTTCCCGGCCGGCGTGCCTCAGACCAGCAACGCGCTCTGGGATCGCGACATCAAGGAAACCAGCGTCAATGTCGGCGCGGTCTTCAAGGCCACCGACAAGGACAGCCTGCGCGCCACCTACGCCCGCGGTGTGCAGGCCCCCACCCTGCTGGAGCTGGGCGGCCTGATCATTCCGCCGGCCACACCGGCCCCCGTGGGCTTCCTGATCGAGGGTAACCCGTTCCTCGATCCGGCCATCGTCACCAACTACCAGCTGACCTATGACCGCGATCTGCCCTCGCTGCAGGCCAAGGCCAGCGTGAAGGCCTTCATGCAGAAGACCGAAAGCGTGAAGGGCCAGTTCTCGACCGCGATCATCGACATCCCGGCGACCGCGACCACCTGGAACGCCTACCAGTACGCCAACACCGGCGATTCCGAGATGAAGGGCTTCGAGCTCGCCGCCTCGGGCAAGTTCGGAGCCGGCTTCCACTGGCGCGCCGACACCACCTACACCAAGATCGAAGACAAGCCGACGATCAGCCAGGCGGTCCTCGTCCTGCGCAAGGTGGACTTCGCCGCCACGACGCCGAAGTACCGCAGCAACCTGGCCCTCGGCTGGGCCAACGAGCAGTGGACGGTGGACGGCTACGTCCATCAGGTGAGCAAGTTCTCGTCCTACAACGGCAACCTGCTGGAACCGGTCCCGGCCTACACCACCCTGGCCGGCCGGGTGTCCTACAAGCTGCAGAACGGCATCGTGATGGGTGTGGACGGGGTCAACCTGCTTCACAGCCGCGAGTCGCAAGCCAAGGGCCCCAGCGGCCTGCAGGCCGAGCGTCGGGTGCAATTCACCCTCAACAAGACCTGGTGAGCTAAGCCGACCCCGCCGCGTCGCGGCGGGGTCACGCTTTCCTTCGGAGATTTGAGATGAAGACCTTCCGCCTCGCCGACCTCTCACTCGTCGTGAAGATGGCGTTCGCTCCCGCCTTCGCCGTGCTCATGCTGGCCCTGGTGGCCGGCGGGGCTTTCTGGAGTCAGCAGCAGCAGTCCAAGGCCATCGAGCGCATCGTGTCCGAGGACATGGCCGTCAGCCTCGACCTGGCCCGCATCGCCAAGCGCATCACCGCGGTGCACGGCGACCTCTACCTGCTGATGACCCACACAGCCGCGACGCCCGGGATGGACTCTACCGCCCAGCTGCAGAAGCTGATGACCGACGTCGACTCCATCAAGGCCGAGCTCAGCAAGCTTAAGAGCAAGCTCCCCGCCGCCGAACAGAAGCGCTTCGATATCCTGATCAAGGACCTGACCGACTATCGCGGCGGGATCGAAGTCGTGGGCTCCATGCTCGGCATCGACTTCGCCACCGCGGCGGCCTTCGTCGAGCCCTTCGAGGTTCAGTACAATCGCATGACCGAAACCCTGGACGGCGCCACGGCCCTGGTTCAGCAGGAAGCCAAGGCCCACGCCAAGGCCAGCGCCGACGAGGCGGCCCTCACGGGTCAACTCGCCATGGGCGGAGCGCTCATCACCCTGCTGGCCGTGGCCGGGATTTCCGTGGCCACCATCCTGGGGGTCAAGCGGGCCATCCAGGGCATCGCAGGCGCCACTGAGAAGCTTGCCGCCGGGGACAACCAGCAGGACCTGGACCGCATCGCCCGCGGCGACGAACTGGGCGCCATCGTCGGCTCCCTCGGGGTCTTCCGCGACAACCAGCTGCGCCTCGCCGCCATGCGCGAGGAACAGGAGGCCGCGGCCGCCCGTGAGGAGGCCACCCGCGCCCAGGTCGAGAAAGAACGCGCCGACGCCCAGGCCGAACAGGCCGCCGTGGTGGGCACGCTCGCCAACGGCCTGTCGCGCCTGTCCCAGGGCGACCTGACCCACGCCATCGACCAGGCCTTCCCCGAGGAATACGAGGCCCTGCGCGCCGACTTCAATGGCGCTGTGGCCAAGTTGCGGGACGCGATGCAGGTCATCGTCGCCACCAGCTCGCAAATCGGCTCCAGCGCCGAGGAGATCGCCGGAGCCTCCGACGACCTGTCGCGCCGCACCGAGCAGCAGGCCGCCAGCCTGGAAGAGACCGCCGCCGCCCTGGACGAGATCACCGCCACGGTGAAGAAGTCCGCGGACGGCGCCAGTCACGCGCGGGCGGTGGTGCAGACCGCCAAGACCGGCGCGGCCGATGGAGGCGACATCGTTCGCCAGGCCGTGGTGGCCATGGGCGAGATCGAGAAGTCCTCCACTCAGATCAGCCAGATCATCGGCGTGATTGACGAGATCGCCTTCCAGACCAACCTGCTGGCCCTGAACGCGGGCGTTGAAGCCGCCCGGGCCGGTGAGGCCGGCAAGGGCTTCGCCGTCGTCGCCTCCGAGGTGCGGGCGCTCGCCCAGCGCTCGGCGGAAGCGGCCAAGGAGATCAAGGCCCTGATCAGCGCCTCGTCGACCCAGGTCGGCTCCGGCGTGCAGCTGGTCGGCAAGACCGGTCAGGCCCTGGAGATGCTTGTGGCCCAGGTCGACGAAATCGACGGCCTGGTGGGCGAGATCGCCGCGTCCGCGAAGGAGCAGGCTGTCGGCCTCAATGAGGTCAACGCCGCCGTCAACAAGATGGACCAGGTGACCCAGCAGAACGCCGCCATGGTGGAGCAGTCCACGGCCGCGGCCCACGCGCTGAACGGCGAGGCGACCGAGCTGCGTCGTCTGATGGGTGACTTCCGCACCGGCGCCGACACGGCCCCGCCCCGGGTCTCCCGCCCGCAGGCGGCCGGACCGGGCTCGCGGCCCGCGGCCTCCCCGCCGCGCCGCATGGCCGAGAAGATCCGCGCCAACTTCGGTGGCGGCCCGGCCCCCCAGCAAAAGCCCCGGGATTGGGAGGAATTCTGACCCTGGCCTGACGAGATCCTGACCCGGCGCTCCCCAGCGTCGGACGGGCTTCCTCCCCCGAGGACAAATCTGGCGCGCGTCTGACTCAAGACAGACGCGCGCCGACTTTTTCCTATTTCGACTTTGACATCAAATGCTTGGCTGCAACCAAAATTAAGCCCATGTGTTCGGTTGGTATGTTCCAGTCGATCACTTCAGGGGCCCAGACATGACCCGCCGATACGCCGCCCTCGCCGCCAGCGCCGTGCTTCTGGCCACGCTCGGCGCCTGCGCCACCGCCACCCCCTATCAGCCCAATATTCGTGGCCAGGCCACCGCCGGCGGCTTCTCCGAGGTTCGCCTGGAGGCCGACAGGTTCCGGGTCAATTTCGCCGGCAACAGCCTGACCTCGCGCGAGACTGTGGAGGGCTACCTGCTCTACCGCGCCGCCGAACTGACAGTGGCCCAGGGGTATGACTGGTTCGCGGTGGTGGATCGCCAGACTGACCGCAACGCGCGGACCTATGTCGAGCCCGATCCCTTCTACCGGCCTTGGTACGGCCCCAGCTACAACTTCTGGCGTCCGTCCTGGCGCTACTATGGCGGCGGCTACGGCTGGCGCTCCTGGGACCCCTTCTATGGCGACCCCTTCTGGGGCGACCGTATGGACACCCGCACCGTGGAGAAGTTCGAGGCCAGCGCCGAGATCGTCATGCACAGGGGCGCCAAGCCCCAGGATGACACCCGCGCCTTCGATGCGCGGGCGGTGATGGACAACCTCGGCCCCCGTGTCCTGCGTCCGCCGCAGCCCTAGCCGACTGTGCAGACAGAATCGCCCGCCTCCGGACCTGGAGGCGGGCGTTTTGCTGTCCAGATAGGGCCGCGTCTCAGCCCTTGACGCGCTTGTCCCGCTTGGCGGCGACTCGCAGCCGCAGGGCGTTCAGCTTGATGAACCCCGAGGCGTCGTTGTGGTCGTAGGCGACCTTGCCTTCCTCGAAGGTGACCAGGTCCTGGTCGTAGAGGGAGTAGGGGCTGGTCCGGCCGATGACCGTGACGTTGCCCTTGTAGAGCTTCACCGTCACCTGACCGGTGACCATCGCCTGGCTGTGGTCGATGGCGGCCTGCAGCATCTCGCGCTCCGGGGTGAACCAGAAGCCGTTGTAGATGAGCTCCGCATAGCGCGGCATCAGTTCGTCCTTCAGGTGCATGGACCCGCGGTCCAGGGTGATGGACTCGATGCCTCGGTGAGCAGCCAGCAGGATGGTGCCGCCGGGCGTCTCGTAGACGCCGCGGGACTTCATGCCGACATAGCGGTTCTCCACCAGGTCCAGCCGGCCGACGCCGTTGGCGTAGCCCAGCTCGTTGAGCTTGGTGAGCAGGGTGGCCGGGCTCATCTTCTCGCCGTCGATGGCGACAGGATCGCCCTTCTCGAAGTCGAGGGTGAAGACCGTGGCCTTGTCCGGCGCATCCTCGGGCGCGATGGTGCGCATATAGACGAACTCGGGCGCCTCGACCGCTGGATCCTCCAGCACCTTACCCTCCGAGGAAGAGTGCAGCAGGTTGGCGTCGACGCTGAAGGGCGCCTCGCCGCGCTTGTCCTTGGCGATCTGGATCTGGTGCTTCTCGGCGAAGTCCAGCAGGGCTTCACGGCTCTTGAAATCCCACTCGCGCCAGGGGGCGATCACGTGGATGTCCGGCTCGAGCGCGTAATAGGCCACCTCGTAGCGGACCTGGTCATTGCCCTTGCCGGTGGAGCCGTGGCTGACGGCGTCGGCGCCCATCTTGCGGGCGATCTCGATCTGCTTCTGAGCGATCAGCGGCCGGGCGATGGAGGTGCCCAGCAGGTACTGGCCCTCATAGACGGTGTTGGCGCGGAACATCGGGAAGACGAAGTCGCGGACAAACTCCTCGCGCACGTCCTCGATGAAGATGTTCTCGGGCTTCACGCCGGCGGCCAGGGCCTTGGCGCGGGCCGGCTCCAGCTCCTCGCCCTGGCCGAGGTCGGCGGTGAAGGTGATGACCTCCGCCCCGTACTCGGTCTGCAGCCACTTCAGGATGATCGAGGTGTCCAGCCCGCCGGAATAGGCCAGGACGACTTTCTTGATCGCGGGCTTGGACATGGGCATGCGGACTTTCGGCAGGAAGTGGACGTCGCGGGCGTATAGGGGCCAAAGGCCCGGCGTATCAAGGCTTGAGCGCGCCTTCACTCTGCAGTTGGTCCAGGGCGGCCTTCAGCCAGCGCAGGTGACCGACGGCGATCAAGGCCGCGGCGGTGGCGCGGACGCCGAACAGGATCACCGCCTGCTCCATCGTCGCCGCGGCGTTGCGATTGAAGGCCACCAGCGCCAGGCCCAGGAAGAAGGCCGTCGTCGGAATGGCCAGCAGGGCCAGGTTGCGCTTCAGCCGGAAGGTCGGCTTGCCGTTCAGGGCGAACTGCAGCGGCACCCTGGTGTCCGGATCAATCCGACCCCAGGCGCTCCGGGTGGTGGAAGCCATGATGGAAAGCGAGATGATCCACAGGGCGTCGCCCAGGAGAGAGAGCAGCATCAGACGGTCACCTGGGTTCCGAGCTCGACCACGCGGCCGGGGGGGATCTTGTAGAAGTCGGTGGGGTTGGCGGCGTTGCGCATCAGGAAGATGAACAGCTTGTCCTGCCAGAGCGGCATGCCCGACTGGGCCGAGGCCACCACCGAGCGGCGGCCCAGGAAGAAGCTGGTGGCCATGATGTCGAACTTCAGGCCGAGCTTGCGGCACAGCCCCAGCGCCTTGGGCAGGTTCGGGCTCTCCATGAAGCCGTAATTGATGGTGACCTTCTTGAAGTCGTCGTTGATCGGCTCGATCGACACCCGATTATCCTCCTTCACCCGTGGGGTCTCGGCGGTGTGGACGGTCAGGATGATGTTCTTCTCGTGCAGCACCTTGTTGTGCTTGAGATTATGCATCAGCGCGACGGGCGCCATGTCCGGGTCGGAGGTCAGGAAGATCGCGGTGCCGGGCGCCCGGTGCGGGGCTCGGGCCTTGAGGATTTCCGACAGCTCCAGCAGCGGCACGGAATCGCGCCGGGTCTTGTCGGTAAGGATCTGGGCGCCGCGGGTCCAGGTCCACATCACCATCACCAGGGCCAGGCCCAGCACCAGGGGCAGCCAGGCCCCCTGCGGAATCTTGAGCAGGTTCGAGGAGATGAAGGTCACGTCGAGCGCGCCGAAGCCCACCGCCGCCAGCCAGGCCTGCCAAGTGGGCCGCTTCCACATGTGCTTGATGATCACGAAGAACAGCAGGGTGTCGACGAACATCGCCCCGGTCACGGCGATCCCGTAGGCCGCCGCCAGGTTCGAGGAGTTGCGGAAGGTGAACAACAGGACCAGCACCCCGATCATCAGGATGGTGTTGACCTGCGGCACATAGATCTGGCCGGCCTGGGTCTCGCTGGTGCGGCGGATGTCGATGCGCGGGAACAGGCCGAGTTGCACCGCCTGCTGCGTCATGGAGAAGGCGCCGGTGATGACCGCCTGGGAGGCGATGACCGTGGCCGCCGTGGCCAGCAGCAGCACGGGCCAATAGATGACCTCGGGAACCATCTCGAAGAAGGGGTTGGACCGCGCCGCCGGGTTGGACAGCACCAGGGCGCCCTGGCCCAGATAGTTCAGCAGCAGGGACGGCAGCACCAGGATCAGCCAGGCCGCCTGGATCGGCTTCTTCCCGAAGTGCCCCATGTCGGCATAGAGGGCCTCAGCCCCCGTCACCGCCAGGAAGACGCTGCCCAGGATGATGAAGCCCAGCAGGCCGTTGTCCCACAGGAAGATCACCCCGTAGTGGGGCAGCAGGGCGCGGATGATCGAGAGGTCGTCGGCGATGTGGTAGGCGCCCAGGCCCGCCAGAACCAGGAACCACAGGGCGGTGATCGGCCCGAAGTAGCGGGCGATGCTGGTGGTGCCCTTGGCCTGGACCATGAACAGGGCGACGAGGATGCCGGCCGAGATCGGCACCACGAACGCGTCCATGCGGTTGCCGAGGCCCGGCGCGTCCTTCAGCCCCTCGATGGCCGAGAGCACCGAAACCGCCGGGGTGATGATGCCGTCGCCATAGAACAGCGCCGCGCCAATCACGCCCAGGAAGAACACCACCGTGGAGCGGCGGCCCAGGGATCGTTGGGCGAGCGCCATCAGGGCGAGCGTGCCGCCCTCGCCCTTGTTGTCGGCCCGCATCAGGAAGACGACGTACTTGATGGTGACAATGAGGATCAGCGCCCAGGTCACCAGGGAGACCACGCCGAGCACCGCGATCTCGTTGGAGACGGTGTCCTTGGTGTGGTGCAGCGCCTCGCGCATGGCGTAGAGGGGGCTGGTGCCGATGTCGCCGAACACCACGCCGATGGCCCCCAGCGCCAAGGCGCGGAAACTGTCCTTGTGGGGGGCGTGCAGCGAATCCTCCGTCGCCTCGGGGGCGCCGCTGGCCGGATCAGCCATTCAAAGTCTCCGGGACCGAGACGTCGGTTCCACTGACCATTTTCCGCCGAAGGGATCGCCGGTCCGGCGTCAGAAAATGGTCTTGCATCAAAAGTCCTCTGAAAGGCTGGCGGTCCAGATGGACCTCAAACCCTTAGGGCCGGCGGGATGCCGTTGTGCGGCGGGCGCGATACACCCTTTCCCACCGCCGTTCAATCGCAGCTTGGCCCCCTCATGCGGCGCCGGGTCGCGCCTTGAAGGCCCGCGGGGGTCCGCGGGCGCGCCAAAGCTTGCGCATTGCCTGTTCTAACGCCACATCTGGCCCATGTTCATTCAGACCGAAGCCACCCCGAACCCCGAGGTCCTGAAATTTCTGCCCGGACAGACGGTCCTGGCGGAAGGCTCGCGGGACTTCCGCAGTCCCCTGGAAGCCGAGGCCTCTCCCCTGGCCACGGACCTGTTCGACATTGATGGCGTCGACCGGGTCTTCTTCGGCCCCGACTTCGTGACCGTGGGCAAGCACCCGGACCACGACTGGCCCCACCTGAAGGCGCCGGTCCTGGCCGCGATCATGGATCACTTCGCCTCGGGGCGGCCGCTGTTCGCCGCCGAGGCCAGCGCCGAGGGCGGCGGCCATGACGACGAGACGATCTACGACGCCGACACCGCCCAGGTGGTGGCCGAGATCAAGGACCTGCTCGACACCCGCATCCGCCCGGCCGTGGCCCAGGACGGCGGCGACATCCTGTTCAACCGTTTCGAGCCGGACACCGGTGTGGTCTGGCTGCACATGCGCGGCGCCTGCTCGGGTTGCCCATCCTCCTCGGCGACCCTGAAGGCCGGCGTGGAGAACATGCTCAAGCACTATGTGCCCGAGGTCACCCGGGTCGAGCAGACCCTCTGATCCTTCTCAGCCTCGATACCTGTCTGGGCGCCTGCTCGGCCGCCGTCCTCGACGGCGGGCGGGTGCTGGCGCGCCGAGTCGAGCCCATGGCCAGGGGACACCAGGAACGCCTCGCGCCGCTGGTGGCCGAAGTCATGAGCGAGGCGGGCGTCGCCTTCGACAGACTTGACCGGGTCGGCGTCACCGTCGGTCCAGGCTCCTTCACCGGCCTGCGGGTTGGCCTGGCCTTCGCCAAGGGCCTGGGAGCGGCCTTGTCGATCCCGGTCATCGGGGTTGGTGTGCTGGAGGCCCTCGCCCAGCCGATCGACGGCACGGTCTTCGCCGTCCTCGACGCAAAGCGCGACCAGATCTACCTCCAGGCCTTCGCCGACGGCGTGGCGGTCAGCGCGCCCGACGCCCTGCCGCCGGGAACCGCCGCCGCCCGGCTGGCCGAACTGGCGGGGGTGGGGTCAGTGACCCTGGTGGGCTCCGGCGCGGCCCTGCTCGCCGACATCCTGCCCGGCGCCATCGTGGTGATGGCCGACCATGCCGACCCGGTCAAGTCTGTCGAAGGCGACGCCC
>NZ_JBBKVV010000053.1:0-63259 GCF_037968635.1 Phenylobacterium sp.
CGCCCGCCCCCACCGCGCTGGCGGCCTTCGGCCTGCGCGCGGTGGGCCGTCTGGCCGTACCCGTGGAGGCGCTGGAGCAGATGGACGACCTGATGCGAGCCGGCAAGCCCGGCCAACTCACCGACGCCGACCGCGAGGTGCTGGGCTGGGGCGAGCAGGAGACCAAGGACATCCTCCGGGCTCTGGCCTTCGCTCCCACCACCAGGCCGAAGCCCGGCGAGGCCATGGTCTGGCGCCGCCGCGGCGAGAAGCCCGTAGAAAAGCCCGTTGCGCCACCGCCCAATTCGCCCTTCTCGGCCCTGGCCGCTCTGAAGGACAAACCCGTCCCCGCCCGGCGCCCGCGCCGCCGCCGTAAAGCCAAGGCCGCGAATCCATGAGCGAGACGGGCTGCCGCGCCGATGTCTGGCTGTGGCGGGCGAGGTTCTTCAAGACCCGCTCTCTGGCCGCCAAGTTTCTGGACGAGGGCAAGGTCCGCCTCACCCGCGCCGGCGCCGAAACTCGCATCGACAAGTGCGCGCGGCCCGTGAAGGTCGGCGATCGCCTGGTCTTCGCGGTCGGCGGGAAGTTGATCGCCGTGGCGGTGGAGGGGCTGGGGGATCGGCGAGGGCCGCCAGCCGAGGCGCGGGGGCTGTACTCCAGCCTGGGCTAGCGCTTCCGCACCAGGTCCCGCGCCGCCACCAGCAGGATCGGTGTCCAGCTCAGGATCAGGGCATAGGTCATCAGCGCAGCGCGGCTGTTGTCGATGGCCGCAAAGGCGGTGGCCACCATGGGCAGGAGCAGCAGCAGGGCCAGGATCGGCCGCCTGGTGTCACTCGCCATGCAGATGCGCGACAGCAGCAAAGCGTTCAGCGCCAGGCCCGCGAACTTGATCCAGGCGCCGGCGCTGGAGCGCGCCAGCAGGTCAGCCGACCCGTCCACCGCCTGGGTGATCTGCAGCAGGATGAGGGTTTCCAGATAGTCGCCGGCCAGGGCCACCAGGGCGACGCCGATGGCCGCCATCACCAGCGGCTTGCGGAAACTGCCCCCCAGGAACATCGCCGCGCAGATTTCGAAGGCGGTGTAGCTGGGAATATAGGCCCTCACGTCGAGGTCGTTGACCGCGTCCATGGCCGTGACGATCGGCGCGCGACAGGCGTCGGCAGGCGGACCGAAAACGTTCAGCAATTGCGCCAGGGTCCGGGCGAGTTCGAAATCCACCACCTTGCCCGGCGTCCAGCATTTCCCCGCCGCGATCACTTCGGGAAGCATCTGGAAGGCGATGGTGACGGCGATTGTGGCGAGGCCGGTCAGGACAGTGAGGCCCGCCCACAGACGGTGAGATCGGGTTTTCATGGCTTCCCCCCTTGGACATTCGCGAGCTTAGCGGTCGGACCTTCATTGTCGATACGGTCCCTATTGCCCTAGCCTCATCCTTCGGCCTCGGAGGACTTGCAGATGTCACGCCTACTCGCCCCACTCCTCGGAGCCCTGCTGAGCTTCGCCAGCCTGACGGCGCTGGCCGCGCCCGCCCAGGAGAACCGCGCGGTGACGGGCCTCGCCGCCCCCGCCGAGATTCGGGTCGACACCTGGGGCATCGCGCACATCTATGCCGGCAGCGTCCGCGACGCCTTCTTCCTGCAGGGCTACAATGTCGCCCGCGACAGGCTCTGGCAGATCGACCTGTGGCGCAAGCGGGGCCTGGGTCTGCTGTCCAAGGATTTCGGCCCCACCTATGTCGCCCAGGACCGGGCCGCCCGTCTCTTTCTCTATCGCGGCGACATGGCCAAGGAGTGGGCGGCCTATGGCCCGGGGGCGCAGGACAACACCAGCGCCTGGGTGGCCGGGGTCAACGCCTTCGTCGGCGAGATCGCGGCGGGCGAGCGGCCCCTGCCTCTGGAGTTCAGGATCGCCGGCTCAACGCCCGACCTCTGGAGCCCGCAGGACGTGGTCCGTATCCGCAGCCACGGCCTGACCCGCAACGTCCCCAACGAGGTCGGCCGCGCCCAGATCGCCTGCAAGGCGGGTCTGCCCGCCGCCCGCCTCTATCGCTTCATCGAACCCAAATGGACCACCAAGGTCCCCGAGGGCCTCGACCCCTGCTCCATCCCCGCCGACGTCCTGGCCGACTACCAGCTCGCCGGCGCCGGGGTGAAGTTCTCAGGGCCGCCGGAGCAGCGCGCCGCGCTGGAAGTTCCGCCGGAAGCGATCGGGTCGAACAACTGGGCGGTCTCCGGCTCGCGCACCGCCACCGGCCGGCCGATCCTGGCAAACGATCCGCATCGGGAGCATGGCGCGCCCGGCCTGCGCTACATCGTGCACCTGAACGCGCCGGGCTTCTCGGTGATCGGCGCGGGTGAGCCCGCCCTGCCCGGGGTCTCCATCGGCCACAACGACAAGATCGCCTTTGGCCTGACCATCTTCCCGGTCGATCAGGAAGACCTCTACGTCTACGAGACCAAGCCCGGCGAGCCTGACCAGTACCGCTACGGCGACGGCTGGGAATCCGTGACGGTGGTGAAGGACGCCATCCCCGTGAAAGGCGAAGCGACACCGCGTCCCGTCGAGCTCCGCTTCACCCGCCACGGGCCGGTATTGAAGGCGACGGAGGGCAAGGCCTTCGCCATCCGCACGGTCTGGAGTCAGCCGGGGACCTCGGCCTATTTCGGCTCCACCGGCTACATGCAGGCCCAGGATTGGGAGAGCTTCAAGGCGGCGCTCACCGGATGGGGCGCGCCCTCCGAGAACCAGGCCTATGCCGACACCTCGGGCCACATCGGCTGGGTGGCCGCCGGCATGGTTCCGGCCCGGCCCAACTGGGACGGCCTGATGCCGGTGCCCGGCGACGGGCGCTACGAGTGGAAAGGGTTCCTGACCCCCGACCAGCTGCCCAGCGAGGCTGATCCCAAACAGGGGTGGTTCGCTTCGGCCAACCAGATGAACCTGCCGGCCGACTACCCCGTCGCCGAGCGGAAGGTGGGATTCGAGTGGTCCAACGCCGCTCGCTTCCTGCGGGTGGACGAGGTGCTCGCCGCCAAGCCCAATCTGACTGTGGCGGACGCCATGGCCCTGCAGACCGATCCCTATGACATCACCTCACGCCGGCTGATCGCCGTTCTGGCGCCGCTGAAGACCGATGATCCGAAGCTCGCCAGTGCGCTCGCCCTACTGCGCGGCTGGAACCATCGCACCTCCGTCGACAGCGCCGGCGCAGCCCTGTTCGAGGTCTGGACGGGCAAGTATCTGGGCCGGGCCGTGGTTGCCGCCGTCACGCCCAAGGAGGTCCACGGCGTCATCGGCAACGGCGACCTCGCCGCCGTCATGGAGGTTCTGGAACACCCCGACGCAACCCTGCCTTTGGCCGCCCGCGACGAGGTTCTGGCGTCGAGCCTGCGGGCCGCCTACGACGAGGTCTCGGCGCGCCTGGGCCCAGACCCCAAGACCTGGGCTTGGGGTAAGCTGCACCACGCCCGCCTCGAGCACGCGCTGACCCCGCTGGCCGATGCCGCCACGAAGCACCTGCTTGCGGCGGGACCGACACCGATGGGCGGGACGAGCCTCTCCCCGATGGCCGCGACGTGGCGGCCCGACGACTTCCGCGTGGTGGCCGGGGCCTCCTTCCGCATGGTCCTGGACGTCGGCGCCTGGGACAACAGCATGACCATCAACACGCCCGGCCAGTCGGGCGATCCGGAGAGCCCGCACTACCGCGACCTTTTCCCGAAGTGGGTGAAGGGCGAGTACGTGCCCCTGGTCTATTCGCGAAAGGCGGTGGAGGCCGCGACGGAAACGGTGATCTTGCTCACACCAGCGCCGTGACCCTATCGGCGCTGCCAGATATCCTGAGGGCTGGCGGCATTGACAATTAGGGGCGCGACCGGGAAAACCCGCCGCCTAGACCTGCCGGAGTTTCAGTCCGCGATGACCTACATCGTCACCGACGCCTGTATCAAATGTAAGTTCATGGACTGCGTGGAAGTGTGTCCGGTGGACTGCTTCTACGAGGGCGAGAATTTCCTGGCGATCAATCCGGACGAATGCATCGACTGCGGCGTCTGCGAACCGGAGTGCCCGGTGGACGCCATCAAGCCTGACACCGAGGACACGCCGGACTCCAAGTGGCTGAAGATCAACACCGACTACGCCAAGATCTGGCCCAACATAACGGTGAAGGGCGAGCCGCCCGAGGACGCCGAGGCTTTTGAGCGCGAGACCGACAAGTTCGAGAAGTATTTCAGCGAAAAGCCCGGGCGCGGCTCCTGAGCCCCTCGCGCAAGGGGTGCAAGCCTTTCTTTCGGCTGATTTTTATGCTAGCCTGACAAGGATGTGGTGAGAAGCATTTCGCGCCCGCCACGCCGTTTCTGCAGAAGAGCCGTCCCCGGCGCATACGCCTTGAACAGGCGAAGGGTGTCCTAGAGGTCTATTCCGTTCTCAAGAATGTTGTCCGCCGCAAATTTTGCGGAGGGACATCTTTCGCCTTGGGCTCTTGGAAAAACCTGGATGCGTCGACGGGATTGGACGTGGTCGAAAGGACTTAGCTGATGAGCAAGACTGGTCTGGATTTCTCGGTTGGCGATCACGTCGTCTATCCGGCCCACGGGGTGGGTCAGGTTCAGGGGATCGAAACTCAGGACGTGGCCGGCTACTCGCTCGAAGTCTACGTGATCACCTTCGACCACGAGAAAATGACCCTGCGCGTTCCCACCGCCAAGGCCCGCACCGCGGGCCTGCGTTCGCTAGCCGAGGGCAATGTCGTCAGCCAGGCGCTCACCACCCTGAAGGGCCGCGCCCGCGTGAAGCGCACCATGTGGTCGCGTCGCGCCCAGGAATATGAAGCCAAGATCAATTCCGGCGACCTGATTTCGATCGCCGAGGTCGTCCGCGACCTGCACCGCGCCGAAAACCAGCCGGAGCAGTCCTATTCCGAACGCCAACTCTATGAGTCGGCCCTGGACCGCATGGCCCGCGAAGTCGCCGCCATCGAACAGATCGACCGCGACGCCGCGATCGGCATCCTAAACAAGAACCTGATCAAGGCCGTCGCCGCCTAAGGCCCGACGTCACCGCTGATCTTCGAGACGCCCGGCCCGCAATGGCCGGGCGTTTTCGTTTCGACTATTCGCCCTTCGGCTCGGTCCGATAGTCGCCAAAGGTCTTGTCCCGGGCGGTCAGGGCCTGGGTCACCCCCTGGCGCATCTGGGCCATGTAGTCTCGGCTGGCGGGCGTGTGCCAGCCGAGCGCATGGAGGTCGGTGCCGGCCCGCAGGCCGGCTCTCAGACCCATCGCCTCCATCTGCCGGTGGACCAGTCTCTTGTTCAGCTGGGCCAGTTCCGGGTCGACCTTGGCGATCCGCTCGGCCATGGCCAACACCTGCGCCTCCAGCTCGCCGACCGGATGGGCACGGTTGGCGAATCCGAGACGGACGGCCTCCAGCCCGGTTACCGAATCCCCGGTCAGCATCAGCTCCATCGCGGCGCGCATGCCCATGAACCAGGCGTGGTACTGGTTGTCGGGCGGGCTCATGGTGCGCACCGCCGGGTAGCCGATCTGGGCGTCCTCGGCCACGTAGACCAGGTCGCAGGCCACCGCGAGCTCCGAGCCGCCTGCCAGGCACCAGCCGTGAACCTGGGCGATCACCCGCTTGGCCAGGTCCCAGATGCGGAAGCACCCGTCCACGACGTGCCGCGCCCACTGCCCCTGACCGCCAGCGGTGTAGTAGGGCAGCTCCCCCAACCCGGCGAGATCGTAGCCCGACGAGAAACAGGTCCCAGCCCCGCGCAGGATCATCACCCGGACCTGAGGGTCGCTGTCACCCGCCTCAAGGGCCGCGAATACCTCGCCGCGCAGGGCGTTGGACAGCGCGTTCCGCTTGGCCGGACGGTTGAGGGTGATGCGCCGGACGTGGGGCGCGGGATCGTCGGTGAGCAGGATGGGCTCGTCGGCCATGGTCTCTCTCCCTAGGACTTGTTTTCAGGCATCCTCACCCCCTGACGTCGCGGCGGGCAAGGAGTGCGAGATGAAACCTGTTCTGGGCCTGGCCCTGGCGGCGTCCCTGGCCGGCTGCGCCACCGCCGCGCCGATCAGCTACAGCGATCTCCTGGCCCGCGACCGGCCAAAGGCGGACGTCAGGATCGCCTATCGCCCTCTACCCCTGCAGTACGGCGAGCTGTGGCTACCCAAGGGCAAGGGTCCCTATCCGCTGGTGGTGATGATCCACGGAGGCTGCTGGCTGGCCGACCTGCCGGGGACCGAGCTGATGGACTATGTGGCCGACGACCTCCGGGCCGACGGCATCGCGGTCTGGAACCTGGAATACCGCCGCATCGGCCACGAGGGCGGCGGATATCCCGGCACGTTCCAGGACGTGGCGGCGGGCGCCGACCATGTCCGCGAGCTGGCGAAGACCTACCCGCTGGACCTCAGACACGCGGTCTTCGCCGGCCATTCTGCGGGCGGCCATCTGGCGCTGTGGGCCAGCAAGGCCAGCCCCCTGCGCGGGGACAACCCCTTCCTGCCGAAGGGCGCGGTCAGCCTGGCCGGGATCATCGACCTGGCCGCCTATCGCGAGACCGGCCCCGACGCCTGCGGTGGCCCCGGCACCATCGACGCCCTGACCGGGGCGTTGTTCCGCAAGACCCAGGACCTCTATGGCGGGCTCTCACCTGCCGCGATGCTACCGCTGGGCCTGCCCCAGGCGGTGATTTCCGGAGACCTCGACCCCATCGTCCCACCCCGCTTCGGCGCGGCCTACGCTGCGGCGGCCAAGGCCGCGGGCGACCCTGTCACTGAGCTGAACCTGAAGGCAGCCGGTCACTTCGAGCTGATCGACCCGACCGCCCCGGCCTGGGTAGTGATCAAGCGTGAGCTCAAATCGCATCTCGATTGACGTGGGGTCGCGCTTGACGGGCCAGCCTCCCGCGCAAATGGTCGCGCCAACGACTTCAGGGAGGCGACACGCCATGAAACTCTATGACTCGATGGGCCCCAACCCGCACGTGGTGCGCATGTTCATCGCCGAGAAGGGCATGACCATTCCGACCCAGAAGGTCGACCTGATGGGCGGCGAAAACCGCAAGCCTCCCTATAACGAGGCCATCAACACTGCGGGCCAGATCCCGGCGCTGGAACTGGATAACGGGCACAAGGTCTGCGAAATTCTGCCGATCTGCGAGTATCTGGAAGAGGTTCAGCCCGCCCCGCCGCTGATCGGCGCCAACGCTGAGGAACGCGCCGAGACCCGCATGTGGACCCGCCGCATCGACCTCAACATCTGCGAGCCCCTGGCCAACGGCTTCCGCGCCGCCGAGGGCCGCCCGCTGTTCGAGAGCCGCATGAAGCTGGTGGGCGCGGAGGGCGCCTCCGAACTCAAGGCCATCGCCAAGGACAGAATGATCTGGCTCGACAGTCAGATGAAGGGAGACTTCGTCTGCGGCGGCCGTTTCACCCTGGCCGACATCCTGCTCTACGGCTTCCTGACCTTCGGGGCGACCGTGGGCCAGCCGGTCCCCGACGACGCCAAGTGGATCAAGGGCTGGATGGAGCGGGTCAAGGCCCGCCCCAGCAGCGCCGCCTAGAACTCTTCCCAGCTTGAACCGGCGGCCGCAGCGCGGCCGCCGCCGAAGGCCTTGGTCAGCCGAGCTCGGTCCTGCGCCACCGGGTTGCGGGCGGGGGCATGACGCTCAGGCCGGGCCATTTCCGGCCGCGTGGCGTGGGCGCCGGTCTGGAACCGCCCCACAAGACGAGCGAGTTCGACCGCCTCGCTACGCAGATTGGCGGACGCGGCGGTGGCTTCCTCCACCATGGCCGCGTTCTGTTGGGTCACCTGGTCCATCTGGTTGACCGCGCTATTGACCTCATTGAGGCCGGTGGCTTGCTCCTGCGATGAAAGAGAGATCTCGGCGATCAGACCATCGATCTCGGTGACCCGCTCCACAATCCCCACCAGGGCCTGACCCGTTTCGCCCACCAGCCGGACGCCGGCGCCCACCTGGGCCGAAGAGGCGCTGATCAGGGCCTTGATCTCCTTGGCCGCGTCAGCCGAGCGCTGCGCCAGCGCCCGGACTTCCGACGCGACGACCGCGAAGCCCCGCCCCGCCTCACCTGCCCGGGCGGCCTCGACCCCGGCATTCAGGGCCAGCAGATTGGTCTGGAAGGCGATCTCGTCGATCACCCCGATGATCTGGGTGATCTTGCCAGAGCTCTGCTCGATCTCGCCCATGGCCTCGACCGCCTGACGAACCACTTCGCCGGAGCGCTGGGCGTCAGCCTTGGCTGTGGTGGCCGCTGTAAAGGCCTGCTTGGCTCCCTCGGCGCTGCGTTTCACGGTGGCGGTGATTTCGTCCAGGGCGGCGGCGGTTTCCTCCAGGCTGGCGGCCTGTTGCTCTGTTCGCCTCGACAGGTCGTCCGAGGCGCTGGCGATCTCGTCGGCCCCGCCGCGGACCCCCCCGGTGGAGGTGGCGATGGAGACCATGGCCTCGCGCAGGCTCTCGATGGCCTTGTTGAAGTCATCCTTGATCTGCTGGTAGCGGCCGTCGAACCTGGCGTCGATGAGAGCGGTCAGATCGCCACCCGCCACCCGCTGCAGGCTGGCGGCGAGCGCCGCGACCACGGCGTTCTGATCGGCCTCGGTCTTGGTGCGCTCGGTTTCACTGCGAGCCCGCTCAAGCTCCACCTCGGTGATGTCGCTGGCGAACTTGATGACCTTGTAGACTTTGCCGTTCGCATCGAAGACCGGATTGTAGGCGCCCTGAATCCAGATGTCCCGGCCACCCTTTCCAACCCGCTGGAACTTGCCGGCCAGATACTCCCCTGCGTTCAGCTTTCGCCAGAATTCCGCATAGTCGGTGCTCTGGCCGTAGGCATGGTCGACGAAGAGGCTGTGCTTGCGGCCTTGAATCTCGGGCAGGCTGTAGCCCACGGTGGCCAGGAAATTCTCGTTGGCGGTGATGATCGTGCCGTCGAGCTCAAACTCGATCACCGCCTGAGACCGGTTGATCGCCGCAACAGCGCCCTCTAGATCGGCGATCCGCTTGGCGGCTGCGCCGTCGTCACGCTTGAAACTGAACAGAGCCATGCTCACCCGCCTGTCGCCAGCGACCCCATTGGGCGCCACGCAGGGTCTGGATCAGGTGATCGGCGTAAACACAGCCTTAATCGCTGCGACAATTTGCCTGGTTCAGGAAGAAAGTTGGACCATCTCTACTGAACTCTCGCGTGCGTTGAGCTCCTCGCCGCGAATCTTCAAAGCATTGTCAGCGCATTTCACCAATGGGAGCCGCCAATACTTCAACTTTTAGTTATGTTTTTCTCAACACACCCATAGGTGTCGCAGCGCGGTGACCTTCTATGACCAAAACCTGTTCAAGAAAAGCCGCCCTCAGTCGGCCGGGGCGGGCACGGGTTCGGCGGAAGCGGCCCGAGGACCACGTTCCAGTTCGGTCGCCAGCACTTCGCGGTCAAGGTCCCCATCCCAGCGCGCCACGACCAGGGTCGCCACGCCATTCCCCACCAGGTTCGTCAGCGCCCGGCACTCGCTCATGAACCGGTCCACCCCCACCAGCAGGGCGAGCGCCGCGATGGGAATATCCGGGATCACCGCCAAGGTCGCGGCCAGCGTAATGAAGCCGGCTCCGGTGACGCCGCTGGCGCCCTTGGAGGTCAGCATGGCCACCCCCAGCAGGGTCAACTCCTGGGTCAGGGTGATGTGGGTGTTGGTGGCCTGGGCCAGGAACAGGGTCGCCAGCGTCATATAGATGTTGGTGCCGTCGAGGTTGAAGCTGTAGCCGGCCGGAATCACCAGGCCCGCCGTGGTCTTGCCCGCCCCCAACCGCTGCATCTTATCGATCATCTGCGGCAGCACAGATTCCGAGGATGAGGTCCCCAGCACGATCAGCAGTTCCTCGCGGATATAGGCCAGGAACTTCAGGATCGAGAACCCGGACATCCAGGCGATGGCGCCCAGCACCACCAGCACGAACAGCAGACTGGTCAGGTAGAAGGTCCCCACCAGGGCGGCCAGCTTCACGAGCGCGGCGATCCCGTACTTGCCGATCGTGAAGCCCATCGCCCCAAAGGCGCCGATGGGCGCCAGCCGCACCACGATCTGGATGATGGAGAAGAAGACCTTGGAGATGTCTTCCAGAGCGCCGGCTACCTTGTCGCCGAACGCTCCCAGCCGGGTGCAGGCCAGGCCGGTGATCACCGCGATCACCAGCACTTGCAGCAACTGGCCCTCGGCGAACGCGCCGAAGAAGGTGTTCGGGATCAGGTTGAGGAGATAGTCCACCATGTTCGGGCTATGGTGAGCCTTCTCCACATAGTCGGCCGCGATCTTGGGGTCGAGGCTGGCGGGATCGACATTGAAGCCCGCGCCGGGCTGGACCAGCTTGCCAACCACCAGGCCGATGACGAGGGCGATGGTGGAGACCACCTCAAAATAGATCAGCGTCTTGGCGCCCAGCCGGCCGAAGGCCTTGATGTCGCTCATCCGCGCCATGCCCGCCGCGATGGTGCAGAAGATCACCGGCGCGATGGCCATCTTGATCAGCTTGATGAAGGCGTCGCCCAGCGGCTTGAGCTGCACGCCGATGTCGGGCCACAGCCACCCCACCAGCACGCCAAGCGCGATACCAATAAGCACCTGAACATAGAGCAGCCGGAAATGGCGCAGAGCCCCCATTCGCATCTTCCCTTTCGCCGCCATGCGCCCTTGCGCTATCACCCCCCGGTCTGGCCCGGTAGCTCAGCAGGATAGAGCAGCGCTTTCCTAAAGCGAAGGTCGGGGGTTCGAGTCCCTCCCGGGCCGCCAGACAGTCGGGGCAACTTGGCTCTTCTGCGTGACCGAGACGCCAAAGCCCCGGCGCACCGGGCTTCCAGCGAGACCAATCCGTCATCCAGCCTGGTCTCCGAAGGCCTAATTCGCCCCCAAAACCACTCCATTTCAGGGCCTGTCTCCGCGCATCAAAAACCGTGACGGTTTCCCTGTTATGAGCCGATAACAGGGAGAGCAGGGATACTTTGGATCTGGCCGACGGCCCCCTATGCGGTCGCACCCGCCATAAAGGTTTGAATTTTGTACTGTAATTTCGAAAATTGCCCGCAAACGATCAACTCACAAACAGGGAATTTGAAGGCCGGCAACAGGGAACAATTTCGACCTGAACAGGGAACAATTCACGCTGGAACAGGGATAATTTTCGGGGCTAAATCAGTGCAAAAGCCAGTTCACGGTTCGCATGGCCGCCTCTCCAGACCCACGACAGACGGTAACAGATGACGGAAATCGCGGCGGTTGAACTGGATCTGTCCTACACCGCCGAGAAGGTTAGCGTCCGCGTGTTCGCTCCCGAATGGAAGGAAGACGAGGGATTGTGGTCCTGCAGGTTTGAGATCAGCGAACCCATAAATGTGGAGCGCGAGATTAGTGGCGTCTCCAGCCTGCAGGCGCTCACCCTCTGCGTGAAAACGCTTTCCGCATATCTCTATGGGTCGGACCTCTACAAGAATGGCGAATTGGGAGTGTATGGGCAGTTCGGTGGCAGCCTTTCCATCCCGGCGCCACAGGCCATGCTCGACAGGGCTCCGTTTCCCTTCTGATCGTCGATACCCGTTCTTTGCGGAGACAACTCGACCCCTGACTGCCCCCACCGCCAGACAGTCGAGGCAACTTGGCTCTTCTCCGAGACCAAGTCGCCAAAGCCCCGGCGCACTGACGTGACCCCCGTTTCTCATCCAGCGATCACGAGAGTCCTGGGTTGATCTGAGCCTTCGTTGAGGTGGGTTGCAAGGGGCCGGTGCGCGGAGTCATCAGGTCGCGCAGCGTGCCGGCCGGACCCTGCAGATAGAGCTCGGGCGTAGTCCGGCAGCAATGCGCCAGGAGCGGTCATTCGCCGACGGCCGGAAACGCGACATCGGGCAAGTTGTTCTGGTTGCCCGGCGTACCGCGTCCGACCCCGCTGTCAGGTCGCCCGTCCTCGCGCGCCCTTGTCACAGGCAATGACAGACGAAAACGCGTTCCCTCGCTGTCGGACGTCCAGTCGACCCCTGCGCCGATGGCCTTGGCGCGGCCCGCCTGGTTGGACAGGCCTTTTCCGCTGTCTGTCGCTCCGCCGAGGTCGAATCCGACGCCGTCGTCGACTATGGTGATGACCACATTGTTGTTCTCTGAGCGGGTCGTCATGACGATGGTCGACGCCCGCGCGTGCTTGATGGTGTTGGTGAAAGCCTCCTGCAGGATGCGCAGGATGTGCAGGCAGTTACGCTGGTCGAGCCATGTGATGGGCGGGACTTCCTCCACCTGCCACACCAGCTTGATCCCGGTGCTTTCCAGCCGGGGCTGGAGCCGGAACCGCAGGGTGGCGACCAGAAGCAGAAGATCGGTCTCGACGGGCTCCATCGAGTCGATGGTCAGCTTCAGATCATCGATGCAGTCCTTCAGCACCTGAACCATTTCGACCTCGCCGAGCTTGCCGTGTTCGGCTGCGCGCAGGGCGGTGACGAGGGACGAACCCATGCCGTCGTGCATGTCCTGCATCATGCGCTGACGCTCTCTACTGAGTGTCTCTCGCTCCTCCACTGTGCGAAGTTTTGCGTAGCTCTCGGCAAGTTCGGCCTCGCGGCGGGCCAGCTGGTCAGCCAGATTGCGACTGGCCTGTTCGACGCTGGACAAGGCCACAACATAGCGGCGGAGCATGATCCTCCCGAACAGGATGGTCAGGAAGATGTTCACATACAGGCTGATGTACAGGCCCTCGATGTTGACGAGGTTGTTCTGGAGCAGCCAGTCATAGATCCCCAACAGCACGCCCAGGACGCCGCTTCCCGCCAGCCAGATCCCTTCCGGTTCCCCTGCCCGCCAGCTCTGCCAAAGGCCGCTCAGGCAGATCACATTCCCCACCACCAGCATGCAGACATAGATGAGCGGCGCGCTGAGGGTCGGGTCCAGCAGGGGCGCGGCCGGGACGGTGACGAGGGCGCAGACCAGGGCCACCCCCACCACCCCGCGGGTCAGCCAGGGCTGGGGCCGTTTGTGAATCTGTTCCAGGAACAGGTGGATGATGACCAGCATCCAGAAGAGCGAATGCAACGTCACCCAGCCGAACAGGGCGTCGGAAACCGGCAGGCGGTCGACCCCGACATAGGTCTGAAGCGTGCGGATGAAGGCCGCCACAGACATCAGGAAGTACAGCAGATAGGCGGGCTCGCGCCGTCCGACCAGCCAGACGCCCAGGGTGAACAGCCCGGTCGCCAGAAAGGCCACGCTGCTCATGTAGGGCAGGAACGTCACGAAGAAATTGCGCACGAAATAGCGCCAGGCGATGTCGTCGTAGCCGCCGAGCCAGATCGACGAAATACTGCCGCCGATGCCCGCTACGTGCTGCATCCGCACCATCACCTCATGCGGCGTCCGCGATTCCGCAGTCTCCTCCAGCGCCACCCACAGGGGCTGGTCGGAGCCGTTCCACTGATTGTTGGAGTGGGATTGATAGGTCAGCCGGCCATCGACATAGATCGCGATCTGGCCATCGGTCTTCCAGCGCGGGATGAAGAGATACAGGGGCGGGCGCAAACTGTCCGCCGGCGGGGCGACGAGGCGGAACCAGGTGGTGGTCAACCGACCGGCGTCGGGCACCAGGGTCGTGGAGCCGGTCAGGAACTGCGGCAGGGGCTGGTAGGGCAGTCGAACGGTGCGCCACCGGCCCGCGAGCCGGTCGGGATCGACGGTGCGTGACGGCATCGTGTAGGCGTCGCTGCCGTTCTGGAGCAATCCGGCCTCGGTGATGTGGTTCGCCGAGTGACCCCTGGGCCAGGCGGCGGTCAAGGCCAGCATGGCCAGCAGGGCGCAGACCAGCCCCGCCAGGAACCGCCGGGATCGCAGCAGGCCGCGGATCGCCTCCCCCCTGTCGGTCAGAATGAACCTCTGCGCCTGCATCATCTCCCCGGATTAGGTCAGATCAGCCCGTGACTGCGGGCCTCGAAGATCGCTTCGGCTTTCGACTTCACCTCCAGCTTGCCATAGACGCGACGCACGAACGTCATGACCGTATTGCGCGACACGCTCATCAGGTCGGCGATCTCGCCATAGCTGAAACCCTTGGCGATAAGCTCCAGCGTCTGTTTCTCCCGCTCGGACAGGGCGTGCGGCAAGGGCGTGACCTCGGGCGTAGGCGCCTCTTCGGGCTCGGCGCGCATTCGCATCAATAGCTGGCGAGCGATGCGCGGGCTGATCGGGCTGCCCCCGGCATAAAGGCTGCGGATGTCTCCCACGATCTGCACGAAAGCGCTGTCCTTCAAAAGGTAGCCGCTAGCCCCTGACTCGATCGAGCGGATCACATTGTCCTGGTCGGCGAAAGTGGTGCTGACCATCACGGCGCAGTCAGGCCAGCGCGCGTGCGCCGCTGCGATCACCTCGAGCCCCGACCCATCGGGCATGCCCAGATCCACCACCAGCACGTCGGGAGCGGAGTCGGGCGGGGTGGCGGCGATCAGGTCCAGGGCCGGGCGGACAGCCGCCGCAACCGCCTGCAGCTGGACGTCGGCCGCACCCTCCAGCGCGAGAGCGAAGGCGGCCTGGAAGGCAGTATCGTCCTCCACCAGCATCACCGTGATCCCAGCCGAGGCGGTGATTTCGGTCATTCGGCGAGGCTCGGGAGGAGGAAGTCTGAGCTCTGAACCTAGCATGGGCACGCAGTGAAGCTTGTCGCTATTTCAGGTGACATACAGCCACGCTTCAGCCGCCTAGATCGTGACCGGCTCGAGTGCGGATCCTCATCGGTACTCCTCCGAGCGGGATCATCGCACCATGACGACTGCCAATCGCAGGTCCAAATTCGAGCCTTCCCGGCCAACCCGGCTCTTCGTCGCACACGCGATGGCCGGCGGTCTGTTGCTGGGCACGTCAGCCGTTCCGGCGCTGGCCCAGACGGCCTCGCAGATCACACCGCCGTCGTTCCGCCCGGAGATCGAGAAGTCCGACCCCGAGGCTGCCATCGTCATTCCCGACACCGTCGGGTCGCAGCCGCCGGCTGGGTCCGAAGCCTTGTCGGTCACGGTAGGGTCGCTGCAATTCGAGGGCGGTAAGCCGGAGTTGGCCGACCGAACGGCGGCGCTGGAGGCCTCCCTTTCGGGGCGACAGGTGACAGCGGCCGAGCTGTTCGCGGCAGCGCGGACGCTGGAGGCCGACTATGCGAGGGCCGGCTACGTTCTGGTGCGCGTGGTCCTGCCGCCGCAGACGCTGACGGATGGTGGAGTTGTCCGGTTCGTCGTGATGGACGGGCGGATCGAGCGGATCGATGCCTCGGCGGTCCCGGAGGCGGTGCGCGCCCGTGTAGAGGGGGTGCTGAGGCCCCTGGTCGGCGCGCCGGGCGTGACGCTGGCCATGCTCGAACGGCGGCTGCTCCTGGCGGGCGATGCGCCGGGCGCGATCCTGCGGTCTGCGCTGCGGGCCGGGACCTCGCCGGGGTCGAGCGTTTTGGTCGTCGAAGCTCGCTACAAACCCGTGACCGGCAGCGTCTCTGCCGACAACACCCTGGCGGAGCCGATCGGCGGTTACTCCGACAGCCTCGGCTTGCAGATCAACTCGCCGATCGGCAACGGCGAACTCGTCTATCTGCAGGTCAGCGGCGACCTCAGGCCCGAGGGCGGCGCGCTCGGCGACGGCGTCTTCGCCGAGCGACCGCGCAACCGTTCGCTCGCGGCCGGGCTCGTACTGCCGCTGGGCGACAACGGGCTGGCCCTGTCGTTCGAAGGGGTGACCGCGCGCACGACGCCGCGCGTGGGGACGGGTGAGCTCAGCATCTCCTCACGGTTCCAGCGGGTGACGGCGCGGTTGCGCTATCCCGTCGTCCGGTCTCGCGCCTTCACCCTCAACGTCGAGGGCGGCCTGGATGCGCAGGACGAATTCGTGGAGGCGATCGCTCCGCTTAAGGCCGAGCTTTCGCACGACGTCCTGCGTGTCGTTCGTCTGGGGGGCGACCTGTCCTATGGACTGCCCGGCGGCGGCGCGGTGGAGGCCCGGATCGGCGCATCGTTCGGGATCGACGCCCTGGGGGCCCGCGCCGCGCCGCCGCCGGGCTCGAACGACACGCCCTTGTCGCGCCAGGGGGCGGGGCCGGAGTTCCGCAAGCTGGAGGCCTCTATCGGCTTCAGCAAGTCTCTGGGCCCCCATCTGGATCTGACGCTGCGCGCCCAGGGCCAGACCGCGTTCGGCGAAGCCTTGCCCAGCGCCGAGCAGATCGGCCTGGCTTCGCTGGACGGTCTTTCCAGCTTCGACTCCGGCCTGATTCAGGGCGACGCCGGCTATGTGGTGCGGAGCGAGTTGCGGTTCCCGTTCGTGTCCAGCTTCACCCTGCCGTTCGTCCTGCCTGACCTACCGGCTCAGCAGGGGGCGGCCCTGCCCACGGGCGACACCACCTCCGGCGCCGTCGTGCTCAGCCCCTACGTCTTCGCCGCCCTGGGCGGGACATGGCTGGATCAGCCGACGGCGCTTGAGCGGGGCCATAGCCGAGGCCTGGCCTACGGCATCGGCCTGCGCTTCGGGGCGGCGGCGCGGTCGCGGTTCTCCGGCCTGTCCGGCAGCCTCGAATACGGGCGCGCCGAACTGTCCGGCGCTGGCCCTGGCCAGGCGCCCGCCGGCGACCGCATCACCGCCAGTTTTTCTCTCGCCTTCTGAACGAGGTCCAGATCATGTCGCGCACCCGTCCGCTCGTTTCGGCCCTGCTGGCCTCCACCGCCATCGTCGGAATCGTCGCACTGTCCAGCCTCCCGGCGGCGGCCCAGACCCTGCCGACCGGGGGTGAGGTGGCGTCAGGAGGCGTCGCGATCGGCGCACCGTCGAACGGCGCCCTGTCCATCACCCAGTCGACCCAGAACGCCATCGTCAACTGGCAGAGCTTCAATGTCGGGGTGGGAAGCAGCGTCACCATCAGCCAGCCGAACGCGAGCGCGGCGATCCTGAATCGTGTGACCGGGGCGACCTCCTCCACGATCGCGGGCCAGATCGTCGCCAATGGTCAGGTCTTCCTGATCAATCCCAACGGCATCGTCATCAGCGGCTCGGGCAAGATCAGCGCCGGCGCCGGCTTCGTGGCCTCGACGCTGAACCTGACGGATGACGACTTCAACGCGGGCCGCCTGAACTTCACGGGCGACGGAGCCTCGGCGGGCGTGTCGAACGCGGGGCTGATCACGGTCGGCTCGGGCGGCTATGCGGCCTTGATCGGGGGCGAGGTCTCCAACACCGGCGTCATCGTCGCGCCGATGGGCAAGGTGGGACTGGGCTCGGGCGAGGCGGCGGTGCTGGACCTGTCGGGGGACGGCTTCCTGCAAGTTTCGATTCCGACCAACAGCCAGGACGAAGGTGCCCTGGTCGCCAACTACGGCACGATCTCGGCCGACGGCGGCAGCGTCGTGCTGACGGCGGCAGCGGCGCGCGAAATGGCGCGTCAGGCCGTCAACATGTCCGGCGTGATCGAAGCCCGCAGCGTCTCGGGCCGTAACGGTGCCATCACCCTGTCTGGCGGCGAGGGCGTCACGGCGGTTTCCGGCCGGATCGACGTCAGCGGTGCCGAACAGGCCGGGGGCGCGATCACCGTCACCGGCCGCGACATCAGCCTGACGGGGGCAGCTCTGGACGCCTCTGGCGCCACCGGCGGGGGCGAAATCCGCATCGGCGGCGACTGGCAGGGCGGCGGCGACCTGCAACGCGCCGAGACCACCACGATCGACGCCGACAGCCGGATCAGTGCGGACGCGACCGGCGCGGGCGACGGCGGCCTGGTCGTCGTCTGGTCGGACCGGCGGACGCGTTTCGCGGGGACGATCTCGGCCCGGAGCGGGCAGGCGTCCGGCGACGGCGGTCAGGCCGAGGTCTCGGGCAAGGCCGTGCTGGACTATACCGGCTACACCGATCTGACGGCGGCGAACGGCGCGTTCGGCGACCTGCTGCTCGACCCCTACAACGTCACCATCTCCAGCGGCACGGCCAGCAACCAGTCCGGGTTCGCCGCCACCGGCGACGACAGCGTCATTAACGTCAACACGCTGCAGACCGCCCTCGCGGGCGCGAACGTCACCGTGTCGACCGGCTCGGGCGGCACACAGACGGGCAATATCACCGTCGCCGACGCCATCTCATGGACCGCAGGCACGGCGCTGACGCTGACCGCGGCCACCAACATCACCATCAACGCCCCCATCACCTTCGGCGGGGCGACGGGCGCGGGGCTGTTCCTCAACGCCCCCTACGACCTGGCCATCAACGCCCCGATCCAGGTCAGAGGCATCGGCGACGTCGCCGTGGCGACCAACAACCTGATGTTCGGCCTGACGGGCAGCGGTTTCACCGGCGGCCTCACCTATCTGTCTTCCACCGGCACCGCCCTGACGTCCGGCGCTGGCGGTACGTTGAGCATCAATGGCAAGGCCTATACATTGCTCTATTCAATGTCTGACGTCGAAAGCCTTACGGGACAGAACTTCGGCGAAGGCTATTTCGCGCTGGCGCGGGACCTGGATGCCCGCGGTCGGACCTATGACGATGCGCTGATCGGGAACACCATCTCTGATACGTTTTACGGAACGCTGGAAGGGTTGGGGCACGTCATCTCCGACCTGACGATCGTCTCACGCGTTTCAGCTCCGATCGGGCTGATCGGCCGCCTCGGCCGCCTCGGTACGGCGGGCAACGGTACTGACGGCGTGGTGCGAAACATCGGTCTGGTCGGCGGTTCGGTCACCGGCATCATCGGGGCTGAGAGCACTGGCGGGCTGGTGGGGGCCAACAGCAGCGGCTCAATAATCAACGCCTATAACACAGGCACAGTCAGCGGCGACTTCCGGGTCGGCGGGCTGGTGGGCATTAACACTGAAGGCAGAATCATCAGCTCCTACGCCACCGGTGCGGTCAGCGCCGTGGTGGGCCCGAACCCCCACGACTCCATCGGCGGGCTGGTGGGGCTGAATATCGGCGATTTCAACAGTAGCATCGTCACGGTGATCAATTCCTATGCCACCGGTACGGTCAGCGGCGGAAGTTATGTCGGCGGACTGATTGGCGCTTCCGGTTACCCAGGGTCGTTCCAGTCCGGTAGCCGCGTTACCGACGTGTATGCGACCGGCGCGGTTCACGGCGCCGGCAACTATGTCGGCGGGGTGGCGGGGTTTCACTACGGCGGATTGACCAACGCCTATGCCACCGGCGCAGTCAGCGGCGCAGACTATGTCGGCGGGGTAGCGGGGCGGTACAATGGGAACAGCGCCTTCAGCACTGATTTTCTATATGCCACCGGCGCGGTCAGCGGACGCAACTTCGTCGGCGGACTGATAGGTTACAACACCAGCGGTCTGCGGGGCCCCTATGCGACCGGCGCGATCACAGGCGCCGGCGACAACGTCGGCGGGCTGATCGGCACGAACGGCGGCTTTCTGGAAACCGTCTACGCCACCGGCGCGGTCAGCAGCACCGGCAACAACGTCGGCGGGCTGGTCGGGGACAATGGGGGCAGGCTGACCGTTGGCTATGCCACCGGTGAGGTCCGCGGCGCCGATAGCGTCGGCGGCCTGGTGGGGTTCAACTGGGGGCAGGTCATCGATGCCTATGCCACCGGCGCGGTCACTGGCGCCAACCATGTCGGCGGCCTGGTGGGGTTGGGATACTGGGCCAGCGAAGGTCGCGACGGCACGGTGACCCGTGCCTATGCCACCGGCGCGGTCACCGGCAACACCAATACGGGCGGACTGGTGGGCTTTGCCAGAAGATCCGACACGATCATCAACTCCTATTGGAACGTCGAGACCAGCGGGCGATCGACCAGTTCCGCCGGCGGGACCGGCCTGACCACGGCGCAGATGCGGAACCCCTTCAGTTTCATCGACGGCGGCTGGAACTTCGCCGCCGTCTGGGCGACGCCGAGGACGGGCGGCGCGCCCGTGCTGCGCGGCATGACCACCGCTCCGCTCTATGACAACTATGTGCGGCTGTCGGGCAACACCTCCACCACCTATGGCGATACGATGGGCGCCTCCGGCATCACGCTGGGCGGCATCGGCGCCGGGAATGTGAGCGTCGGCTGGGGCAGCGCGATTTCCGCCAGCATCAATGCCGGGACCTATGCCTATGGCGCCAACAACGTCCTGGCGCTGACCTATTCCGCAGGCGTGGCCAGCGACTATTATGTCGATTACGGCGCCGGCGCCCTCACCGTCGGCCAGCGCGCCGTCACGGTCACGGCCGACGCCCTGAGCCGCGCCTATGGCGACGCCAATCCGGCGCTAACCTACACGGTCGGCGGCGCGGGCCTCGTCAACGGCGACACACTGCTCGGCGCCCTGGCGACCACGGCGACCTCGACGTCGAATGTCGGCAGCTATGGCATCACCCAAGGCAGCCTGGCGGCCTCGACCAACTATGCCGTCACCTATAGCGGTGCGAACCTGACCGTCGGCCAGCGCGCCCTCACGGTCACGGCCGACGCCCTGAGCCGCGCCTACGGCGACGCCAATCCGGCGCTGACCTATACGGTCGGCGGCCCGGGCATCGTCAACGGCGACACGCTGTCCGGCGCCCTGGCGACCATGGCGACGCAGATCAGCGATGTCGGTGTGTATGGCATTACCCAGGGGACGCTGGCGGCTTCGAGCAACTATGCGCTGACCTATGCCGGGGCAAACCTCACTGTCATACCCCGCAATATCGCTATCGGGCTGGGCGTCACCGCCGACAATGTGACCCGCGCCTATGGCGACGCCAATCCGGCCCTGACCTGGACGGTGAATACCGGCAGTCTCGTCAACGGAGACACGCTGAGCGGCCAGCTGGCGACCGACGCGACGTCGTCTTCCGGTGTCGGCGGCTATGCCATCACACAGGGGTCTCTGGCGGCCCCGTCCAACTATTTGCTGAGCTTCGTCAACGGCATACTAACTGTCACGGCGCGGCCCCTCACCGTGACGGCGAACGCGCTCTCGAGGAGCTATGGGGACGTCAATCCGGCGCTGACCTATACGACTACCGGCCTGGTCAACGGCGATACTCTGTCAGGCTTGCTTGCGACTTCGGCGACCACGGCGTCCAACGTGGGCGTCTACGGGATCACCCAAGGGTCTCTGGCGGCGTCCGGCAACTACGCCCTCACCTACGCCGGCGCGAACCTGACCGTCGTGCCGCGCAGTATCGCCATCGGCCTCGGCGTCACCGCCGACAGCGTGACCCGCAGTTATGGCGACGCAAATCCTGCGTTCACCTGGACGCTGACCAACGGCGGCCTCGTCAACGGCGATACGCTGAGCGGCCAGCTGGCGACCTCGGCCGCCCAGTTTTCCGGCGTGGGCCAGTACGCCATCACCCAAGGCTCGCTCGCGGCGCCGACCAACTATACGCTCAGCTTCACCGACGGCGTGCTGACCGTCGCGCCGCGCGCTGTCACCGTGACGGCGAACGCCCTTTCGAGGATCTACGGCGACGCCAACCCCGCGCTGACCTACGCGGTCGGCGGCGGTGGCCTGGTCAATGGCGACGCCCTGTCGGGCTCGCTGGCGACGACGGCCGCCTTGACGTCGAACATCGGCGTCTACGGGATCACCCAAGGATCGCTGGCCAACACCAACTACACGATCGCCTACACCGGCGCTGATTTGGCGGTGACCCGGCGCGCCCTGACGATCGCGGCCAACGCGCTGTCGAGGACATATGGCGACGTCAATCCGACGCTGACCTACACGACGATGGGACTGGTCAACGGCGACACGCTGACAGGCGCCCTGGCGACGGCGGCGGTCCCGACGTCAAACGCTGGACTCTATGACATCACACGCGGAACCCTATCTGCGTCGGCCAACTATGAAGCGAGCTACACAGGTTCCAGACTGACGGTGGGCCAACGCGGCATCACGGTGACGGCGGATCCGCAGCGTCGAGCCTACGGCGTGGTCAACCCGCCGCTGACCTACACCCTGGGGGGGCGAGGTCTGGTCGGTGGGGACACCCTGTCTGGCGGATTGACGACCGAAGCGGGCGTGACCAGCTTCGCTGGCGACTATGTGATCGGTCAGGGCACGCTCGTCGCTTCCGACAACTACAGCTTGGTCTTCCAGAATGGCGTCATGACCGTCTTCGGAAGTCCCTCACAGACGATGTCGCCCAGCCAGACTGTTGGAACGTTCGATAACAACCAGAGCCGCAGCAGCTCGACCTTCGCCGAGCCGCAGGCCGCCCCGTCGGTTACTGACCCTGACGAGACCACAGGCCTAGCTCCGCTTGTTTCTGATCCACGCTTCGACGGCCTCGTCGTCTGTACCGGCGGCGGCCAGTGTGTTGTTGTTCCGGAAGTCTGAGCCTCTCACCGCACAAGGAGCACCCATGCCGCGCGGTCGTCGGGGACGGGGCGAACGCCATGACCCGAACGGTCATCGGCCTAGAAGAGGTTGCGGGATTCCAGGATGTTCGACGCCAGACTCCGACGCCTCATCGACCCGCCGCTGAATCACCTCGGCGCCCAGATCGCGCGATGGGGCGTCACTGCCAATCAGGTGACTGTCGCCGGCGCCACGCTGGGCGCTGGGGCGGGACTGGCGATCGGACTGGACCATCCCCTCATCGGCCTGGCTCTTGTCGCAGGAAGCCGGCTGCTCGACGGCCTCGACGGCGCCATTGCGCGGGCCACGCGCCCGACCGATCTCGGCGGCTATCTGGACATCCTCTGCGACTATGTCTTCTACCTCGCCGTGCCGCTGGGTTTCGGCTTCGCCGCGGCAGGCAATCTCGCCTATGCCCTGGCCCTCGTCGCCGGCTTCACGCTGACCGCGGTGAGCTTCCTGGCCTACGCCGCGATCGCCGCCAAGCGAGGCCTGTCCGAGACCGCCCACGGCCCCAAGAGCTTTGTCTACAGCACGGGCTTCGCCGAAGGCGCGGAGACCATTCTGGCCTTCGTGGCCATGTGCCTGTTTCCCGGCTACTTCCCCCTTATCGCGATGATCCTGCTGGTCCTCTGCATTCTGACCGTGGCGCAGCGCATTCTCCTCGCCCACCGGATGTTCGGCGCCAAGACCTAGGCTGACTGGCGCGGGCCGGGCATTCGTGGAACGATGAGATCCTGGTGACGTGGAGATGACGATCTTGAGATCCGCTGTCGGACGTCTGGCCCTGATCGTTTCGCTGCTTGTGCCGGTCTATTTCATGGCCGCGGCGCTGGGCGTGAAGTTTGGCCTGTGGCCGTGGCAGTTCGGCCTCGGTGTCCTGGTCGTGAAAGCGGGCCTGCCCGTTCTCATAGTGTCGATCATTCTGGCCCTTGTGGCGCTGGTTCTGGCCCTTGTGCGAGCGCCGAGGCGAGGCTGGCCGGCCGCCCTGATCGCCCTGCTCATTCCCGCCCTCGCCGTTGGCTACCTCGCCTCGGTGCGGGCGAAATCCGCCGACATTCCGCCGATTCACGACGTCGCCACCGACACCGTTGATCCGCCCCAATTCTCACCGGCGGTGATCGCCGCACGGCAGGCTGTTGACGCCAACCCGGTGGCCTCGATGTCCGCGCCCTTGTCGTCTCAGGCGGCCTATCAGGGGCCTCGGTTCTCGAAGCTCGCAGGGCGATCTCTGGGCGAGGTGGGGCGTCGCGGCTACCCGGGAGTCCGGCCACTCCAACTCGCGGTCCCGCCAGCGGCGGCATACGCCGCTGCTCTGGCCGAGGCGAAGGCGAGCGGCTGGGAGCTGGTCTCCCAAAACCCAGACGGCGGGACCATCGAGGCGACGGCCGAAACCTTCTGGTTCGGGTTCAAGGACGACGTTGTGGTGCGGATCCGGCCCGGTGCGGCGGGATCGACCGTCGACGTACGTTCGACCTCCCGCGTCGGATTGAGCGATCTCGGCGCGAACGCCGCCCGGATCGAAGCCTATCTGGCCGGGCTCGACAAACGGGCGCCCAAGGCTTCCGCGTCATAGGGACCTCTCTGGTCCGCAAACGTTTGGCCCTTGTCGGGGCGGGCCATGCCCACCTCCATTTGCTGCGGCAGGCCGACAGGCTGCGTACCGCCAAGGTCGAAGCGGTGCTGATCAGCCCGACAGTATTCCAGTATTCAGGCTTGGCCACCGCAGTGCTCTCCGGCGCCCTGCCGCAGAGCGCCGCGGAGATCGATGTCGGCGTGTTGGCGGCGACCTTTGGCGTCAAACATCTGGCGGCTGAAGTCGTCCGGATCGATCTGGCCGCCAGGGCCCTGACGACGGACGAGGGCCAGGTGGTCGCCTTCGACGTCCTCTCGCTCAATGTCGGCAGTCTGACCACCGACCCGCACGGCCTTTCGGCGCGCCCGAATGTCTGGACCGTCAAACCGCTCGCCCGGCTCTTCGATCTGCGGCGCTGCGTCGAGGCGAGCATCCGGACGACCGGGCGCTGTCCCGCGCTGGTGGTCGCCGGCGGCGGCCCCTCCGGCTACGAGGTCGCCGCCGCCTTGGCCGGGCTGGCGGAGCGCCGAGGCGTCGCCCCGCGCGTGACCCTGGTTGCGGAGGGGCCCGCGACCTGGGCGGCGCCGAGTGCGCTCACCCGCCTGACCTCGGAGTTGCGCCGACGAGGTGTTCAGGTGAGACCCGGCAAGGTTATCGAGCGAGGCTCAAAGGACAGTTGCAGACTCGACGACGGCCAGATCCTGGATTGCGACATGCTGATCCTTGCGACCGGGGTCGCCGCGCCGGAAATCGTCGGAACCTTGGGACTGCCACAGACGGCGGACGGGCGGTTGCGCGTGACGCCAACGCTGCAGTCGATCGCCACCCCCGTGGTGTTCGCGGTCGGCGACTGCGGGGCGATCGACGGGTTTCCGCGACCGGCCGCGGGCGTGTTCGGGGTTCGCGCCGCGCCCACCCTGGTCGACAATCTCGCGGCGCAGGGCGCCCACGCGCCGGCCCGCTACCGGCCGCAAAGCCGGTGGCTTTCGATCATGGACATGGGGAACGGTCGCGGTCTGGCGATCCACGGCCGGCTCTGGTGGTATGGGCGGGCCGCCCTGTGGCTCAAGCGTCGCCTGGATCTCGGCTTCGTTGCGCGCATGAGGGCCTCTGAGCGGAGCGTTCGGACGAGACGATCAGGTCAGCCACTTCAGGAATGAAACCACCTTGCGGGTGCGATCGGAGAACAGCGCCGGCGTGTACCATTGTCCCGCGAGACGCTTGTTGATCTCCCCGCGCGTCGGATAGGGGGCGATCATCCCTGTCAGACTGCTCAGTTTGAGGCCCGACGACATGGCCAGCGCCCACAGGTGGATGTGGTCGCCGGCGTGACGGCCCACCAGAGTCACCCCGAGGACCTTTCCCTTCGCCGTGGTGATCAGCTTGCCGAAGCCGCGGGTGTCGCCCTCCGCCAGCGCCCGATCATTCTCGGAGAACGAGAACGTCTCCACCCGGAGATCGTCGCCGTGCGCTTTGCGGGCTTCGGTCTCGCCCAGACCGAGGCTGGCGATCTCGGGGTCGCAATAGGTCACGCGCGGGACCTGCAGAGTGTCAGCGTTCACGGGCAGGCCAAAGACCGCCCGGCGAACCACCAGCCCCGCATGGGCGCCGGCCAGATGGGTGAACTGGCCGCGACCGGCGATATCGCCGATGGCGTAGACGCGGCGGTTCCGGGTGCGCAGGGACCGGTCGGTTTTGACGCCATCGCGGTCGAAATCGATTCCGGCCCTCTCCAGGTCGAGGCCCTCCAGTGAGGGCTTGCGGCCGACGGCGACCAAGAGGTGGCTGCCCGACACCTCCTGGGTCGAGGCGCCGATGCGCACCGTCACCGTCGGGCCTGCGGCGACTTCGATAGCCTCGGCCCCCGCGAGCACTTCCACGCCTTCGGCCCGCAACTGTTCGATGACCACCTGGGCGACGTCGCGATCCTCGCGACCGAGGGGTTCACCCGCCTCGATGATCACAACCTCCGACCCAAGCCGGCGGAACGCCTGTCCCAACTCGGCGCCGATCGGGCCACCGCCCAGCACGATGAGTCGGCTCGGAAGCTCCGTCAGTTCGAAAATGGACTCGTTGGTCAGGTGGGGGGTCGCGGCCAAACCAGGAATCGGCGGGATCGCGGCCCGTGAACCGGCCGCCACCACGATCTTGCGCGCGCGCACCGAGACACTTTCCGACCCGACTGTACGGCTATCGAGGAATCGCGCGTGCTCGCGGATCACAGTCACCCCGAGGCCCTCGAACCGCGACTGGCTATCCACCGGCGCGATCGCCGCGATGGTGGCGTGCACATGAGCCATGACCTGGGCGAAGTCGACGCTCGCCGGCCCTGCGGTCACACCCAGGGCCGCACCCCGCTGGACATCGTGCGCGCGGCCGGCGGCGGCGATCAGGGCCTTGGACGGGACGCATCCATAGTTCAGGCAGTCGCCCCCCATCTCGCCCCTCTCGAACAGCACCGTCTTGAGGCCGAGCTGGGCCGCCCCCGCGGCGACCGACAGCCCCCCTGAACCCGCACCGATGATAACGATGTCGGCCTTCAGACTTGAGGTCATGGCGCGTTCCCCGAACGGCTGCGGCGACGCTGGATGATCGTGGTGACGAGGGTCAGCAAGCCCAGGGCCAGCAACGGCAGCATCACCTTGGGGTTGAAGATGATTCCGAGATCGGGCGTCTCCCCCCGCCGCAGCACCTCTCCTATGCCTTCGCCCACGCCGCTGTAGATGAAGGTGGCTGGCATGATCCCGATGAAGGTCGCCAGCGCGTAGGCGCGCAGGGGGGCGTTGGCCAGGGCGGCGGCGACATTCACCAGCCAGAAGGGCGCGATCGGAATGAGGCGCAGGGTCAGGATGTAGCCGAAGGCCCCCGCCCGGATGCCGTCACTCACCGCCTTGAGCCGCCCTCCCGACGCCTCGGCGCGATGGCGCAACGCTTGACCAAGCGACGTGCTCACCGCGTAGAAGACCAACACCGCCCCGACCGTCGCCCCGATCACTGTCGCGGCGCCGCCGAGCCAGGTCCCGAAAAGATATCCCCCGGTCAGGGTCAGGATCAGCGCGCCGGGCAGGCTGACCGCCGTGGCCAGCGCATAGACAATCATGAAGGCGGCCAGGGCGAGCGGGAGGTTGCCGTCCACCAGCGCGCGCAATCCGGCCTCATGGGTCCGCAGGGCGTCGAGTTTGAGATAGCGGGTTGCGCCGCTGGCGAAGGCGGCCACCACGGCGAGGATCAGGACCAGCAGCGGCAGGAAGCGCTTGAAGCGGTCCATCATGTCTCCGACTTTCGTTCTACGGCCTGTGTTGTGCGTCGTGGGCGATTGGTTCGACCGCCAGCGACCGCGCGCGCAGCGGCGGCTCCGCACGGCGTCCAGTATGGTCGGTGACAAGGGTGACGTCTCGCCCAAGTCGCCAACGCACCGCTTATTGATGGCCGCTCCCCGCGCGCGGGCGTCAAACCGGCGCCAACGCCGAACAGACCTACTTCGGATCCGGCAGGCCCAGGATTCGCTTGGAGATGATGTTGTTCTGGATCTCGTAGGAGCCGGCGAAGATGGTGTTGGCCTTGCCCGAGAGCCATTCGCGGACATAGGCCAGCTCTTCGGCTGCGAAGGTCTCGCCCTCCCAGCCGACACCCTGGCCCATCGCCTCCACCAGCAACTCGGACCGCTCTTGGACCAGCAGCGATGAGACGTTCTTCAGGATGGAGGTCGCCGCGCTCGGGCCGTTGGCGCCCGCCTCGACGATGGAGCGCTGCAGGGTCAGGTTGAAGGCCTTGCGATCCATCAGGTGCCGAGTGAGCCGCGCGCGATAGTCGGTGTCGGCGAGTCGGCCTTGCGCGTCGCGGCCCAGGCGTTCGGCGGCCACCGCCTCGATGGCGCGCTGCTCGGTAGCGCGGGCCGGAGCGTCCTCATTTCGCTGGCGCTCGTACTGCAGCAGACGCTTGCCCACCGTCCAGCCGCCGTTCAGCGGCCCAACCAGGTTGGCCTTGGAGACCTCTACGTCGGTGAAGAAGGTCTCACAGAAGGGCGAACGGCCGGAGATCAGCTGGATCGGGTTCACCAGCACCCCAGGCGTGCGCATGTCGATGAGCAGGAACGAGATGCCGTCGTGCTTGCGGGTTGGATCGGTGCGCACCAGGCAGAAGCACCAGTCGGCGTATTGAGCCCCGCTGGTCCACAGCTTCTGGCCGTTGACCAGGAAATGGTCGCCTCGGTCCTCGGCGCGGGTTTGCAGGGAGGCGAGGTCGGAGCCGGCGCCCGGTTCGGAGTAGCCCTGGCACCAGCGCGTCTCCCCGCGGCAGATCGGCGGGATGTGTTGCTGCTTCTGCGCCTCGGTGCCGTACTCCAGCAGGGTGGGGCCCAGCATCCGCACGCCCATGCCCCAGCCGATCGGGTTCCAGCCGCCGACCCGGCGGATTTCCTCGCGCAGCACGCGGGCCTCGGCGGGCGTCAAGCCGCCGCCGCCATAGGCTCTGGGCCAGGTGGGCGTGCCCCAGCCCTTGCCGCACAGGGCCCGCTTCCAGTCGGCAAAATCCTGGTTCCCCGAGGCCGCCTCGACCTCGGCCTGCCTTTCGGCCAGAGCCTTGGGAAAGTTGTCTTCCAGCCAGGAGTGAACCTCCGCGCGGAAAGCCTCCAGCGAGATCGCGGGGGAGAGGTCAGCCGGCATGGATCAAGCCTTTCGGACGGCGGGATGATCCTCGACCTATCAATTAGTGCGAATGTCAGCAACTGCTCACGCACGAAGCTTTAAGGCGTTTTGAAAGATCGGGGTCCTTGGCTATGCTCCCTGCTCTCGGCCTGGTCTGGAAACATGCGCCCCTCGACGCCCACTGAGCTGACCCGCCTGGAGCTGTTCCAACGTCTCTGGCGCGAACCCCTGTCCTCGGTGGCCGCTGACCTGGGGCTGAGCGCCAGCGGCCTGGCCAAGCTCTGCGACCGGACCGCAATCCCCTATCCGACCCGGGGTCATTGGGGGAAGGCGCGGGCCGGCCGCGCGGGACCGACGCCCAACCTGCCCCCAACACCCGAGGGCGCGAGCGAACAGATCCTCATCACGCCCGGCCAGCCCACGGCCCGCCGCACGCCCCTGCGGCTGTCGCCGGAGGATCGCCGCCAGCAGTTGCTGGATGTCGCCGCGCGGATCATCGTGCAGGACGGCCTGCACGCCCTGACCATCAAACGGGTGGCGAGGGACGCCGGGCTCACCGCGCCGCGCGCCTACCACTTCTTCCCCACCGTCGACGACCTGATGGCGGAGCTGGCCCGGCGGGAGCTGCAGGCCATCCGCGCGGCGCGCGCACACCGCATCAACACCGCCGAGCGGCCGGCCGAGCGCCTGCGTCTGTCGACCGTGACCTACCTGCGCCAGGTGGCCGAGCGCGGAGACCTGCTGCAGACCCTGCAGAACGCGCCAGGCGTGCGCCGCGCCCTTCGCGCCGAGCAGCGCGCGATCCGGGCCGACAACACCAACGTGGTGGCCACCAGGTTCAGCGACAGCCACAACATCCCGCCGGACGTCGCCCGCGCAGCGACAGCGGTGCTCACCAGCGCGGTGCTGCGGACAGGGCGCATCCTGGCGCGCGGGCGGCTGGACCTGGCCCTGGCCGAGACTCTGGCCGCCGATATTGTCGAGGCTGGCAACCGGCGGCTAGCGGTCCGCTTCGAGGCTCCGACGGCGAGCGACGTCGAGGACGCCTAGGACCAGTTCGCGGCACAGCAGGGCGCCGCGCTCGAGATCCAGCTCCCCCTGGAAGGCCAGGCGGCCGCACTCTTCGGGCATGGTCATGCCGATGCTGAGACAGGCGAGGGTCTCGCGCAGATCCAGGCCGAAGGCGGCGCGCGCCTTATGCGCCAGGCGACGCGCCACGCGGGCCCGGATGGCGGCGGCGCGCAGCGAGACATGCCCCATCATGAAGCGGTCCCGCAGGATGATCTGGATCAACGGCCCACTTCGGGCCACGTGGCGGTAATAGGCCTCCGCCACATCTCCGGCGGCGGCCGCCAGGTCCTGTGTGTCGACGGCAAGGTCCAGGGCCTCGGCGACCTGGTCCAGGGACCGCTCGAGCAGGGCGTTGTAGAGATCGTGCGTCTCTGGGAAGTAGCGATAGACCAGCGCCTTGCTGACCTTGGCCGCCTGGGCCAGTTCCTCGACGCCGATCGGCAGGACTCCCTGCTCCAGGACTTGTCCGGCCGCGACCTCCAGCAGGAGGCTCCGGCGTTCTTGAGGCGGCAGCCTCTGCCCCCTTCGCAGTCGCTTCGAGGTCACGGCCAACCGCGCGTCCGCCGAACTGTCGCGTGATCGCTCATGGGTGTGCCGTAGTTCCGATTCGACGTCGGCCTCCAGTGTAGCCCACCGGGACCAATGAGCGCCCGGTTCTGGAAGCGCGATCCTCCATTCTCATAGTGTGAATGTCACTAAAGCAGTTGTCTCGCCCAAGCGCCGATGCGATGCTTGGGCCACAAGAACAACGGGAGGAGACGGCATGCCCTATGCTGCGGGACGCGTATTCCACGACGCCGACAGCCACGTCATGGAGCCAGCCGACTGGCTGGTGCCCTTCGCCGACGCGGACATGAAGGACCGCCTGCTCCGCCGCGACCCACCCTCCACCCGGCCGCCTGTCGAGGCGCCGAAGGAGAAGGTTATCGAGGGGCTGATCGCCGGGCCCAAGGGCCGCCTGGCCTACGGCTCCTGCGACACCGACGAACGTATCCGGGCCATCGAGGAACTGGGCTTCTCCAGCCAGTTGGTCTTCCCCACCTCGGCCCTGCGACCGTTCCGGACCACCAAGGACGAGGATATCCTCTACGCCGGCTCCCGCGCCGCCAACCGCGCCATGGCCAGCTTCTGCGGCGACCCGCGCCTGCTGGGGGTCGCCTATGTCCCGCTGGATAACCCGGCCCGCGCCCTTGAGGAGGCCCAGGAGGCCGTCCGCCTGGGCTGCAAGGCGATCTGGGTGCCGTCCACGGCCGCCGGCGACAAGTCGCCGGGCCACCCCGATCTCGACCCGTTCTGGGCCCTGCTGGCCGCCAAGAAAGTCCCCTTCGTTCTGCACATCGGCGCGGGATCGCGGACCCTGCCTCAGGAATACGTCAACAACGGCAAGGCCAAGTCCCCCGACTTGCACGGCGGCGGCGAGAACCTGCGGTTCAAGGACTATGTCGCCCTGCCCCACTCGGCCGAGATGTTCCTCGGCGCGCTGGTCTATGACGGCCTCTTCGACCGCCAGCCGGAGCTGAAGGGCGGCGCCATCGAATACGGCGCCTACTGGGTGCCGGGCTGGCTGCGCCAGATGGACATGGGCGCGCGGTCCTTCGGCCGGACCGACCCCTATCTGCAGAACCTCTCGGCCAAGCCTTCGGAGATCATCCGCCGCCAAGTGAAGTTCACCCCCTTCCCGGGCGAGGACGCCGGCTATCTGATCCGCGACAGCGGCGCCGACCTCTACATGTTTTCCAGCGACTACCCGCACCCGGAGGGGACCAACGATCCCATCGGCCGCTTCGAACGCACCTTCGGGGACCTCGGCGAGGCTGACCGCGACCGCTTCTACCGCGCCAATTTCGAAGAGATGATGGGCGGGCTGTGACGCCCCCCGCCAAGGAAAACGCCATGACCGACGCGACCACTCAAGACCAGCTCACCGGCCCGTTCCGCGCGCCGCACAACGGCTTCCAGGCCGCCCCCGGCTCGATCCACAACGACGAGGTGGCCTCCAAGCTGGGCTTCAAGGGCGGCACGGTCCCCGGCTCGGTGCACATGGACCAGTTCGTCCCCATGCTGCTGGAGCTGTACGGCGAGGCCTGGTTCGAGACCGGCGCCCTCTCCCTGCACTTCGCCCAAGCCACGGTGGACAAGGAAGAGGTGCAGGCCGTGGTGCATCCCGGCGAGTCGAGGGCCCGCCTGCAGATGTTCAATCGGTCGGGCCAGCAGGTCTGTGTCGGTACGGCTTCCGCTGTCTCGCGCGACAGCAGTTCCGAGGTCGCCCGCCGCATGGCCGAGCAGACCGCAGCCGATCCGGCCACCTTGCGCATCTATTCTGATATCAAGGTGGGCGACACCACCGCCGACATTCCCATGAAAGTCAGCCGCGAAAGCTATGACGCCTCGCTCGGCCGTATCACCGAGCGGGTGGCGATCTATGACGACAAGGGCGTGCTGTCGCCGGCTCACATCATCCGCCTGGCCCACATGAGCCGGCCCTTCGTCCTGGCAAAGTCGAAACAGCCCTATGTCGGCCTGTTCGGCGCCCTGGAGGTGCGGCAGTTGGCCGGTCCGCTCCTGGCCGATCGTGACTATGTGGGGCGCACCACCATGCGCAAGATCACTGAGAGCCCCCGCACCGAGAACGTCTGGTACGACGTCGACATCGCCGATCCGCAGAGCGGCAAGGACGTGGCCAGCGTCACCTTCATGATCCGCGCGATGAAGGCCTCCTCCCCCCTCTGGGGCTGAGCCGGTTCTCGAGTACAGAAAGAGTTGGCATGACCGACACGCTGATCGGCGACGACATCAAGGCGCGCGTGGACAAGGCCGTCGAGACCGGCATGGCGACCGCCGTGTGGGCCCAGGTCCATCCCGACAAGGTCGCGGTCCATGAGGGGCTGGACGGCCGCACCCGCACCTTCGGCGAGCTGAACGCCAACGCCAACCGTCTGGTGCGGCTGATGCGGGCACACGGCGTCCAGGCCGGCGACGCCATCGCCCTGCTCTGCACCAACCGCATGGAGTTCGCCGACGTTCTGTTCGCCGCCCTACGCGGCGGCTTCCGGATGACGCCCGTGAACTGGCACCTGAAGCCCGAGGAGATGGCCTATGTCATCGACAACTGCGAGGCCAAGGCGCTGTTCGCCGACATCCGGGTGACCGGCGCGGGCGAGGCCGCCGACGCCTGCCCGCAACTGAAGCTCAAGGTTTCCATCGGTGGCGAGCTGCCGGGCTTCCTCCCCTATGAGACCCTCGAGGATTTCCCGCGAGAAGACCTCGCCGATCCGGTGCGCGGCTCCACCATGCTTTACTCGTCGGGCACCACGGGGCGTCCCAAGGGGGTCTACAAGCCCAACGCCCAGGCGGTCGGCGGCTATGACGCCATCTACGACCGCGCCGTGGACAAACACATCTGCACCGGCCCCGGCTATCACGCCTCGCCCCTGGCCGGCGACATCCGGCGCGCCCTGAACAACGGCGTGCCAACCGTGCTGATCGACAAGTGGGACACTGAGCAGGTCCTGCGGACGATCCAGGACCTGAAGGTGACCCGCGGCCACTTCGTGCCGATCATGTTCCAGCGGATGCTGGCGCTCCCCGACGAGGTCCGCGCCAAGTACGACCTCAGTTCGCTCAAGCGCATCACCCACGGCGCAGCGCCCTGCCCGCCCGAGGTGAAGGCCGCCATGATCGAATGGATCGGCCCCAAGCTGTTCGAATACTACGCCGGCTCCGAGGGCGGCGTCGGCTTCACCGTCGGCTCCGAGGACTGGCTGAAACGTCCAGGAACCGTGGGTCGCCGACCGCACAAGGCCGCCGCCCGCATCCTGGACGAGGCCGGAAACGAGTGCCCGCCCGGCGTGCCCGGCGCCATCTATATGAGCCTGAACGACCAGGGCGGCTTCACCTACTACAAGGACGACACCAAGACGCAGGCCAACCGCAAGGACGGCTACTTCACCATGGGGGACGTCGGCTATCTCGATGAAGACGACTGGCTATTCCTCACCGGGCGTAGCGCCGAGACCATCATCGCCGGCGGGGTGAACATCTACCCGCAGGAGATCGACAACGAGCTGATCAAGCATCCTGCGGTCGAGGACAGCTGCACCGTCGGCATTCCCCACGACGAACGGGGTGAAGAAGTCCGAGCGGTGATCCAGCTCAAGGCCGGCTATCAGCCCACCGAGGCTCTGAAGGCCGAGATTCTCGACTACGCCGCACGTGTCTTGGCCAAGTTCAAGATCCCCCGCGCCGTGGATTTCGTCGTCGACCTGCCCCGCAGCGAGGCCGGCAAGATTCAGCGCAACAAGGTCCGCGCGCCCTACTGGGAAGGCCGTTCAAGAGCGATCTGACGAAACGCGGCAAAGCGGCGGGCGAGATTCATGACGTCGTCGCAAATGCCACGCCCACCGGCGTTGATGCAATCGCGTCGCAATTTCGTTGATAATGCGAATTCCTCGCAATATAGACCTCTCGCGCTCACCGGCGACGGCGTCGGGTTCGAGCGACACGGGGAAATTCGAGTATGAGCGGTTTCAAGGGCAAGACCCTGCGTCCGGCAAGCCTGCGTCAGGCCGCCAAAAGCCAGACCTCGACCGTCGGCCTGGGCGTCGCAGTCAGCCTGTCGGCGATGATGCTGATGCCGTCACACAGCCTTGCCCAGGACGCCGAGCTGGCGACCGTCAAGGTCCAGGACACCGCCATCGACGCAAACCCGAACGCTGAAGCCGGCGTGCCCTACAAGGCCAAGATCTCGGGCGACGAGCGTCACACCCGTCCGCTGGCCGAGACGCCGCAGACCATAAATGTCCTGACCAAGGCGCAGATCAACGACTCCGGCTACACGGACCTCTCGCGCATCCTCGACGCCCAGCCGGGCATCACACTCGGCACCGGTGAAAACGGCAACGCCTTCGGCGACCGCTACGTGATCCGCGGCCAGGAAGCCAAGAGCGACACCTTCGTGGACGGCCTGCGCGACCCCGGCATGACCATCCGCGAGAGCTTCGCCATCGAGCAGCTGGAAGTGACCAAGGGCCCGAACTCCTCGTTCGCCGGCCGTGGCAGCTCGGGCGGGGCGATCAACGCCATCACCAAGCAGGCGACCCCCTTCCTCGACTTCGCCAACGTCCAGGGCACGGTCGGATCCGACGATCACCTGCGCCTGACCGCCGACGTCAACAAGGTGGTGAGCGACAGCTTCGCGATCCGCGCCAACGGTCTCTACTCGAAGGAAGACGTACCGGACCGCGCTCCGGCCTACCGCAAGCGTGAAGGCGCGGCCGTCTCGGCCTACTTCACCCCAACCGACGCCTTCGAAGCGACGCTCGACTATTACGGCCTGCGCGCCAAGGATAACCCCGACGTCGGCGGTTATCTGGTGGACGGCAAGCCTGCCTCGAACGTCCCCTCCTATGTCCAGCAGGAAGACTTCCTGGAATCGGACGTGAACACCTTCACGGCGCGCCTGAAGTACAAGTTCAGTGACAGCGTCCGCCTCACCAGCCTGACCCGCTACGGCTCTGCCGACAACGGCTACGTCATCAGCGGCGGCCGCGGCGCCACCACCGGGGCCAACAACCCGGGCGGCGTCTACGCCACCACCACCCTGAGCGCCCACCAGGGCTGGCAGGAGGTCCGCTACTTCGCGAACCAGGAAAACCTGTTCGTGAACACCACCCTGCTCGGCCTGGATCACGAGCTGATCTTTAGTCTCGAATACACCGACAATGCGGTGAAGAACGGCGTCTACGGCGTGACCAACACCGGCGCCTTCAACTGCATCACCGGCACGGGTGCAGCGTTGAACAACTACTGCCTGGTCGGCGCCAACGGCGCGCTGGTTCCCGGCGGCAACAGCCTTCTGAAGCGCAGCATCGTCAAGCGCACCTGGGACACCGACTGGCAGATCAAGACGGTGTCGGCCTCGGTCATGGACACCGTCGACCTCACAGACAGGCTGACGGTCTTCGCCGGCCTTCGGTACGACAGCTTCGACTTCACCCTTGACACCCAGAACACCACGACCCTGGCGCAGGCCTCCTACCCCTATTCAGACGACCTGTGGAACGGCCACTTCGGCGTAACCTACAAGCTCGGCAAGGGCGGGATGGTCTATGCCACCTACGCCAGCGCCGCGGACATCAACGGCGGTGAATCCGACGTCGGCACCAGCAGCGGCTACGGCGGCGTGGTGGTCTACAACGGCGCGATCGCCGGGGCGAAACCCGAGCGGTCCGAGAGCTACGAAATCGGCACGAAGTGGAACGTCTTCGACGAGAAGCTGCTGCTGACCGGCTCTGTCTTCCAGGTCACCAAGTCCGACGTCATGGAAGGCGCCAACTATGACACGGTCGGCACCTTCAACACGGGCAAGAACCGCGTCACCGGCTTTGAAGTCGGCGCCACCGGCGCCCTGACCGACAGGCTGACGGTCCAGGCCGGCGCGACCTACATGGAGAGCGAGGTCCTGGCCTCGGCGACCGCGGCCAATGTCGGCAAGACCCTGGCCAACTTCGCCAAGAGCTCGGGCGTGGTGCAGCTCAAGTACCAGGCCACCGACAAATTCTACTTCGGCGGCGCCGTGAAGTACGAGGGCAAGCGATACGGCGGCCAGCCGGACACCGCGGCGCCGGTCGACGCCACCACGGGCGCCTATTCGCGACCCGTGCCGTCCTACACGGTGCTCGACATGTTCGCCTCTTACCGCGTCAACCCGAACTTCGAAGTGCGCCTCAACGTCAGCAATGTCACCGACGAGGAATACTATCTGGCGGTCTATCGCGGCGGCTTCTTCCTCTACAAAGGCGATGCGCGCGCCACGCGCCTGACCCTGAACTACGACTTCTAACGCCCCCTGAGAGGGGCTAAGGGGTCGGGGCCGCGCCTTTGGGCACGGCCCCGATTTCCGTTCTGCGAGGCTGTCCAATTGGCCGACAACGATGCGCTGCCGGCGAACATCCACTGCGCCCGTGACTACGAGGATTTGGCGCGCCAGGTGCTGAAGGCCCCGACCTTCGCCCATGTGGCTGGCGGCGCCGGGCGCGACACCGCCGTGGCCGCCAACCTCGCCGCTCTCGAGGCCGTCCGGATCACGCCGCGCGTGCTGCGTGACCTGACCCACGGGGCCACCACCTGCCGCCTCGGAGGCCGGCGCCATCCGATCTGGCTGGCGCCCGTGGCGTTCCAAGAGTTGTTCCACGCAGGGGCCGAGCGGGAGACGGCGCGAGCAGCGGCGGCCACCGGAACCTGCATGGTGGTCAGCACCCTGTCGTCCCTGCCGCTGGAGGAGGTCACGGGCCCAGACCGCTGGTTCCAGCTCTATGCTCAGCCGTCGCGCCAGGCGACCCTGGACCTGGTGCGACGCGCGGAGAGCGCGGGCTACGGCGCCATCATGCTGACCGTGGACGCGCCCGTTCATGCGCCGGGCCTAACCTCCCTGCGCGCCGGATTCCGGGGAGGGCTGACACCGGCCAACCTTCGGGACGCCCCACCGGTCGACACCTCCCTGGCGCCGGGTGAAGGCCGCGTCTTCCAGGGCTTCCTGCGCCACGCACCGACCTGGGCCGATGTTGAATGGTTGCGGGGACACACGCGCCTGCCCCTGTGGCTCAAGGGGATCATGCACCCGGACGACGCGCGCACCGCGCGCGAAAGCGGCGCCGACGGCCTCGTGGTGTCCAACCACGGCGGCCGCGAACTGGACGCCGCGCCGGCCAGCCTCACGGCCCTGCCCGCCATCCGCGCGACGATGGGATCGGATTTCCCGCTGCTGTTCGACGGCGGCGTGCGCTCGGGCCAGGACGTGTTCCGGGCCATCGCCCTGGGGGCGGACGGGGTGATGATCGGCCGGCTGCAGGCCTACGCCCTAGCGGTCGCCGGTGCGCTCGGGGTCGGTCATATGATCAAACTGCTGCGGGAGGAGCTTGAGGTCTGCATGGCGCTGTCTGGCTGCGCAAGTCTCGCAGACATCGCCCAGGCCGATCTGAGCGGACGCCCATCAGCGGGAGGGAACTGATGCTGATCACCATCGAAGGGGTTCTGGACAGAGGCGAGGTCGCGGCGTTCCGCGACCGCCTCGACGGCGCGGACTGGCAGGACGGCGCGGCCTCGGCGGGCGGCCTTGCCCACGGCCAGAAGACCAATCAACAACTGGCCGAGGACGACGCCATCGGCATCGGTCTGGGAGGGGAGGTCCTGCGCCGGATCGGCTCCAACCCGCTGTTCATCTCCGCCGCCCTGCCCAGCAAGATTTATCCGCCCAGGTTCAACCGTTATGCCGGTGGCGGGGCCTATGGCGCCCACGTCGACAGCGCCCTGATGCGGACGCCGCAGGGCGTGATGCTGCGCGGCGACCTGTCGGCGACCCTGTTCCTGTCCGAGCCCGACGAATACGACGGCGGCGAACTGGAGATCGAAGGGCCGTTCGGGGCGCAGGCGGTCAAGCTTTCGGCCGGTGACATGATCCTATACCCCGCCAGCAGCCTGCATCGGGTGACCCCGGTGACCCGCGGCGCCCGCATCGCCGCCTTCTTCTGGATCGAGAGCTACGTCGCCGACGAGAGCCAGCGCACCCTGCTGTTCGACCTTGACCAGGCGATCCAGGGCATGACGCCGCTCGCCAAGGCCGGCGACGAGAACCTGCTGAAGCTGACCGGCGTCTATCACAACCTGATCCGCCGCTGGGCGGCGACGTAAAGGCTTGGAAACAGGACGCCAAAAGCCGTCTGGCGAGCTTTTATTAGGACGCATTCTCAGCTAGAGACACCGCCATGGTTCAAGTGGTGTCGATGACAGGCGGGCCGTCCGTTTATCGCGGCGGCCGGGAAACGGCGCAGCAGCGGACCGCCGCCGTCGGCGTCGTGATGGCGCTGCATGCGGGCCTCGTCGGCATCTTCGTCGTGGCGCAGCTTCGCCCGCCGCCGCCGCCGCCCGAGCGCACCCTTTCTGTCAGCTTCATCACCGAGGCGGCCCCCAGCGCCGCACCCGCGCCATCACAGCCGCCGCCACCTCCCCCCGAGGCGCAGATGATGGCGACGCCTCGTTCCACCTTGTCACCGATGACCGCGCCGCCCACGGAGCGACCACCAGAGCGGATTGTCCCCACCCAGGCCGCGCCACCGGCTCCGGCCGCCCCGGCCGCCGCGCCCTCCAACGCGCCGGTCGCGACAGCCACGACGCCCCCGAACTTCACCGCCGCCTATCTGAAGAACCCTGGTGCGGTCTACCCCATGGGATCGCGCCGACGGCGCGAGCAGGGAGTCGTGCGCCTGCGCGTCCAGGTCAGCCCCGAAGGCGCGCCCTCTCAGGTGCTGCTGGATCGGACCAGCGGCTCGGTCGACCTGGACGCCGCGGCCATGGAGGTCGTGAAGAAACGCTGGAAGTTCGCGCCAGCCAAACAAGGAGACCGCGCGGTCTCCGCATGGGTGATCGTGCCCATGGAATTCTCTCTGGATCTCTGAAAGACCGACATGGAAGACGCCCAAGGCTTTGGCCATTTCCTCTCGCAGGCGGACCTGCTCGCCAAGACCATACTGGTGCTGATGGCGGGAGCCTCGATCACCAGCTGGTACCTCATCGTCACCAAGTCGATGAGCGGCGCCCAGGCCCGTCGCCGGTCCGAAAAGTTCCTCAAGTTCTTCTGGAACGCCCCCTCCATCGAGGTCGTCGGCCGCGAACTGGACGGCAAGTCCCCCGACAACGCCTTCGCTCACCTGGCTCAGCAAGGCATCGTGGCCGCCCAGCATCATGAGCGTCACGGCGCCCACCGCCTCAATGAGGCCGGCACGCCCACCGAGTTCCTCACCCGCGCTCTGCGGCGCACCATCGACGAGGAGACCTCGGACATGGAATCGGGCCTGACAGTCCTGGCATCGATCGGGGCGACCGCGCCCTTCGTCGGCCTGCTCGGCACCGTCTGGGGCATCTACCACGCCCTGCTCGCCATCAGCCGGTCGGGCTCGGGCGCCCTGGACAAGGTGGCCGGCCCGGTCGGCGAGGCGCTGATCATGACCGCCATCGGCCTGGCCGTCGCGATCCCGGCGGTGCTTGGCTACAACTTCATCGTCCGCAGCAACCGCATCACGCTGGCCCGTCTCGACGGCTTCGCCCATGACCTTTTCACGTTCCTCGTAACGGGCGCGAAGGTCGGCTCCTCAGAACCCCCGGCCGCGCCCAAGCGCACGGCCCCGACCCGGGGCGCCTAGAGATGGCGTTCGGTGGCTTCGACAGTGGGCGCAGGAATTCGCCCATGGCGGAGATCAACGTGATCCCGCTGGTAGACATCATGCTGGTGCTGCTGGTCATCTTCATCGTGACCGCGCCCCTGCTCACCAACTCGGTGAAGATCGACCTACCCAAGGCCACCAGCGCCCCCGATGAGTCCCGGGAACCGGCCATCCAGTTCGCCATCGACGGCGCCGGCCAGCTCTATTGGGACGGCGACAAGATCAACCACGACCAGATGCTGCAGCGGTTCACGGCGGCCGGCGCCAAGGCCAAGCCCCCCGAACTTCATTTGCGCATCGACCGCCATACCCAATACGAGGTCCTGGCTGGCGTGATGAGCGAGGCCAGCAAGGCCGGTGTCGCCAAGGTGGGCTTCGTGACCGATCCGTCTGGCACGGTGACCACCAATATCCAGGCGCCCGCGCCTGTTCCGCAATCCTGACCCTGGAGCCGATGATGAAGACACTTCTCTGCCTGGCCGTCGCCACCCTCTCCCTGGCCTGCGCCGACGTGGCTTTCGCCCACGGCGACGTGTCGTGTCCCGCCGCCACTCGGGCCGAGCGCAAGCCCACCGCCGAACTGGTCCAGCTGCTGAAGAGCCAGGGCTGGGTGGTCCGCAAGCTGCAGATGTTCAACGGCTGCTACGAAGTCTATGGCTTCGACGAGAAGGGCCGCCCGGTGGAGGCCTTCTTCGATCCCAAGACCTTGGCGCGCGTCGCCGTCCAACCCTGACAGCTGAGGTGCCGAAGCCGCCCTCAACCGCGCCCATCCGGCTCAGCCGACGCACCAGGTTGGCCATCGCCCTGGTGGGCGGCGGCCTGTGGGTGTCGGGCGGTCTGTGGCTGATCTTCCACTTCTTCTTCCGCAAGATCGGCCCGTGGGGACCGGAGCCGCATATGCTGGAGCCCTGGTGGCTAGGGATGCACGGCCTGTTCGCCTTCGCCACCCTTTGGCTGGTGGGGCTGCTTTGCGGCCTGCACATCGTCCGGGCGTGGCAGAGCGGGCGGCGGCGCTGGTCGGGCGCGAGCCTGTTGGCGTGGGTGCTGGCCCTGACCCTTACTGGCTACCTGCTGATCTATGCCGGGGATGACGGCCCCTGGGGACTGGTCTCACCCAGTCACTGGATTGCGGGCCTGGCCCTGCCGGTGCTCTATGGTGTCCACCGCCTGATCCGGTTTCTGCGGCCGGAAAGTTGACCGGCTAGGGATTGGGGGCCAGCCTGGCCCGTGCTGTGGAACGGCGTGGGCCGACCCGCGCCCTGTGTGCGGAGTTTCAGACGCTTGGCGAGCCGATATGGTCTCGAGATTCGCGCCGCAGACGCCGTCGATGCGCCAGGCGTCGCCGAGCTGATGCAGGCGGCGGGTCTGGTAGGCGGGCCGACCGCCATCGCCGTCCGACTGGAGCGCCTGAAGGCCGAGCGGGCTACCGTCCTGCTGGCTGTCGCATGGGGGCCGCCCAGCGGCCTGATCGTGTTTCATCCACGCCAGACCCTGCTGGCCGATCTGCCGTCAGCCTTCGTCAGCAGCCTGCTTGTCGGCCCCGACGCGCGCCGCCGAGGCATAGGCCGCCTGCTCCTGAAGGCCGCCTCCCAGGCTGCCCGCAGCGCCGGCTGCGGCGACCTGCACCTGTCGGCGCCGCCCGAGGCGGAGACCCTGCGAGCCTTCTGTCAGGCCACGGGCTTCATCGAGCGGGACACCGGGTTCGTGCGGCGATTGCGCAAAGGCGGCACGACCTAGATCGCCCGGGCGCGGCCTTCCCAATAGGGAGCGCGGACCTTGTTGCGTTGGATCTTGCCGGCTTCGGAGCGGGGCAGGTTGGTGGCGAAGTCGATCTGACGAGGGATCTTGAACCTGGCCAGATTGGCGTGGGCGAAGGCCAGTATCTCCTGCTTCAGAGCCTCGGTAGGCTCGTAGCCGGCCTTGAGCTGGATCACCGCCCGCACCTCCTCGCCACGCTCGTCATGGGGCACGCCCACCGTGCAAGTGTCCTCGACGGCGGGATGTTTGATCAGCTCGTTGTCGACCTCCTGCGGATAGATGTTCACCCCGCCGGCGATGATCGTCTCGGCGTTACGTCCGGTAAGAAACAGGTAGTCGTCCTCGTCCAGATAGCCGATGTCGCCCATTGTGAAGTAACCGTCGCGCCGATTGGCCTCGGTCTTGGCGTCGTCCTTGAAGTAGTCAAATCCACCCTGGATATCGAGGCGCATGTAGATGGCGCCGGCGACGCCCACGGGGCACTCGTCGCCGGCTTCGTCGACAATGCGCGCCGCGTGCGGCGCTGGCCGTTTGCCCACCGTGCCAGGCTTGGCCAGCCACTCCTGAGAGGTCACCAGAAAGCCGACCCCGCCCTCGGAGCCGGCGTAGTATTCGTAGAGCACCGGCCCCCACCACTTGATGATGGCATGCTTCACCTCCGGCGGGCACGGCGCCGCGCCGTGGGTGATCCGGCGCAGGGAGCCGAGATCGTACCGGGTGCGCACCTCTTCGCGCAGGGCCAGCAGTCGCTGGAACATGATCGGGACGAAGTGGCCCCGGGTGATCTTGAAGTCCTCGATGGTCCTCAGGACCAGCTCTGAATCCCACTTGTCCATCAAGACCGTCGGCACCCCGTTGGTCAGAGCGCGGCGGACATCACCGGCCAGGGGGGCGGCGTGATAGGCCGGTCCGGTGCAGAGGTGAACATCGATCTCGCGGTCGTAGGTCTTGTCGTAGCCCGGCACGACGGCCTGCGGCTTATGCACCCCCTTCGGACGCCCTGTGGTGCCTGACGAATAGAGCATGGTGTAGCCGCGGATCGGGTCCTCAATATCGGCGGGCGAGAAGCGGTCCAGCACCGCCTCGTAGCCCGCGAAGCCCGGCAGATCGCCGCCGATGGCCACCTTCAGCCCCAGGTTAGGACACTGGGCGGCGGCGGCCGACGCGGCGGCTACATCGGCGTCGGCGAAAAGCGCCTTGGCCTCGCAATTATCGATGATGTAGGCGATCTCGTCGGCGGTCAGGTGCCAGTTGACCGGGCTCATCCGCACGCCGATCCGCAGGGCGCCGAACAACACGTCGGCGAACTCCACCCGGTTGGAACACAACAGGGCGATGGAATCCCCCGGGCCGAGCCCCTGCTCCCGCAGCAGCCGGGCGATGCGATTGGCGTTGGCGTTCAGGTCGCCGAAGGTGCGCGTGCGCCCATTCAGTTCATGGACAGCCACCTTGTCCGGCTGCAGTTCCGCCCAGACGGCGGGCGCCATGCCGACATCGATCGCGGCGTTCAGGCGCGCTTCCAGATCGCCAACCGAAGCCTGGCTCATGTCGCTCTCCCCGTCCGGCTTTGAGCAGCCGGTTCGGCGCCATCTTCGGAAACCCGCTGCTTTGACGCAACGGCAATCCTCAACCGACAACATTGTCCGCCACTGCCCTTCGCAACCTGCCGTTGGGTAGCAGCGGCGCCGCCCGGCAAAACCTGCCCCAGCGATGGCCCCTCGTGATGCACCGTAACATTTTGTTTTATTAGGGTAGTTTTTTCAATCAGCCGTCAGGCACAGCCTTTGCACATAGGGTTAATGGGCGCGAGTTGACGCGTTCCGCGTGAAGGCCGGCATGGACCACGAGTACAAGAGCGATGACCTGACCGCCTCCCGAGGTGTGCGTCGGCTCGCCTTGTCGACCGGGGCGAGCCTGTGACCTCCGCCATCGCTTCCTACACCCCGGTCCAGATCGCCGGCCTGACGCGTCAGGAGCTGGAGTCGTTGACGCGCGCCGACATGGCGGCGCTGAGCTTCAGTCAGATCGGGGCCCTGACAGCCACAGGGATAGAGGCCCTGGCCGGCACTCAGCTCCAGGCGCTGTCCACCAGGCAGGTCACGGCGCTGGCGGCGACCCAGATCCGGGCGCTGACCACCAGCCAGATCGTCTTCAGCGCCGCCCAGCTCGCCGCCTTCAACGGGACCCAGGTCCAGGCCTTCGAGCCCGAAGACATCGCCGCTCTCACCGTCACGCAGATCAAGGGCCTGACCGCCCGTGAGCTGACGGCCATGACGTCGGACCAGATCGACGCGTTCTCCGCGACCCAGATCGCCGCGATGAGCGTCACCCAGATCAAGGGCTTCACCGCCACCGAGGTCGCGGGCCTCGACGATGACCAGTTCGCGGCCCTCAGCGCGAGCCAGATCGGAGCCCTGACCACCACCCAGATCAAGGCCCTCAACCCAACCCAGATCGCGGCGCTCAGCACCACCCAGGTCACCGGCCTCACCGCGGCCGGACTCGGGGCGATGACCGCCACCCAGATCAGCGCCCTGACGGCTGAGCAGATCCCGGCCCTGTCGGCCGGCGGCTTCCTCGGCCTCAGCGCCCGCAACCTCGCCAGCCTCAGCGACGAGCAGCTGGGCGCTCTGACCCCCACCCAGATCGGCCGACTTTCGTTCCAGCAGGTCCGGGGCCTGACCACCACTCAGATCGCTGGCCTGGCGGAAACCCAACTGGCTGCCTTTAGCCCTATCGGCGTCGGCGCCCTCACAGCCAGCCAGATGTCCGGCTTCACGCAAGAGCAGGTCGCGGCGTTCTCCCCCACACAGATCAAGGCCCTGACCCCTGTGGCGCTGGGCGCGCTCTCCGTCGACCAGATCGACGCCCTGTCAGCCACACAGATGTCGGCCCTGTCGGTGACCCAGCTCCGGGGTTTCGACGCCACCGACACCGCGTCCCTCGACGCCGTCCAACTCGGCGCCCTGAGCTCGCTGCAGATGGGCGCCTTCACCGCCAGCCAGATCCGGGCGCTGAGTCCCGACCAGATCGGGTCGCTCAGCACGACCCAGATCAAGGGCCTGACCGCCGCCGAATTGACGGCCATGAGCGCCACCCAGGTTGGCGCCCTGACCGTCACCCAGATTCCGGAGCTGACGATCGGAGGCCTTTCTGGCCTGACCGCCGTCAACGTCGCCGGCCTGAGCACCGAACAGCTCGGCGCCATGACCGCCGCCCAGATCGGGCGGCTGGCGCCCATGCAGGTCCGCGGCCTGAGCGCCGCGCAGATTCCCGTTCTGGCCGAGACCCAGCTCGCGGCCCTGACGGCGACCGGAATGACGGGTCTGACCGCCACCCAGTTGACGGCGTTCTCGCCGACCCAAATCGCGGCCCTGACCACCACCCAGATCAAGGGCCTCTCCGTCGCGGCTGTCGGCGCGCTCTCCGACGACCAGATCGGGGCCATGTCGGTCGATCAAGTCGCGGCCCTCACCGCCACCCAGGTGAGGGGCCTCACAGCCACCGAGGTTGGGGCCTTGACCGCCGAGCAGTTGGCGGCGCTAAGCAACGTCCAGATCGCCAGCCTCTCGGCGACCGCGATCACCGGCCTGACCGCCGAGGATGTCGCCGCCCTGACCACCACACAGATGCGGTCCCTGACGGCGGTCCAGCTCGGCAGCCTCACCACCACCCAGACCGGCGGCCTTCAGGCCACCCAGCTCGCCGTGCTCAGCGCCCTCCAGATCAAGGGGCTCGCCGCATCCGACTTGGCCGCCTTGACCGCCGACCAGGTCGCAGCCTTCGCCGCAACCCAGATCGCGGCCCTCAACGCGGGGCAGATCCAGGCGCTCACCGCCGGCCAGGTGGCCGGCCTGAGCACCACCCAGGTGAGCGGCATGGCCACCACCCAGATCGCCGCCTTCACGTCCGCCCAGGTCGAGGCCCTTGCCACCACCCAGCTGGCCGCCATGACGCCGGGGGCCTTCGCCGGCCTGAACGCCACCAATATGGGCCAGCTGCGGATCGATCAGCTCGGGGCGCTGACCACCACCCAGATCGCCAGGTTGACGGTTTCCCAACTCCAGGCCCTGGGCGACACCCAGATCGCCGGTCTGGCCGACACCCAGCTCACGGCCCTGACCGCCGCGGAACTGGCCTCGCTGTCGGGGACCCAGGTGGCGACCTTCACGCAACAGCAAATCGCCGCGCTGACCACCACCCAGGTGCGCGGCATGACGGCCACCAGCCTGGCCTCGCTGACCCCCGAGCAGATCGGGTCCCTGTCGACCCCCCAGCTCAGCGCACTGACCACCTTCCAGCTCAAGGGATTCACCACCACTGTGGCGGCCTCCCTGACCACCGCCCAGTTCGCGGCGCTGTCGGAGACCCAGGTCGCGGCCCTGTCGGCCAACGTCATCGGCGGCCTGACGCTCGACGAGGTGGCGGGCCTGTCCTCCAGCCACCTTGCAGCCCTCTCCACCAACCAGATGGGCGCGCTGTCGGAGGATCAGGTCGCCGTCCTCTCCAATACCCAGTTGGCGGCGCTCCGCGCGACCCAGATGCGAGGCCTCTCCAGCGCGGCCCTGGCAGCCCTGACCGCCAGCCAGTTCGCCACCTTCTCCGCCACCCAGATGGCGGCTCTGACCGCCAATCAAATCAGAGGCTTCACCGGCGACGAGATCGCCGACATGACCTCCGATCAGCTGGCGAGCCTCTCGACCGCCCAGATGACGGGCCTCTCGGCGGCCGCCATCGAAGCGTTCTCGACGACGGATGTCGTCGCCCTCACCACCACCCAGATCAAGGGGCTGTCGGCCACCAGCCTGGCCGCCTTCTCCACCGACCAGCTCGGCGCGCTATCAACGACCCAGATCACGTCACTCAGCATCGGCCAGGTCCGCGCCTTCACCGAGGAGCAGGCCCGAGCCCTGACCACCCAACAGATCGCGGCTCTGCAGACCACCCAGATCGCCGCGATCAGCCCCACCGCCATCGCCGGCCTGACGCCCGAGGATATCGCGGGCCTGGCCTCCACCCAGATCGGCGCCCTGGTGGCGGCCCAGATCCAGGCGCTTTCGGGAGATCAGGTCGAGGCCCTCAGCACCACCCAGATCAGCGGCCTCACCGCCCTTCAGCTCAAGGGTCTCACCGCCACGTCGTTGGGCGCCCTCAGCATCACCCAGTTCGCCGCCCTGTCGGCCAGCCAGATCGGATCCCTGACCTCGGCCGCCATCGGTGGACTGAGCACCAACCAGATCGAGGCTCTGAGCACGACCCAGCTCGACGCCTTCAAGACCACCGAAATCGCCGGCCTGACGGGCGCCCAGGTCGCGGCCATGAGCGCCACACAAATCGCCAGCCTTGAGGCCAGCCAGATCGGCGCCCTCACCGCCACGGCGATGGCCGGCCTGGCCGCCACCGAGATCGGCGCGCTGAACGACACCCAGATCAGGGCCCTCACCGCCACCCAGCTCGCGGCGCTTTCGGCCGACCAGATCCAGGGCTTCTCGGTAGCCCAGCTCGACGCCCTGTCCGCCAAACAGGTGGCGGGCTTCAACGCCACCAACCTCGGCGCGCTCTCGAACGAGCAGATTCAGGCCCTGACGCCGTCACAGGTCGCGGCCCTGTCGCCGACCGCGATGAGCGGCCTGACCTCGACTCAGATCGCGGCGTTGACCGCCACCCAGATAGACGCCCTCAAGGCTACGGCGATGGGAGGACTGACCTCCACCCAGATGGCCGCGATGACCATCGACCAGATCGCGGGCCTCGAGGCGACCCAGATCGCCGCCCTGTCGGCCAGCGCCATCACCGGTCTGAGCGTGACCGGCATCGGTGGGCTAACCTCGACTCAGGTCGCCGCGCTCAGCGCCACCCAGATGGCGGCCCTGTCGGAAGGCCAGGTCGACGGCTTCAGCGCCACCCAGCTTCGCGGCCTCAGCGCCAAGCAGATCGCCGGCTTCTCCAGCACCGCCATCGCGGGCCTGTCCCCCGAGAGCATCGCGGCCTTCACCACCACCCAGGTTTCAGCCCTTGCCGCCACCCAGGTGGCCGCGCTGACGACTGAAGACATCCAGGCAATGACAGCCGCCCAGATCGCGGCCTTGTCGGCCTCCGGCGTTGCGGGCCTGGCCGACTCTCAGGTCGCCGTCCTGAACGCCACCCAGATCGCGGCGTTGACCGCCACCGGTGTGGGCGCGCTCACCGCCACCGCCGCCTCAGGGCTGACGGCGACCCAGATCTCGGGTCTCTCAAAAACCCAGCTCGGTGCGATGACGTCGGGTCAGATCGCCGCCATTTCCACCACCAGCATCGTTGGACTCACCGCCACCGAGATCGCGGGCCTGAGCCTGACTCAATTCGGCAGCCTGACCGCGACCCAGGTCGGCGCTTTCACCCCGACTCAAGTCGCCTCTCTGACCGCGAACCAGGTAGCGGCCCTGACCCCCGCGGAGGTCAGCGGCTTGACCCCGACCCACATCGCGGCGCTCACCCCCACTCAGTTCGCCGCCCTGAGCCGCACGCAGTTGGCGGCCATGTCGGCGACCGGAATCACCGGCCTGACCGCCACCGAGATCGCGGGCCTGACCCGGACCCAGATCACCAGCTTCAACGCCACCCAGATCGGGGCGCTGACCTCGACCCAGTTCGCAACCCTGAGCCAGACCCAACTCGGACACCTGACAGCCACCGGGGTCGGCGGCCTGACCGCCACCCACGTCGCCAGCCTGACCCCGACCCAGATCGCGGCGATGAGCACGACCCACATCGCCGCCCTGTCGGCGAGCGGCGTCTCGGGCCTGACCGCCGGTCAAATTCCGGCTCTGTCGGCCACCCAGATCGCGGCCTTCACGGCCGCGGAGGTCGCCGCGCTATCGGCCGGCGCCATCTCCGGCCTGTCCACCACGAACATCGCCGGCCTGACCTCCACCCAGTTCGCGGCGCTGACCCCCGAGCAGGTCAGTGCGCTCTCCACCACTCAGGTGGCTAGCCTGGGCACGACCCAGGTCGGCCTTCTGGACGCTTCGGACGTGGCCAGCTTGACGCCGAACCAGATCGCGGCCCTGACCTCCACCGGCTTCGGCGCCCTGACACCCTCCCAGATCAAGGCCTTGTCGGCCGCCGGCATCACCGGCCTGACCGAGAGCCAGATCACTCAGATGACCCTGACCCAACTCGGGGGCCTGACCACCGAGCAGATCGGGGCCTTGACCACCACCGAGATCGGCTACCTCACCGCCAGCGGCCTGGCCGCCATGACGGTCACCCAGCTCAGCGGCCTGGTGCGGATGCAGCTGCGGGCGCTGAGCGAGAGCCAGTTCGACGCCCTGACGACAACCCAGGTGTCCTCGCTCAGCGGGACCCAGATCGCCAACCTGAAGTCCACCGACCTGAACGGCTTCGAGCCGACCCAGTTCGAGGCTCTGACCGAGACTCAGGTCGGATCGTTGACCCCCACCCAGCTCAACAGCCTGAACGCGACCATGATGTCGTCCTTCACCGACCGGCAGCTGATGGGCCTGACCGTCACCCAGGTGGCCAGCCTGTCGATCACCAGCATCAGCGCGCTCACGCCGCGGGAACTGATGGCGATGAATGGCACCCAGATCGACGCGTTCACGCCGACCCAGATGGCGAGCATCACGCCTGAGCAACTCGCTGCGATGCAGGCCGGCTCGTCCTAGGTCGCGTCGGCCTGATGTCAGTGAACTCGACACGGCCGTTCAGCGTAGACGCCGACCAGGACGCTAGAGCAGGTCAATACGGGTCAAGAGCCCATCAGCGCGCCGCCGCCTGTCCCGCCACGGCCGCCGCCGCCTCCTGCTCGATCAGCACCAAGGCCTCCAGCATCAGGTCCCGCATCGCACGGCTGGCGCCTTCCGCGTCGCCGGCCAGGATCGCGTCGGAGACCCTCTGGTGGTCCGCGATGCTGGCCAGGGGGACGCCCTTGCGGCGGTTCGTCAGGCGGATGGAGGTGCGCAAGGCCACATCGATCAGGTCGCGCATCTGGCCCAGGAAGCGGTTGCCGCTGGCCCGCAGGATGGCGACGTGGAAGGCGATGTCGGACTCCAGCGGATCATCCTCCCCTCGCTCGGCGGCCTTCATGCGCTCCAGGCCGGCGATGATGGCGGCCTTGGCCTCGTCTGTGGCCAGGCGCGCGGCCATGGAGGCGGCCATGGGCTCGATGGCCAGCCGCACCTGGGTGAACTCCAGCAGCAGAGTCGGCGAGAACTTGCGCTCCAGGAACCAGCGCAGCACGTCGGGGTCCAGCAGGTTCCAGTTGCTCTCCGGCTCCACCCAGGTGCCCTGACGCGGACGGGCGTTCAGCAGGCCCTTGGTGGTGAGCATCTTGACCGCCTCGCGCAGCACGCTGCGGCTCACTCCCAGGCGCTTGCACAGCTCGGCCTCGATGGGGAACGGGTTCTGGGCGCCATAGACGCCGCAGACGATCTCCTGGCCGAGGCGCTGGACGATGTCGTGGGTGAAGCTACGGCCGTGGGTGGTCCTCATTGGCGGTTCGCCGGCGCGTCGCGCGCGACCAGGTCAGCGTGCGAAATGAGACACCTCCAGGCCCGCAGCTTGAGTGCGGTCCGGAAACCATGTTCCAGCTTGGGCCTGACGGTCAAGCGCGCAGGGCTTGGACGACATCACGGGGCGCTTGCAGCAAAGCGCCGGGCGCCAGCGCCGTGACCTCACCCACCACGATCATCACCGGTCCGCCGCCGCTGGTCGCGGCCAGGATCGGCAGACTGTCCAGAGACCCGGTGACAGCCCGCGCCTGCGATCTTCCGACGTTCTCGATCACCGCAACCGGCGTCGAGGGCGAACGGCCCGCGGCGATCAGGCGGGCGCGGATCTGTCGGGCGGCGGCGCCGCCCATATAGATGGCCAGCGTGGTCTCCGGATCGGCCGCGCCATCCCAGTCGGCCACCAGCTTGCCCGCCGTCAGGGTCGCGGTTGCGAACACCACCCGCCGCGCCAGGCCGCGATGGGTGAGCGGAAAGTCGAACTGGGCTGCCGCCGCGCAGGCGGTGGTCACGCCGGGCACGATCTCCACCGGCACGCCGTGGGATTTCAGGAGGGCGCTCTCCTCCCCCACCCGCCCGAAGATCGATGGATCGCCGCCCTTCAACCGCACAACCTTCAGGCCCCGCCGCGCCAGGCGCAGCATCAGCCGGTTGATCGTGTCCTGCGCCATGCTAGCGCGCGCCGCCCGCTTGCCGGTCTGGATGCGAATGCAGTTGGCTGGCGCAAGGTCGAGAATCTCCGCCCCGACCAGGGCGTCGTAGAGCAGGGCTTGGGCGCCCTGGACCGCGCGCATCGCGCGGACCGTCATCAGGTCAGCGGGACCTGGCCCCGCGCCCACCAGCAGCACCTGACCAGCGGCATGATCATGCGGCATCCTGGGTCTCCCTGGCGGTGTTGAGCGCGGCGATGCGCCGGGCGATCTCGGGGCGGCAGGAGCCGCAATTGGCGCCGGCGCCGGTAGCCGCGCCGATAGCCTCGACGGTGACGGCGCCGCCGCGCACGGCGTCGTCGATGGTGTGGGCTCCCACCTTCAGGCAGGCGCAGACGGTGGGGCCCCGGTCGACTGCCGGACCGGGCGGGCGGCCAAACAGCAGGGTGGCCCGCGCGGCGGCGGGAAGCGCCTCGTGCTCGAACAGATCGGCCAGCCATTCGCGCGGCGGCAGGGCGCCGCCGGTGGCGACGAACAGCACGCGCTCGAGCCGGTCGCCCGCGACCCAGGCGTCGCGGCGCGCGCCCGTAGCCGGGTCGCCATAGCTCAGAAGTTCGCCCGTGGGCTCCCCGATCCAGCGGCGCAGGACTTCACGCTCGTCCTCGTCCCCGCGCCCGGCGAATTCATGCAGGATGCAGCCGGTCTGCGGAATGCGCCGCCAGATCAGGTCCGCGCTCTCCGGCGGGGCGAAGCCCCGGCGGTCGATCAGGAAGCCCTTCCAGGTCTCCCGATAGGCCCGCACCCGGGCGGGCGTGTGCTTGAACTCGGGCTGGCCGGAGGTGGGATCGATATTCGGCGCGATCAGCGGATTGGACCGACCCTGCGGCCCATAGGCCTTGGTCCAGTGCATGGGCATGAAAACGCCGCCCCGGCGCTGGCGGTCTGTGAGCCGAGCGATAGCGACAGCCTCGCCGCGCGCCGTCTGGACCCGGGTCAGAACGCCCTCGGTCACGCCGACGGCGGCGGCGTCCTCGGGGTGGATCTCCACGAAGGGCTCCGGCGCATGACGCCACAGGTCCGCGGCCAAGCCCGTCCGGGTCATGGTGTGCCATTGGTCACGGATGCGGCCGGTATTCAGCGACAGCGGGAAGGCCGGATCGCAGGCTGTGGCGGGGCCCTTGGGCGCGACGGGCATCATGTTGCCTCGCCCATCGGCCGTCTGAAACCGCCCATTGGTGAACAGCCGCGGCGTGCCGATCCGGTCGGCGCCCACCGGCCACTGAATCGGCTCCAGTTCGTCGTAGCCTGCCTGTGAGAGGCCCACGAGGCCCGACAGGTTCAAGGTGCGGCTGAGGTTCTCGAAGGCCGTGAGCCGGGTCCACTCGCGGAAGACACTGGCCTGGCTCGACCAGGAGAAGGCGTCGCCAAACCCCATGCCGTCGGCCACCTCGGCCACGATCCGCCAGTCGGCCTTGGCCTGGCCCGGCCTCGGGAACAGCGCCCTCTGGCGCGAAATCCTGCGTTCAGAATTGGTGACCGTGCCGTCCTTCTCGCCCCAGGCCAGGGCGGGCAGCTTCACATGGGCGAAGGCCATGGTGTCGGTGTCGGCCATACAGTCTGACACGACGACGAAGGGGCACTTGGCCAGGGCTTCGCGCACCCGGCCTGCGTCCGGCATGCTGACCGCCGGGTTGGTGGCCATGATCCAGATGGCCTTGACCCGCCCGTCGTGGACGGCCTCGAACATGTCGACGGCCTTTAGGCCGGGCTTGGGGGAAGTTTTCGGCGCGCCCCAGAAGCGGGCCACCCGGGCCACGTCGTCGGGAACAAAGTCCATGTGGCCGGCCAGGGTATTGGCCATGCCACCGGTCTCGCGCCCGCCCATGGCGTTGGGCTGGCCGGTGATGGAAAAGGGGCAGGCGCCCGGCTTTCCGATCCGGCCGGTCGCCAAGTGTGCGTTGAGGATCGCCAGTCCCTTGGCCACGCCCTGGGCCGACTGGTTGGCGCCCATGGAGAACAGGCTGACCGTCCTGGGGGTCTCCGCGAACATCGCGAAGAACGTCTCCAAATCGGCCACGGCCAGCCCGCAGTCGGCAGCCACCGCGGCGGGCGACTGGTCGGCCTGGGCCAGTTGCGCCTCCACGGCGGCGAAGCCGTTGACGTGGTCGGCGATGAACGTCCGGTCGATGGCGCCGCGAGAGATTAAGTCGGCCAGCAGGCCGTTCCACAGCCGCACATCCATCTGCGGGGCCAGCGGCAGATGCAGGTCGGCCACTTCGGCTGTGTCGGTACGGCGCGGGTCGATGACCACATGGCGCTGGCCCCGCGCCCGCTGGGCCTCCATGCGCCGGAACAGCACCGGATGCGTCCAGGCCGCGTTGTGACCGCTGAACACCACCAGGTCGGCGAGGTCGAGGTCCTCGTAGCAGCCGGGCACCAGATCGGCCCCGAAGGCCTGCTTGTGGGCCACTGCGGCCGAGGCCATGCAGAGCCTGGAGTTGGTGTCGATATTCCCCGAGCCGATGAAGCCCTTCATCAGCTTGTTGGCGGCGTAATAGTCCTCGGTCAGCAGCTGGCCTGAGACATAGAAGGCCACCGAGTCCGGACCGTGTCGCGCGATGGTTTGGGAAAACCGGCGGGCCACCAGGGCGGTGGCCTCGCTCCAGCCCACCTCACGCTCGCCGATCATGGGGGTGAGCAGTCGACCCTCCAGCCCCACCGTGGCCCCGAGCGCGGAGCCCTTCGAGCACAGCCGGCCGGCATTGGCCGGGTGAGTAACGTCGCCGCTCACCGCCAGGCTGCGGCTCTGGGTCACCACGCCCGAGACACCGCAGCCCACGCCGCAATAAGGGCAGGTGGTCTTGACGGCGGGGATGAGGGAGCCGTCGGCCACGGACTAGCCTCCGACCACGCCCAGCATCAGGCGGCCGTCCACCACCTCCAGCGGGACCACCGGCGCGCAGCCGTGACCTTTGTCGGCGCCGGTCCCCTCGCCGGTGGCGAGGTCAATGACCCGGCCGTGCAGCGGACACGTCACCGACTGCCCGTGGACGATCCCCTGGCTGAGCGGCCCGCCCTTGTGCGGGCACTTGTCCATAAGGGCGAAGACCGCCCCGTCTCCCGTGCGGAAGATGGCGATGTCACCGCGCGGACTGGGGACCCGTCTGGCCCCACGGCGCGGGATGTCGGTCACAGCGCCCACGTCGGTCCAGAGGATGGCGGGTTCCTTGACGAGCGCGTTCATGCGGGTTCGAACTCCAGGCGACGGCTAAGCGGATTGAACTCTTCGGTATGGCGGCCGGCGACCCGTTCCGCCCACGGATCGACGCGGGAAAAGCGCTGCGAATAGGCGAACCGGTCATAGAGCGCCCGGCGGTCGTTGGGATCGGCCAGCGCCGCCTTGATGGCGTCCAGACCCACCCGGTCCATCCACTTGTAGATCCGCTCCAGATACCAGCCCTCCTCGCGGTAGAGCTGCACCAGGGCGCAGATGGTCCAGATGGCCTCTTCCTCGGTGGCGACCTTCGTCAGGATCTCGGTGCCGCGAATATGCAGGCCCGCCGCCCCGCCGACATGGATCTCGTAGCCGCTGTCGACACAGATCACGCCGACGTCCTTGCAGGTGGCCTCGGCGCAGTTGCGGGGACAGCCCGACACCGCCAGCTTGACCTTGGCCGGCGTCCAGGACCCCCACATGAACTTCTCCAACCGGATCCCCAGGCCGGTGGAGTCCTGGGTTCCGAACCGGCACCAGTCGGTGCCGACGCAGGTCTTCACGGTGCGCAGGCCCTTGGCATAGGCGTGGCCCGAGACCATGCCTGCCGCATTGAGATCGGCCCACACCGCCGGCAGGTCGTCCTTCCTGACCCCCAGCAGGTCGATGCGCTGGCCGCCGGTGACCTTGACCGCGGGAATGGCGAACTTGTCGGCCACGTCGGCGATGGCGCGCAGTTCGTCGGGCGTCGTCATGCCGCCCCACATGCGCGGCACCACCGAATAGGTCCCGTCCTTCTGGATGTTGGCGTGGACCCGCTCATTGATGAAGCGCGACTGCTTGTCGTCCTGATAGTCCCCGGGCCAGGCGCAGATCAGGTAGTAGTTGAGGGCCGGCCGACACGAGGCGCAGCCGTCTGGCGTGCTCCACTCCAGGGCCTGGTGGATGGCCGGCATGGACTTCAGTTCGCCCTCGACGATGGCCCGACGGACGACGTCGTGGGTGTGGCCGGTGCACTTGCACATCGGCGCAGGACCGGTCTGGACCTGGAAGCCGTCGCCAAGCGTCAGCTTCAGCAGCTTCTCCACCAGGGGCGTGCAGGAGCCGCAGGAGGCTGAGGCCTTGGTGACCGAACGCACCGCGTCCAGCGTGGTCAGGCCCTGGCCAGTGATCGCCCCGGTGATCTGCCCCTTGCACACGCCGTTGCAGCCGCAGACCTCCTGGTCGTCGGACATGGCCGCAACGGCCGAACTAGGGTCCAGGCCCGACAGGCCCTCCGTGATGGCCTGACCGAAGATCAATGTCTCTCGGATGCCGCTGACATCGGCGCCTTGGCGCATCAGGTCGAAGTACCAACCACCGTCGGCGGCGTCGCCGAACAGCACCGCCCCGGCCACCTTGCCGTTCTCCAGAACGACGCGCTTGTAGACACCGCGTCCGGCGTCCCGGAACACGATGTCCTCGCAACCCTCCCCGCCCGCGAAGGCGCCGGCTGAGAACACGTCGACCCCCGACACCTTCAGACGGGTCGAGAGCATGGAGCCGCCATAGGCGCTGGCCTCGTCGCCGGTCAGGGCCGCCGCCAGGGTCTTGCACATGTCCCAGATGGGAGCGACCAGGCCATAGGCCACGCCCCGGTGCTCGGCGCATTCGCCTACCGCATAGATATCGGGATCGTCGCTGCGCATCTGGTCGTCGACCACCACGCCGCGGCCGACCCCGAGGCCCGCGGCCTTGGCCAGCGCCGTATTGGGTCGGATGCCCACAGCCATGACCAGGATCGAGCAGGGCAGCACCCGGCCGTCCGAAAGCTTCAACCCGCTGACCTTGCCATCAACGCCGAGGATCGCCTCGGACTGGGCCGAAAGCACCGTCTCCACCCCACGCTGAGCCAGGGCCTCGGTGAGCAGGAAGCCCGCGGCGCTATCGAGTTGACGTTCCATCAGTACGTCCATCAGGTGGACAACGGTGGCCTTCATGCCGCGCTTGGCCAGGCCGTAGGCGGCCTCCAACCCCAGCAGGCCCCCACCGATCACCACGGCCGCGCCGCCGGCGTCGGCGGCGGCGACCATCTGGTCCACATCGTCCAGGTCGCGGAACGTGACCACGCCCTTCAGGTCCGCGCCTGGCAGCGGCAGGCGTACGGGGTCCGAGCCGCTCGCTAGGATCAGCCGATCGTAGGGAACGGCGAGCCCGCCCTCGGCCGAGACAGTCTTCATCGCCCTGTCGATCGCGGTGACCGCGCGGCCGGCGTGCAGGGTGATGGCGTTGTCGCGATACCAGGCCTCGTCATTGATGACGATGTCGTCGAAGGCCTTCTCTCCCGCCAGCACAGGCGAGAGCATGATGCGATTGTAGTTCACCCGCGGCTCGGCGCCGAAGATGGTGATCTCGTAGCGGTCGGGGTCGCGCTTGAGGATGTCCTCCACCACCCGGCACCCGGCCATGCCGTTGCCGATGACGACGAGACGCTGCTTGGAAGCTTGCTGGGTCATGAGGTTCAGACCCGGACCGGAGCAGAGTCGGCAGGCGCGAGAGTCGGCCAGACCGCGCGCCAGTGGTTCTTCAGACCGGCCAGGGCCACCAGGGCGAACACCGCCAGGGCGGCAAAGCCCAGGAAGCCCAGCTGGTAGGTTCCGGCCATCTTCTTGGCGAGGCCCAGGGTCGAGGCGAGGTAGAAGCCGCCGACGCCGCCGGTCATGCCGATCAGGCCGGTCATGACCCCGATCTCCTTGCGGAAACGCTGCGGCGCCAGTTGGAACACCGCGCCATTGCCGGCGCCCAGGGCCGACATGCAGAACATCAGGACCGCGAAGGCCATCCAGACATTGGGCATCTGGAAGCTGGCGGTGGCCAGGCCGATGGCCGCGAAGCCCAGCACTACGATCAGGGTCCGCACCCCGCCGAAGCGGTCGGCCAGCGCCCCGCCTACCGGCCGGATGAAGGAGCCGGCGAAGACGCAGGCGGCAGTGAAGAAGCCGGCCTTCACCGGGTCGATGCCGTATTCGGAGTTGAAGTAGATAGTCAGGGACGAGGACAGGCCCACGAAGCCGCCGAAGGTCACGCTGTAGAGCAGCATCAGCCACCAGGCGTCCGCCACCTTCAGAACGTCGAGATACTCCGAGAACTTCTTCGGCTCTGGCTGTTCCGGCGCATCCTTTGCCATCAGCAGATAGACGACGAAGGCCACGGCCAGCGGAATGATCGCCAGGCCAATGACGTTGTTCCAGCCGAAGGTCTTGGCCAGCAGCGGGGCGAACAGGGCCGCCAGGGCCGTGCCGGAATTGCCGGCCCCGGCGATGCCCAGCGCCAAGCCCTGGTGCTCCTGCGGATACCAGCGGCTGGCCAGCGGCAAGGCCACGGCGAAGGAGGCGCCGGCCACACCCAGCAGGACGCCCAGCACGAGCACCTGGTTGTAGTTGTGAACCCCCAGCAGCCACGCGGCGGCGAGACCTGTGATCACGATGCTCTGGCCGATCAGGCCTGTGCGCTTGGGACCGATCCGGTCGACCATGACGCCGGCGACCAGTCGCAGCAGAGCGCCCGCCAGCACCGGGACCGCGACCATCAGGCCCTTCTGGGCTGGATCGAGATGGAAGTCCTTCGCGATCGCCACGCCCAATGGCCCGAGCAGGACCCAGACCATGAAGCTGAAGTCGAAATAGAGGAAGGCGGCGAACAAGGTGGGCGTGTGGCCCGACTTGAGGAAGGAGCGGCTCAACATGGACTGAAACCTTGGATGAACGAGAGCGGCGGCATCGCCGTTGGGGTGACCGCATCCGAGCGGTCGTCTCGATCAGCCGCGAACGTCGTTGTCCGTGGGCCTGCCCTCATGACGCACTGCAACATGGCCGATGTCAGCCATGGCGCACCGATCCCAGGCCAGTTGGGCAGCAGCGCCTATTTCGCAGGCGCCGCGAAATCTTGGGTGATGAAAAACGAGGCGTTCAGCCGGCGGCGAAGGTCTTGCCGTCGAACAGGGGCCCCGGCGCAGGCTGGACCTCGGGTGCGAGTCCTGTCGCCTTCAGGGCCGCCATCGCAAGGTCTGGCCGATAGACCGAAGCGATCAGGGCCTGCGCGTCCACATCCGCGCCGATCTGATTCCATCGCCGCATCTGGGCCAGGAACCACCGGGCGTGCTCCAGGCGCGGGATCCCGGCCCCGTCGCGGTGGAAGACCAGCTCGCCTCCGAGCGCCGCTGAAATCGCATCGGGCGGTGCGCCCACATATTCAGGCTGGGCCAGCAGGACGGCCAGGTCCTCGTGATTTTCCGCGCGGTCGCACCAGGCCTGGGCACGGACCAGCGCCCGCAACAGCGGCGATAGGCGATCATCCTGAGCGAAGGCCGCGCCCGCCCCCAACACCTTGTCGGGTCCCGCCGGCCAGAACTGCGAGGTGCGCATCACCACGCGCCCCAACCCACCCCGGGTGGCTACCGCGTTCCAGGGCGCGCCGACGCAAACCCCGTCCACCTGACCAGTGCGCAGTTGCTCCACCATGCGCGGCGGCGGCGTCACCACCAGCCGCACGTCGCGATCCAGATCGACGCCGGCCTCCGCCAGCCAATAGCGCAGGGCGTAATTGTGCATCGAATACGGGAAGACGACCGCGAAGGTCAGCGGGGGCTCGCCCCCCACCCGCCGCTGGCCGATGAACGCGGCCAGCCCTGCAGCGATCTCCTGCAAGGTCTCCGCGCCGGCCGGCAGGGCCTGGCTGAGCCTGTTGGACAGCGTGACGCCGGCCCCGTTCACCGCCAGAGCCAGGGGCGCGATCATCGGCGTCACCGGTCCGCCGGCGCCCGCCGTCGCGGCCAGCGCCATGGGCGCCAACATGTGGGCCGCGTCCAGGGCGCCCACCGTCACCTTGTCGCGGATCGTCGCCCAGGAGGCCTCGCGGCTCAGGGTCACGTCCAGGCCCTCGCCCGCGAAGAACCCCTTGGCCTCCGCCACCACCAGCGGCGCACAGTCGGTCAGAGGAATGAACCCCAAGGTCAGGCTGGTCACGACGCGTCCCCCTTCAACACGCCCGCGAAGGCCAGCAGGTCTGTCGCCACCGCGCCGAGCGGTCGACCAGTGTCCATGGCCAGCTTGCGCAGCAGCTTGTAGGCGGCGTCTTCGTCCAGGCCCCGCTCCTTCATCAGCAGGCCCTTGGCGCGATCCACCACCTTGCGGGACTCCAGGTTGGCCTTGGCCTTGGCCAAGTCGCCGCGCAGCTGCTGCATCAGCGAGAACCGGGTCATCGCCACCTCCAGGATCGGCCGCACTCGGGCCGGCGCCAGACCATCGACGATATAGGCCGCCACCCCCGCTCGGATCGCCTGCTCGGCAAGCCCGGGTTCGGAACGGTCGGCGAACATCACCACCGGGCGCGGATTGGTCTCACCGGCCTCGCGCAGGCTCTCAAGCGTGTCGCGGTCGGCGCTGTCGCAGGCCACCACGATGATGTCAGGGGCAAAGCTCGCCACTTCGGCGGCGTCGAACTGGGCGCTCTGGCGCACCTCCAGCGGATCGACGCCCTCCAGCCCCTCGGCCACCAGCGCCGCCCGGGCGGGGTCGGGATCTATGACAAGGACGCGCATGGGGCTCTGCTAGCCGCCAAGGCCGGGCAAGACGCCATCCGCCGCGCGCAAATCGCCCATGGCGCGGCCTGAACGCCTGTTTTCAGGGCACACTTCGCAACTCATTTGGGCGCCTTAGGCCCATCCGACTCGCCCGCCAAGCGATCACGCTCCTCCGGCGTATTGGCCCCCCGCAGCCTGGGCAGCAGTTCCAGGTCCAGCGGAATCTGGATCAGCCCCGCTCGCGCCACGAACCGTCGCAGCGGCCAGTCATCTTGCGCGTCCTGCGGAACCGCCGCGATATCGAGCACCATCGGCAGGGGCTGACCGTCGAACGCGGCCCCCGGAGCGCCGGCCGCCAGCAGGGGCGCCAAGTCTTCCGGATTGATCGTCGGCGCGTCCACCGCCAGCACCAGCACGCGGTCCACCTGGCCCCGCACCAGGGCGATCCCCGCCAGCACCCCGGCCACCGGTCCGCTCAAGGGGGCGGGATCAGGCGCCCGGGGCAGGCCGAACGCGCCGTCGCCGGCGGACACCACCACCTTAGCCCCCAGCGCGCGGGCCAGCTCCGCCACCAGATCCACCGCACGGCGCCCGTCCCAGAGCTGCGCGGCCTTGTCCGTCCCCATCCGCCGCGACGCGCCGCCGGTCAGGATGATCGCGCCAAGGGTGAGGGGTGTGCTCATGGGCGGACAGTTGGAGCGAGCGCGACCCTACGTCAACGGTCAGGCTAGGTTCGCCAAGCCTGAACCTGCGCCACCAGGGCCGCGACATGCTCCGGTGGCGTCGTCTTCGGAATGCCGTGCCCCAAGTTGAAGACGAACGGGCCGCCGGTCGCTGCCTGCAGGATGCGCTCCACCTCTGACCTAAGCGCGCGCCCGCCAGCCACCAGCAACTGGGGGTCGAGATTGCCCTGAATGCAGCGCCCGAGCTCGCCCTGGATTCTCGCCGAGGCCCAGCCGAGCGGCACGGTGTTGTCCAGCCCGATACAGTCGGCGACGATCTCCACCACATAGCTCTCGTACAGTAAGCCTGCGGCGCGGGGGAAGGCGATCACCGGAACGGTCGGGTGCTTCGCCTTCAGCGCCTTGATGATCGCGGCGACGGGTTCGACGCACCAGCGCCGGAAGAACGGCTCGGGCAGGATGCCGGCCCAGCTCTCGAACAACTGCACCGCCTCGGCGCCGGCGTGAATCTGACGGTCGAGGAATTCGATCGCCGCCGTGGTCAACATGTCGATCAGCGGCTGGAAGCCATCTGGATCCGACAGCGCCCACTGCCGGATGATGGCGTGATCAGTGGCGCCGCCGCCCCGGCCCTCGACCATGTAGGTCGCGACCGTCCACGGCGCCCCTGCGTAGCCGATCAGCGTCACTTCGTCCGGCAAGGCCCCAGCCAGTTCCCGCACGGTCTCGTAGATCGGCGCCAGAGCCTCGTGCAGGTTCGAGAGACTCAGATAGCGGCCGATATCCCCCGAAGAGCGGATCGGCGGGCTCAGCGTCGGCCCCTCGCCATCCACGTATTCGAGGGTCTGGCCCAGAGCCGCGGCGAGTTGGGGCAGGTCGGCGAACAGTATCGCGCCGTCCAGGCCAAACCGGCGGATTGGCTGCAGGGTCACCTCCATCGCGTGTTGCGGCGAATTGCAGAGCCCCAGCATCCCACCGGCCGCGTCGCGGGTGACGTGATATTCAGGCAGATACCGCCCCGCCTGCCGCATCAGCCAGATCGGAGGCCGCTCCGTCCGCTCCCCTCTAAGCGCGCGCAGCAACAACTTCTCCGGGACCTGGACCATGCTGTTCTCGCCTTGCGTTGGGCGTCCTCCCTATCAAGCCGTCCTAACGCCGCCAATACCGAGGCTTGTCCCCGGAGGTCGGGCCGCAAATCCGGATTGACTGCGCTCGGGGTCCGCCCGACAGAGTTGGCCATGGCGACCATGATCCTCAGCGTAACCGGCAGCGACCGGCCCGGTCTCACCCAGGCCCTGGCCGCCGCCGTACTCTCGGCCAGCGGCAACTGGCTGGAAAGCCATCTCAGCCGGCTGGGTGGGCTCTATGTCGGCTCGGTGCTGGTGGAGGCCGATGACCTGGAAGCCCTGCGCGCGGCCGTGCAGTCGGTGGACGCCCACGGCCTGGAGGTCCGCATCGCACCGGCGGTCGAGGCGCCCAACGACGACGGCGATGAGGTTCTCTTCTCCCTCGTCGGCCAGGACCGGCTGGGCATCGTCCACCAGGTGACGGCGGTCCTCAGCGGGCTGGCGGTCAACATCGAAGCCTTCGAGACCCGGATCAGCGCGGAGCCCCAGACCGGCAGCGCGCTCTTCCATCTCGACGCCCGCCTGCGCCTGCCCACCGCCCTGACCGGCGCCGATGTCCAGGCGGCGCTGGAGGACATCTCCGCCGAGATCATGGTCGACATCTCGCTGGCTCCGGCCAAGGCGCGCTGAGGCCCGGTTGCATGGGGGGCGTTCGCGAGTCGCCGTGCCGCAGCGGCCAAGGCCGAGAATCAGCCTCAAACTGATTCATGGCGACGCGCGACCTCTTCGACCTCCTGGCTCTTGAACGCCCCTTGCAGGTGGCCGACATCGGCGCCGCCGACCTTGGCGAGACGCCGGTCTACAAGGCGCTGGTCGATTCAGGTCAGGCCGAGCTGAACGCCTTCGACGCCGATCCGCGCCAGCACGCGGCGCTCCGCCGGCTCTACGGCGAGCGTGTCAGGATATTTCCCCAGGTGGTGGGCGACGGGGAGCCCGCGACCCTCTACCTGGCCGCCCCGCAGTCGGGGATGACCTCGCTGTTTCGGCCCTCGGCCGATCACCTGGCCTTCTTCAACGGCTTTGAGCGGCTGGGGCAGGTGGAACGCAAGCAGGCCGTCAACACCACTCGGCTCGACGATATCGAGGACCTGCCCGACCTCGACTTTTTGAAGATGGATATCCAGGGCGGCGAACTCGACGTCCTGCGCCATGGGACCGCCAAGCTGGCGCGCTGCGCCATGGTCCAGCTCGAGGTCTCCTTCGTACCGCTCTACGAGGGCCAGCCCAGCTTCGGCGACATCGACGTCTGGATGCGCGGGCGGGGCTTCATCCCGCACTGCTTCACGGCCATGAAGAGATGGTCGATCGCGCCGGTCCTGCGCGACGGCGACTTCCGAAGTCCGTTCAACCAGCTGCTGGAGGCCGACATCGTCTATGTCCGCGACCCCGTGGCGCCCGGCAGCCTGGATCCGGAGCTGATGAAAACCGTGGCCCTTCTCGCCCACCACAACTTCTACAGCATCGACCTCGCCGGCCGGATGGTCGCCCTGCTCGCCGCCCGCGGCGAACTCCCTGCGGACGCCTTCGAGCGCTACCTCGCCCTGGTGAACGCCGGAGCGTGAGACGTCAGGCGTCGAACCGGAAGGCGACGCCTTCGCGCTCGAAAAGACCGAAGACCACCCTGGGCGCGCTCGGACGCCGCAGCCTATCGCTTCGAGACCTGACGCCTCGCCACGATCATCGCGCCCTCGAGTCCCGAGTGCTCCAAGGCCGGGGCGCGTAGGTAGTTGACGCCGGAGATCAGCGGCGCGCCATAGACGCCGAGGTTTCGGCGCAGGGATGCGGCCACCTCGCCCAACAGACCCGGCGTCGACATGACCCCGCCTCCCAGTACGATGCAGCGCGGCGACCAGGCCAGGGTCAGGCTGGCGCAGAGTTCGCCCAGATAGTCGGCGGCCAGCGCCCGCAGGTCGGCGCGGTC
>NZ_JBBKVV010000054.1:0-2865 GCF_037968635.1 Phenylobacterium sp.
ATCACCAATGTGACCGTGGGCGCGGGTCCCGGAACCTTCCCGGTGGCCGGCTTCATCCCCGCGGGCGGGGTGCTGCGCCAGCGGCGCAACGCCGGCCAGATCGAGGCCTGGGGCCTGGAAGCCGACATCGCCCGGACCTTCGGCGACCTGACCCTGACGGGCGCTGTCTCGGCCACCAAGGCGGAGGTGAACGGCGGCAGCGCCGCGCCGCAGCTCACCGGCAACCGTCCGGCCCAGACACCGGAATACACGGTGACGGGCGCCGCCGACTGGAAGGTGGGCGATCGCCTGACCCTGTCGGCCAACCTGCGCTTCGAGAGCGCGCGGTTCGAGGATGACCTCAACAGCCGCAAACTGGCGGCCTCGGTAGGGATCGACGCCCGGGCGGCCTGGCGGCTGACGCCCGACAGCGAGGTCTATCTGGCGGCCGAGAACCTCACCGATGCCCGGATAGAGGTCGGCGAGACCGGGGATGGGACCGAGAGCTTCGCCGCGCCCCAGACTTTCCGCGTGGGCTTCTCGCTGCGGCGCTAGTCGGCCTTCTCGCCGAACAGTTCCTCGTGCTTGGCGCAGATGGCGGGCCACAGGGCGCGCATCTCCGGCAGGTCGAGGCCGAACTCGCGGGCCAGGATATCGACGAACTCATCGGCGGTTTCGATCAAGGCCTGGGTCCGCTCACCAGGCCGGATCCTTCGCAGGGTGCGCCCCAGGATGATCACCAGGCCGTCCGGGGTATGGCGTTGGACGATGGGGAACATCGTGAAGATCGAGTCCGGTGAGGTGCGCAGCCACTGGCAGGTGGTGTTCAGCGCCGCGTCGCTCGCGAGCGCCTCGGTGAAGTCGAAATAGGGGGCGCCGCCCAGCGCGTGGTTGTGGAAGCGCCACCAGTCGGCGTCGAGCTTTTCCAGGCGGAAGTCATAGCCCGCCACGCGCATCGGACCGGCGACCAGGGCGACAGGCTCAAGGGTCCCGTCGCCGAAGCCGACGTCGGCGATGTAGGGGCGGTCCAGGTCGACGCGCAGGACCAGATGATTGCCGTGGCTGATCTCGCCGCGCTCGGTGCGGCCCACGGCGCCGGCCATGCGGGTGACCTTGAAACCGATTTCGCCGAGCGCCCAGCCCAGCAGACCGTTCATCTCGTAACACCAGCCGCCGCGCCGCCGGGTGACCAGCTTGTCGAAGGCGTGCTGCACGCTCACGTCCCCCGGCCGCTGCAGCTGCACATCCAGGTTCTCGTAGGGGATGGCCAGCAGGTGGGCGCGGTGGAGCGCCGTCAGCGTCTCGAGGTCCGCGCGTGGCGTCCCGGTGTAGCTGATGCGGGCCAGATAGGCGTCGAGGTCCATGGGCGCTCCTTCAATTGGTCAAGCTAGGACGGCTGGCGCGGCTTGCCCAGCTTGGCTAGGACGGGTGACATGGACAATCTGACCACCGAATTCGCCTTCGAGGCCCTCGTTTCCATCGATGCGGCCACGAAGATGGGGGACACGGCGCTGGGCAAGCGACGGTTCATCGGCATCACCGGCGGGACCTTCAAGGGGCCACGCATCGAAGGCGAGGTGATCGCGGGTGGCGCTGACTGGCAGACCGTACGGGCCGATGGCGTCACGGTGATCGAGGCGATCTACGCGCTGAAGACCTCCGACGGCGCGGTGATCGCGGTGCGCAATCTGGGCCTGGTGTCGCCCACCGAGGAGGGCGGACGCTATGTCCGCACCAACCCCACCTTCGACGCGCCCCAGGGACCGCACGACTGGCTGAACAAGTCGATCTTCGTCGGCACGATCGGCGTGGCCGACGGCGGCAAGGCCGTGCGGATCGGGGTCTATCGGGTGATCTAAAGGGCTTCGCCAGGCGCGCGCACTGGCGAGAACGCCCTGATCATTGGCGTATTCGCCCCTGGCGAGGGTCCCGCGCGGCTGGGCATTCTGGCGGCCGCCTAGGAGGTCCCATGTCCCAAGACGCCCGTCCCTTGAAGGTCATGCTCGACCACAAGCTGTCCCAGTTCAACGACCTCTGGGCGCCCAAGATCGTCGCCCGGTACAACACCAACGAGGTCCGCCTGGTGAAGGCGGAGGGCGAATGGGTCTGGCATCGGCACGATGAGACCGACGAACTCTTCCTGATCCTGGAAGGCGAGTTCGAGATGGATTTCCGCGACGGGACCGTGGTCGTGCGTCCCGGCGAGCTGCTGATCGTCCCACGCGGCGTCGAGCATCGTCCCGCCGCCCGTCGGGGCCAGGTCCGCCTGCTGCTGATCGATCCAGCGGGCACACCCAATACCGGCGATGTCAGCACCGCCACGCCCGCTGTGGAGCTGTAGAGACTGCTCCGGGCAGCTCCACGGTCAGGTCAGTCCTTCTTCGGGTCCTGAGCCGCGGCGGCGCCGGCGATCAGGGCGACGATCTGCGGGCTGATGTTCTCCGTGCCCTTCTCCATCATGTGGGAGACGATGCGGGCGCCCACGGCGGCGCGGGTCTGGCTGGTGAACTCGGTCTTGTTGTCGCGCACCCAGTCCATGGAGGCCTTGCGGTTCACGTTGAGCTGCTGGAAGTGCGGGACCACGTAGCGGGCGATCATCTCGTAGGAGCGCTGGGTGTCGGCCCAGTTGGCCCAGTTGTGGGCCATCATCAGATAGCAGCCGAAGCCGCCGCTCTCTTCCTTCAGCTGCTCGATGCGGGCGATGGCGTCGTCGGGGGTGCCGACCACGGCTGAGCCGAGCGCGATATAGGCCTCGACGGGGTCGCCGGCGAAATCGTCGGGCACCATCGGCAGGTTGGCGATCTCGCGGAAGTAATAGATCCACTTCTCCAGGCCGAAGCGCACCTGTTCGATGGCCTTGTCCTTGGTCTCGGCGATGTGCATCTG
>NZ_JBBKVV010000055.1:0-48598 GCF_037968635.1 Phenylobacterium sp.
GTCCACGGCCATCACCTTCGAGAAGGGCCACCGGATCGCCGTCCACATCACGTCTTCGAACGCGCCGCGTTTTGAAGTGAATCCCAATACCGGCGAAGCGCCGGGCAAGCAGAGCCAGACGCCGCGGGTGGCGACCAACAGCGTCTATATGGACGCGAGCCGTCCCTCGGCCCTGGTCTTGCCGGTGATCTATCCGGAGGCGAAGTAGGATTCAGGCCCGTTTTGCGGCGACGGTGGTCTCGTAGACCATGACGTCGGAAGCGTCATCGGCGTCCATGACCTTCAGCAGTTTGGCTCGGGCGCGGTTCACCCGGCTCTTGATGGTGCCGACCGCACAGCCGCAGACTTCAGCGGCCTCATCGTAGGAAAGGCCTGCCGCGCCGACCAGGATCAGCGCCTCACGGTGCTCGACGGGCAGGTGCTTCAGCGCCGCCTGCATGTCGTGCATGGCCACGCTCCAGTCCTGGGTCGGCGGCGTCTTCAACGCCCCGGCATACTCGCCGAGCTCATCGCGCACCTCGCGGCGGCGACGAATGACCTGAGTGTAATAGGTGTTGCGAAGGATCGTGAACAGCCACGCCCGAAGGTTGGTGCCTGGCTCGAACTTGTCGCGGTTGGTCCAGGCCTTGATCAAGGTGTCCTGCACCAGATCGTCGGCATCGGAACCATTGTGGGAGAGAGACCACCCGAAGGCTCGAAGAGCCGGGATCATACGCACGACGTCGTCACGCCATTTGGAGTCGTCGCTCATACGTCCCTCAATCCGCCCGCCACCTCCACTTGTGATCCAACGCCGTCAGACTCCGTCTGTTCCGGCTTGCGTCGGCGCGTGGACGACCCAATCTAAGGAACGAAGAACCGGGTTCGGCGTTTGCCGAAGCTTACGGGCGGGTTTCGCCGTGGCGCTGCCATGGCCGTTGGGCGCCCCAGTTTGCTCAGGAGTATCCCATGGCGCCGTCCGACGACGCAGGCCCTATGCCCGCACCGCTTCGCAGCGCCCTCGCCCAGCCGGCCGCGCGATATCACCGGACCCGCCAAGCCAGCGAAGACCTGGTGCGTCACCTGTCGCCCGAGGACATGGCAGCCCAGTCCATGCCCGATGCGAGCCCCGCCAAATGGCATCTGGCCCACACGAGTTGGTTCTTCGAGACCTTCCTGCTGAAGCCCAACCTGACGGGCTACCGCGCCTTCGACGCGCGCTATGCCTATCTGTTCAACTCCTACTACGAGGCGCTTGGGCCCCGTCAGCCCCGTCCCGAGCGCGGCCTGCTCACCCGGCCGTCCCGCGACGAGATACTGGCCTATCGCGCTCATGTGGATGAGGCGATGCACCGGCTGCTCTCCTCGGATATCACCGGGCTCGCCGACCTTCTGGATCTGGGCCTGGCCCATGAGGAGCAGCACCAGGAGCTGATCCTCATGGACATCCTCCACCTTTTCGCCCAGTCGCCGCTGAAGCCCGCCTATGCCCCCACCACCGCGCTGCCCGTGAGCGGGGATCCAGGGCCTGCCGGGGTGATCGCCTTCGATGGCGGCCTCGTGGAGGTTGGCCATTCAGGGACGGGATTCGCCTTCGACAACGAGGGTCCGCGCCACCAGGTCTTCCTGGCGCCCTTCAAGCTCGCCGACCGGCTGGTGAGCAATGGCGAGTGGCTGGCCTTCATGGCTGACGGCGGATACGCCAAGCCCGAACTCTGGCTCGCCGAGGGATGGGCGCAGGTCCAGGCCGAGGGGTGGAGCGCGCCGCTTTACTGGCAGCAAGGCGAGCACGGCTGGCTGGCCATGACCCTGCAGGGCCTGCGCGCCATCGCGCCTCATGCCCCTGTCACCCACATCAGCTTCTACGAGGCCGACGCCTACGCGACCTGGGCCGGAGCGCGGCTTCCCACCGAGGCCGAGTGGGAGCACGCCGGCGCGAGCCTGCCGGTGAAAGGCAACTTCATGGGCTCGGGCCAACTTGGTCCGGCCGCCGCCACGGCAGGTTTGGGGCTGCGGCAAATGTTCGGCGACGTCTGGGAATGGACCCGCAGCGCCTACGGCCCCTATCCCGGTTTCCAACCGGCGCCTGGCGCGGTGGGTGAGTACAACGGCAAATTCATGAGCGGCCAGATGGTGCTGCGCGGCGGCTGTCACGCCACGCCGCAGGGCCATATGCGGGCGACCTACCGGAACTTCTTCCATCCCGATAAGCGCTGGATGTTCTCCGGCCTGCGCCTGGCCTGGGACGGTGAACCTCGGGTGGCGATCCAGACCGATGGCAGTTTCGCCGCCGACGTATTGGCGGGCCTGGCCCGCTCTCAGAAGACAATTCCCGCCAAGTATTTCTACGACGCTGAGGGGTCGCGCCTATTCGAGGAGATTTGCGACCTGCCGGAATACTATCCCACCCGCACCGAGGCTGCTCTGCTGCGCGCCAAGGCCGGTGAGATGGCCACCGCCATTCCCACGGGCTCGGCCCTGGTGGAATTCGGTAGCGGGGCCAGCACCAAGACCCGCCTGCTGCTGGACGCCGCCCCACAGCTGGCGGTCTACGTCCCCATCGACATCAGCAAGTCCGCCCTCGACGATGCGGCCCAGGCCATCACTCGAGACTATCCGAACCTGGTGGTGGCGCCGCTGGTGGACGACTTCACCACGGCGCTGAGGCTGCCGGCCGAGGCCGATGGCTTGACCAGTGTCGGCTTCTTTCCCGGCTCCACGATCGGCAACTTCCGGCCCGATGAGGCGGTGACCTTTCTGGCCAGCGCCCGGCGGTTGCTGGGGCACGGCGCGGCGTTCCTGGTGGGCATGGACATTGTCAAGGATGAGGCGGTCCTCGTGGCCGCGTACGACGACGCCCAAGGCGTCACGGCGGCCTTCAACCTGAACCTGTTGGCCCGCATCAACTGCGAACTCGGCGGCGACTTTGACCTCACCGCCTTCCAGCACCGCGCCGTGTGGAATGCTGTCGAGAGCCGAATGGAGATGCATCTGGTCAGCCGCCGCGATCAGGTGGTCCAGGTCGCGGGGCGCACTTTCCACTTTGCCGCCGGAGAGAGCCTGCACACGGAGAACTCCTACAAGTTCACGGTCGAGAGTTTCGGCAAGTTGGCGGCGGCGGCCGGCTGGCGTCTGGAGAGCCAGTGGGAAAGCGCTGAGCCTGCCTTCGCCATGGTGCTGCTGCGGGCATAGGCGCCTCAGGTTCAGCTGAGGCTCGCCAACCTGCCGACGCGGGCGCTTTTCAAGCAAACGGCCCCGAGGGGGATCGGGGCCGTGGCTTCGTTGGGTCGAGGGTGGAGGACTTATTCCTCGAGCGGACCGCGGGTGCGACCGCCGCCGCGAGAGGATTCGCCGCCCTTGCGGCCGGCCGAGGCCGCGAGGTCACGGTCCTTGGCGAAGCTGCGTTTTTCACCCGGTACGCTCGCGCCACCTTTGCGGGCGATCTCGCGCCGGCGCTCGGGGTTCATGGCGGCGAATCCGCGACGGGACTTCGGCTTGGCGTTGGGATCGAGGTCCATGAGGTTGCTCCTGCTGTGCGGGCCTTGAGGAGATGCGGGGGCTGCATCCACTACGGTTACGCTCAGACAACCCTCAAGACGCCGGAGAGGTTGCGAGAAATCTTGCGAGCCGTTCGCGGCGTTGGGGTGGCGGAGGCTCGAATCCCGGCGGATGGCCGAAGCCCGCCATCAACAGTCTAGGAAGTCCGAACCGCGACGGCGGAGTCTAAAGCGGGAGGTTGACCCGGGACGTCAGGCCGCCGCCGGGCCGGTTGACCATGACCACGTCGCCGCCATGACCTCGAGCCACGGACCGCACCACCGCCAGGCCCAGACCGATGCCGCCGGTCTGGCGGCTGCGGGAGGGCTCGCGTCGGTAAAAGGGCTCGAACACCCGTTCGGCGTCCTCCGGGGGAATTCCCGGGCCATCATCCTCGATCTCGACATAGGCGCTGGCGGCGTCGCGATAGACTCGCGCGCGAGCCCGGCCGCCGAACTTCACTGCATTTTCCAGCAGGTTAGTGAACAGCCTGCGCAGGGCCACGGGATCGCCCTCAATGATGACCTTCTCGCCGCGCGCCACCTGGGTGTCGCTGCCGGTCTCGGCCATCTCGTCGCAGACGCTTTCCAGCAGGGAGGAAAGCTCCAAGGGCGTCCGCTCGGCAGGCCCGCTGGCGTCGCGCACGAAGGTCAGGGCCGCGGAGATCATTTCCTCCATCTGGTCCAGATCTCCCGCCATCTTGGCGCGGGTCTCCTCCGGTACGTTCTCAATGCGAAAACGCAGCCGGGTGAGGGGCGTGCGCAAGTCGTGGGCGATGGCGCCTACCATGGCGGTGCGATCCTCCACGTAGCGGCGCAGTCGATCCTGCATTTCGTTGAAGGCGCTGACCGCGACATTGATCTCCGCCGTTCCCTTCAGAGACACGGGTAGCCGGGCGCCTCGGGGATCGCGGCCAAGCTGCTCCGCCGCCTCGGCGAACAGTTGGAAGGGGTGGGTCAATCGCCGCGCGAAGATATAGGCCACCGGCGCCAGAAGGGCGGCTGAGAGCAGCAGCCAGAGCACAATGCGCAGTTGCCAAGGATCAAGCCCAAGCCGCGGGGTTGGATGTACCATGTCCCAGCGGCCGTCGGCGCGCTGCACGGCCACGTCGAAGGGGGCGATCAGGAAGTGCTCCTCCTGCGCGCCGCCGTCGCGGGCTATGCGGTCGCGGATGATGCGGAACACCCGGCGGTCGGATACGGGCAGCCGGGACGGCGCGGCGAACACGACCCGGGACTCAACGACACCCAACTCGCGGGCAAGCTCGGCGCGCATGTCGGGCACCATGCGGCCCTCCATGGTCGGCGCGGGCGCCTTGGCGACGATCTTCATTTCCAGAGGCCGCCGTTCGATCAGGGTGGGCGCCCGGCCCTTGAACGTCTGCGCCACCTCGCTCAGCCGGTAAAAGTCCGGCGCGGGAGGCGGCAGGACAAAGATCATCGTCAAGATGATCACCTGCGACGCCACGAGGGTGATGCCGATCAAGGTCAGCAGGCGGGCGAACAGCGAGGCGGTAGGCCGACCTGACCAGGGCGGCGTCATGTGCGCTTCACCTTGGCGGTGAACATGTAACCCTCGTTCCGGATCGTGCGGATCAGGTCGGTGCCGCCACCGCCGTCGTCCAGCTTGCGGCGGAGGCGGCTGATCTGAACATCGATGGCCCGGTCGAAGGCGTCGGAGTCGGGGCCGCGAGCGAAGTCCAGGAGCTGGTCACGGGTCAGCACGCGCTGCGGGCGTTCGACGAAGGCGCGCAGCAGGGAGAACTCGCCCGAGGACAGGTTGACCACCACGCCGGGAGGGGAGCGCAGTTCGCGCCGCACGAGGTCCAGCCGCCAGCCGGCGAATTCGCAGCCTGCGCCTATGTTGTTGGCCTGGCCGCGCTGCTCGGCGCGCCGCAGAACGGCGCGGACCCGCGCCAGCAGCTCCCGCGGATTGCAGGGCTTCGCCAGGTAGTCGTCGGCGCCGAGCTCCAGGCCAATGATGCGGTCTGTGTCCTCGCCTATGGCCGAGAGCATGATGATGGGAGGGCCTTCGCCGCTCAGGCGCTTGGCTATGGAGAGGCCATCTTCGCCCGGCAGCATGACGTCGAGCACGATCAGATCGACGGGGCCACGCTCCAGAGCCTGCTCCATCTCGCGAGCATCCCCGGCGGTCTCCACCAGATAACCGTGCTTGCCCAGGAAGTCAGAGACGACGTCGAGGATTCCCGGGTCGTCGTCGACCATCAGGATACGGGCGGTCGCGGGGACCTGTTCGGTGCTGGGTTCCATTCGCGCCATCTTCCGCCCTTCGCGTAACACACAGATTTCACGGCTGAAATTGGCCTAATCACCCGCAAGAACATCGTCGGCGACATAGCCGTTGGTTTTCCGTTCGATGCCGAACCGCGACATAGGTCCATGCCCGGAGACGAAGGCGACGTCGTCCCCCATCGGCCAAAGTTTTCCGGTGATGGAGTCGATCAGTTGCTGGAAATTGCCGCGCGGGAAGTCTGTGCGGCCGATGGATCCCTGGAACAGCACGTCGCCGACCTGGGCGAAGCGCGCCTCACGGTGGAAGAACACGACGTGGCCCGGCGTATGGCCGGGGCAGTGATAGACCTCGAAGCTCGTCTCCCCAAGCGTGACCACGTCGCCGTCGTCCAGCCACCGGTCGGGCGTGAAGCATTTCGCCTCAGGCATCCCCCACTTGGCGCCGCTCTCTTCCATCTGGTCGATCCAGAAGGCGTCGTCGCGATGTGGGCCTTCGATCGGGACGCCGGTGATCAACTTCAGGGCCGCCGTGCCGCCGGCGTGGTCCAGGTGCCCGTGGGTGATCCAAATCTTCTCCAGCGTTAGATCGTGGGCCGCCAGCGCCGCCAAGAGCCGGGGAATCTCGCCACCTGGATCGATGATCGCCGCCCTGTTGGTCTTCGTACACCAGACGATGGTGCAGTTCTGCGCCAGGGGGGTGACTGGGGCGATGATCGCGCGGATGGGGGAGGCGGTCTCGGACATGCCCAAGCATCGGCGCTCAGCCGACATAAGAAAAGGCCCGGGATGGGATCCCGGGCCTCTCCCTTGTCGTCGTGTCGGCTACTTCGGACCGGGCATTGGCGGCACCGAGTCCGGCGGGACGTCCGGTGACAACTCGGGCACCTCGACGATGCCCTTGGCCATGTGGCTGTTGCGGAAGCCATAGAGGAAATAGACCACCAGACCGATGGCCGCCCAGATCAAGAACATCAGCTTCGTCTCGTGCCCGAGGCTGAAGAACAAGAAGGTGCAGCCCAAGATCGCTACCGGCGCTACGAGCCAGACCGCCGGGGTCCGGAAAGGCCGCTTGCGACCGGGATCGGTTCGCCGCAGCACCATCACCGTGATCGCCACCATGGCGAAGGCGAACAGGGTGCCGGAGTTCGAGATGTCGGCCAGCACACCCACCGGGAAGAAGGCCGCGAAAGCCGAGACACAGACCCCGGTGATGATGGTGATGACGTGCGGGGTGTGGAACTTCGGGTGAATCTTGGAAAGACCCGAGGGAAGCAGTCCGTCGCGGCTCATGACGAAGAAGATGCGGGTCTGGCCGAACATCATCATCAGGATGACCGAGGGCAGGGCGAGGCCGGCGGCGAGGCCGATCAGGTTGCCGATTTGGGTCCACCCGATCTTGCGAAGGGTCCAGGCGAGCGCCTCCTTGGAGCAGACCACGTGGTCGGCGGCCAGGGTGGAGCAGGCGGCGGTCATCTCCGGGCTGCCGGGACGCAGCCCGTTGCCCGCAGCGTCAAAGACCGGCTGGGCGCCGACCGTGCCGATCACGCCAGAGGCCACCAGGATGTAGAAGATGGTGCAGATCACCAGCGAACCGATCAGGCCGATGGGCATGTTGCGTTGCGGGTTCTTTGTTTCCTCGGCCGCCGTTGAGACGGCGTCGAAGCCTACGTAGGCGAAGAAGATAGAACCGGCTGCAGCGGCCACCCCTGCAAACCCTAAGGGCGCGAAAGGTATGAAGTTTTCCGTTTTGATCACCGGAATGGCCAGGACGCAGAAGAGGGTCAAGGCCGAGACCTTCACTAGCACCAGGATCGCGTTGACGGCGGCCGACTCTCTGGTGCCGATCACCAGCAGGGCTGTCACCACCAGGGCGATGCCGGCGGCGGGCAGGTTGACGATCCCGCCATCCATCGGGCCCAGCACCAAGGCGTTGGGGATGTCGATGCTGAAGGCGTTCTCGATGAGGCCAACCACATAGCCCGACCAGCCCACGGACACCGCGCCAGCGGCGACGGCGTATTCCAGGATCAGGGCCCAGCCCACCATCCAGGCGATCATCTCGCCCATGACGGCGTAGCTGTAGGTGTAGGCGGAGCCGGAAACCGGCACCATGGCTGACATCTCGGAGTAGCAGAGCGCCGCCACGGCGCAGACGAAACCCGCGATGATGAAGGCCGCGATCATGCCGGGGCCTGCCTTCTGGGCGGCCTCGGCGGTCAGGACGAAGATGCCGGTGCCGATAATGGCCCCGACGCCCAGCATGGTGAGCTGGAAGGCTCCCAGGGAGCGGTGCAGTGATTTTTTTTCAGCGGTCGCGAGGATCGCGTCGAGCGGCTTTACACGCCACATGTTCCCTCCCAATCGCGGCGGTCCCCCCGCCGCGCGAATTAAGCTTGCGCGGAACCTGCGGTCTGCTCACCCAGCGGTCAAGCGGCAAGGCTTGGCGCGGCCCCTAGGCGCGGATAGACCCCCTGCATGCTGCCTGTTGAGGAAATCCTGCCTGCCTTGCAGGCGGCCCTGGTGCAAAACACCGCCGCCGTGCTGGTGGCGCCGCCCGGAGCGGGTAAGACGACCCTCGTTCCCCTGCGGTTGCTGGACGCCGCCTGGCTGGCGGGCGCCAAGATCATCATGCTGGAGCCTCGCCGCTTGGCCGCCCGCGCCGCCGCGGATCGGATGGCCAAGACGCTGGGCGAGCAGGTGGGGGACACCGTCGGCTATCGCGTCCGTATGCAGTCGCGGGTTTCGGCCCGGACCCGAATTGAGGTGGTGACGGAGGGGGTCTTCAGCCGGATGATTCTGAGCGACCCCACCCTTGAGGGGGTCGGCCTCGTCATCTTCGACGAATTCCACGAGCGCAGCCTCGATGCCGACCTGGGACTAGCCCTGGCGCGCGACGCCCAGGGCCTATTGCGTGATGACCTGCGCCTGCTGGTCATGTCGGCCACCCTGGACGGCGCCGCCGTCGCCCGCCTGCTGGGCGCGCCGGTCGTGGAGAGCCAGGGCCGCGCCTTCCCAGTCGACACCCGCTATCTAGGCCGCGATGACCGCCAGCGCCTGGAGGAGCGCACGGTCCGCGCCGTGGAGCGGGCGCTCGCCGAGGAAACCGGCAGTGTCCTGGTGTTCCTGCCGGGGCAGGGGGAGATCCGCCGCACCGCCGACCTGCTGGCCGAGCGCCTCCGCCGCACGGATGTGCTGATCGCGCCGCTCTACGGCGCCCTCGACCCCGCCGAGCAGGACCGCGCCATCTCGCCGGCGCCAACGGGTGTGCGCAAGGTGGTCCTGGCCACCTCCATCGCCGAGACCAGCCTGACCATCGAAGGGGTCCGGGTGGTGATCGATTCCGGCGTGGCCCGCGTGCCGCGCTTCGACCCCGCCAGCGGTCTGACCCGCCTGGCTACGGTGCGGGTCAGCCGCGCCGCCGCGGACCAGCGCCGGGGCCGGGCGGGGCGCACCGAGCCCGGCGTCGCCTACCGCCTGTGGGACGAGGCGGAGACGCGCGCCCTTCCGGCCTATGCCGACCCGGAAATCCTCGACGCCGATCTCTCGGGGCTGGCGCTGGATCTCGCTCGTTGGGGCGCCAAGGATGTGGGGACGATGGCCTTCCTGGACGCCCCGCCGATCGCGGCCTTCGCCGAGGCTCGCACCCTGCTGCGGCGGCTGGAGGCCCTGACCGAGGACGGTGTGCTGACCAAGCATGGCGAAGCACTCAGTGAAATGCCACTGGCGCCGCGCCTGGCCCACATGATCCTCAAGGCAGCCGAGACGGGGCAGGCGCCGCGCGCCGCGCGCATCGCGGCCTTGGCCACAGAGCGCAATCTCGGTGGCCGGGACGCTGACCTGCGCCACCGCCTGGCGAGTTTCGACCGCGACCGCTCGCCCCGCGCTCGCGACGCCAAGCTGCTCGCCGACCGCTGGGCCGGGATGGCTGGAAGGGCCGGGAAGGGAGCGCCCCTGGAGGACGGCCTGCTGCTGGCCTTCGCCTATCCTGAGCGCATTGCAAAGGCTCGCGGTCCCACCGGCGAGTTTCAGCTGGTCAGCGGGCGTGGCGCATTCCTCGAGGCCACCGACGCCCTGGCCCGCGAGAAGTGGCTGGCGATCGCCGAACTGGGCGGCGGCGATCGCCGTGACCGAATCCTGCTGGCCGCGCCTCTGGAAGAAGCCGAACTGATCGCAGCCTTTTCTGACCAGTTGCTTATTGAGAGCAGTCTGGAGGAGAGCGGCGGCGGTCGCCTGCGCGCCAAGCAGATCACTCGCCTGGGTCGGCTGACCTTGCGCGAGCAGATCGACGAGAACCCCGACCCCTTGCTGATCGCCGCCGCCTTGGCCGACCGGGTCCGGAATGAGGGGCTTGGCAGCCTCAACTGGGGGCCGGCCGCCGAGGCCCTGCGCGCCAGGGTCGGTTTCCTGCGCGCCTCCGGCGGCGACTGGCCCGACCTATCCGATGTGGCGCTTCTCGGAAACCTGGACGACTGGCTGGTCCCGCTGCTGCCGGGCTTGCGTTCCCTGGCCGCTCTCAAGCCCGACGCCCTCGACGGCGCCCTGCGCGCCTTGATCCCCTGGGAGCAGCAACGCCGCCTGGACGTGGCCGCCCCCCTTCGATGGACCGCGCCCACCGGCAACGCCTTCACCATTGACTACACCGCCGAGAGCGGCCCGCGTGTCGATGTCCGGGTGCAGGAGGTGTTCGGCTTGAAGGAACATCCCACCGTCGCCGGCGGCGTGGCCCTGACCTTGTCCCTGCTCTCGCCCGGCCACCGTCCGGTTCAGACCACCAAGGACCTGCCGGGATTCTGGAGGGGCTCCTGGAAGGATGTCCGCTCCGACATGCGAGGCCGCTATCCCAAGCACGTCTGGCCCGAGGACCCGGCCAACACGGCGCCGACCGCCCGTGCCAAGCCGCGGGGGACCTGAAGTCGGCGTTCTAGGCGGTGGCCGCGTAGATCATGACCCCGGTGGCCACCGACAGGTTCAGGCTGTCGGCCCGGCCACGCATCGGGATCTTGACGTTGATGTCGCAGAGGGCGGCCATCTCAGGCGTCAGGCCTTGCTGCTCGTTGCCCATGAAGACCAGCGCGGGCTTCGCGTAGGCCGCCTCGTGGTGCGCTGTGCCGGCGGTCAGCAGGGTGCCGATCACAGACCCCGGCCACCGGGCGCGCCACGCGGCGAAGGCGTCTTCCGTCGCACGCACGATCGGCACGGCGAAGATCGAGCCCATGGTGGCCCGCACCGCCTCCACTGAGAACGGATCGCAGCATTCTCCCACCAGGATCACCGCGCCACAGCCCGCCGCGTCGGCGGTGCGCACAATGGTCCCCAGATTGCCGGGGTCGCGCACCCGATGCAGGGCCACGAAGCAGGGCGCGACTCTAGGGTTCAGGCCTTCGAGCGCGGTGAACACCTGGTGGAAAACCCCCACCACCGCCTGGGGATTGTCTCGCCGCGACACCTTGGCGAGGATTTCGGGGGTGACTTCGATGACCTCGCCGCCGCCGGCCGTGGTGGCGGTGATAGCCTGGCGGAGCAGGGGGTGTCCGTCGGCCTCGCGGCCATACATCAGGATGGCGGGCGCATGGCCGGTCTCCACCGCCTCGGTGACGATCTTCAGACCCTCGGCGACGAACAGGCCGGTTTCGTCGCGTTCCTTGCGCAAATGCAGCGCACGGACAGCCTTGACCGTCGGATTGGTCAGAGAGGTGACGGCGCGATCGCTCACGGCGCCCACCGGGCGTAGAAGGACATGCCAATCTGGCGTTCGCCGTCCTGCTGCACGAGGGCCAGTTCTCCCCATTCGATGCGACCGCCGCGATTTTTCAGCTTCTCAGACAGCAGTCCGGCCAGGGCCGCGCCCGAGATACGCTCCGCATAGGCGTTGAGCAGTAGAAATTCTGCATTATCCGAAAGAAGTTCAGCACATAGGGTCGAAAGCTCAGGCAAATTGTCAAATAGCTTCCAGACCTCGCCGTCCGGGCCCCGGCCGTATTTCGGCGGATCGAGGATGATGCCCTCGTACTTTGACCCTCGCCGCACCTCGCGCTGTACGTAGCGGCGGGCATCCTCGCAGATCCAGCGGATCGGCTTGTCGGCCAGGCCCGAGGCCTCGGCGTTTTCCCGGGCCCAGCCAATGGCCTTCTTCGAGGCGTCGACATGGGTCACCGCGGCTCCTGCCGCCGCGCAGACCAGGCTGGCCACGCCGGTATAGCCGAACAGGTTCAGCACCTTGGGCTGGCCCTGGGCCGCGCGCACCTTCTGATCCAGCCACGCCCAATTGGCGGCCTGCTCAGGGAAGAAGGCCAGGTGGCGGAAGGCGGTGAATCGGGCCTTGAAGGTCACGTCCTGCCACGACAGCGGCCAGGTGTCCTTCGGCTGCTCCCGGAAACGCCAGCGGCCGGCGTCTTCCTCGTCGGTGGGATCGAACACCGCGTCGGCGCCCGCCCAGACGTCCTCGCCGAGGGACGGCGTCCAGAGGCATTGTGGTTCTGGCCGCACCACCGAATAGCGCCCGTAGCGCTCCAGCTTGCGCCCATGGCCTGAGTCCAGCAGGGCGTAGTCAGCCCAGCCGGTGGTGCGCATGACGCCGGGTGCTTCGGCGACGGTGGGGGCAGGCTTGCTCATATCCCTGGCCTTACCCGTTCCTGCGTCGCGGCGTCCAGTCGGGCCGACACCGTCTGATAGGTCGGGTATGGAAGACCGGGTATGGCGCGGGGCGCCTTGATGACGCATTGTTACAGGTCTGACTTGCGCCGGCTGGCCTTTTGGTTTCCGCTGCAAGCTGTTCGGATGACGAAAGGATTCCCGTGACGACGGCAGTGACCACAAGGCGCTCGGCGCGTAAGCCCAAGGGCGATGGCCACCTTCGGAGGGCGGAAATCCTCGAGGCTGCGGAACGCATCTTCGTCGCCGAAGGCTATGAAGGCGCAACCATACGCAAGATCGCCGACGAGGTCGGGGTTTCCTCCACAGCTCTCTACATGCACTTCCCCGACAAGGGGGGCATCCTGCTGGAGATCTGCGAGCGGACCATTATCCAGCTTCTGGAACGCAACGCCGCCATCGCCGCGAAGCCGCTGGACGCGGTCACTCGCGTCAAACAGATGCTGGATTCCTATTTGCGTTGGGGTTTCGAGCACCCGAACGCCTATCTGCTTGTGTTCGCCGGCATTCACCCCGTATCGACCGTCTGGCACGAAGGCACGGCCGACATGAGCGCGCGATGCTACGAAATCTTCAGCGGCGCGGTGCGCGAGATCGCAGCCGAGGGACGGCTGCGGACCGGCACGGGCGACAGCGCCGCCCAGGCTCTTTGGGCCGCTTGCCATGGCGTGGTGGCGCTGATGAACGGCCGCCCCAACTTCGACTGGGCGCCGGTGGACGAGGTGATCGAAGTCACCCTGGAAAGCCTGATGCACGGCCTCGTCATCGACTGATCGCGACTGTCGTCGCGTCCCTGGCCTTCGCCGGCGTCGCGCAGGCGAATCCACGCGTGCTCTCCCTGGACCAATGCGCCGACCAGTACGTCCTGGCGCTCAGCCCGCGCGAGGCGATCGTCGGGCTCTCAACCCGCGCCGACGATGCGGATTCTCGCCTGCGTGACCTGGCGCGGGGACTGCCCCTGCTCCGCACCACCCTGGAATCGACCTTGGGCGCCCGGCCGGAGCTCGTCGTCCGGTACTGGGGCGGGGATCCGCGCCTCGTCGCCCAGCTCGAGAAGCGCGGCGCGCGGGTCGTGACCATTCAGGAAGCGTCGGACTTCGGCGGGGTGCGGGCCAATGTCCGCCGGGTGGCGACCGCCATGCAGCGCCAGGCGCAGGGGGAGGCGGTGATCGCGAAGATGGACGCGCGCCTACATAGGTCCGCCGGCGCATGGCGGGGAGCCACTGCGCTCTATATCACTCCGGGCGGCTTTACCGGCGGGGAGGGGACCCTGGTGCATCAGATCCTGAAGTCCGCCGGACTGACCCCCACGCCGCCCGGACCGGGCTTCCAACCCATCTCTCTGGAGCAGATGGCGCTCAACCCGCCGCGCGCCGTGGTGTTGGGCTTTTTCAGAGACTTGATGGCCAACAATCATTGGAGCCTGGGTCGCCACCACGTGATGCGCCGACTCGCCGCCGAGCGCACGGTCGCCAGCCTGCCGGGCGCCATGCTGGGCTGCCCGGATCCGTCGGCCGCCGAGGCCGTGGAAATCCTGGCCGCCAAGGCGCCACGATGAAGTTGAATCTGGGTCTTATCGCCGCCCTGCTGGTCCTGCTGGCGCTCGGGCTGCTGCTGGGGGAGACGGCGTTTGGCGCCGCCCAGTATGCCCAGGCCTTTCGCGAGCCCTCGTCAGGCCCCGGCGAAGTGCTCTGGTCGATCCGCGCGCCCCGCGTCGTGGCCGCCGCCGTGGTGGGGGGGGGGCTGGGGCTGGCTGGAGCGGTGATGCAGGGCTTGCTCCGCAATCCCCTGGCTGACCCTGGGGTGCTGGGGGTTTCGGCGGGCGCCGGTCTCGGCGCGTCCCTGGCCATCGCCCTGGGTCTCGCCGCGGTTCCCGGCGGGACGGAGGCCGCGGCCCTGGTGGCGGCGCTGGCCACCGGCTTGCTGCTGACCGTGCTCGCCGCCCGGTTCAAGGAGCCCGAGACCCTAATCTTGTTCGGCGTGGCGCTGTCGGCCTTCGCCGGGGCGCTGACCTCGTTGATCTTCAACCTCTCGCCTTCGCCGGTGACCACGGCGGAAATCCTGTCGTGGTTGATGGGGTCGGTGGCCAACAGGAGTTGGAGCGACATCGGATGGGAACTGGCGCCCATGGCCCTTGGCGCCGGGCTCTGCGTCTACGCGGCGCGCGGGCTGGTCATGCTGACTCTGGGAGAGGAAGCCGCCGCCATGTCCGGCCTGCCAATGGGACGCCTGCGGGCCGCGGCCGTGTCCGGGGCGTCCCTGCTCACCGGAGCCGCTGTCGCCATGGCCGGCATCATCGGTTTCGTGGGCCTGGCCGCCCCTCACCTGGTCCGCGCCGGGGCCGGCGCCGATCCCGGCAAGGCCCTGGCCCCTTCGGCTCTGGCCGGCGCCATCCTGCTGACCGCCGCCGATATCGCCGCCCGCATGATCCCCACCGACCAGGAGCTGAAGCTCGGAGTCGTCACCGCCCTGTTCGGGGCCCCATTGTTCGCCCTCATCGCCTGGCGCGCTGCGCGGAGTTGGCGCGCGTGACCGCCGCCCTCTTCCTGCACGACGCCTCGGTCCGCCGCGGCGATGCCGAGGTGCTCTCGCGGGCCAACCTGAGCGTCCGGGCTGGAGAACTCGTGGGTGTCGTTGGCCCCAACGGCGCGGGGAAGACCACTCTGCTGCGCGCGGCCCTGGGCCTGGCCAAGTTGTCGTCAGGCCGCGCGGAGCTTGCGGGGCGTGACGTGGCGGGTCTCGATGACGGCTCCCGAGCGGCCCTGGCAGGTTACCTGCCTCAGGAACGCCGGGTCGGGTGGAACCTGCCGGCCTGGCGCATCGCCAGTCTCGGCGCGGTTCAGAAACCGCCGGTGCTCGCCCAGGCCGGGGCCATGGACGCCCTGGCGCGGGTGGGCCTTTCCAACGTCGCTGAGCGCGGCGTGCTGGATCTATCCGGAGGCGAGCGCGCGCGTGTGCTGCTGGCCCGTTTGCTGGTGACCGCCGCGCCCCTGCTTGTGGCCGACGAACCCGCCGCCGGACTGGATCCCGACGCTCAGCTCCTGTCCCTGGAGTTGTTCCGCCAGGAAGCCACGCGCGGCGCCGCCGTCGTCCTTACCCTGCATGACCTGGGCCTCGCCGCTCGGGCCTGCGACCGGGTGGTGGTGGTGGACTCAGGACGCATCGTCGCCGACGGGGCGCCCCGCGACGCCCTCACTTCGGACATCCTGCGAGAGGTCTTCGTCCTGGATGGCGGACTGGAAGAAACCTCGGCAGGCCTCACCCTGGCGGCGCGGAGATATCGGCCATGAGGGTGCTCGGACTACCCGGCCGTAAACCGGAAACCCTGGCCCAGATGCAGGGTCTGATCGACCGGCTGGAGATCGGTCAAACCGCAACCGTCGTGCGGCCTCACAGCTTCTGGGAACGCGCCGATGTCAGCAATCCCGATGTGTCTCCCGACGTTCTGGCGGTCGGTGGCAGCGACGCGGACCTGGTCATTTCCAAGTCGATCGGCAACCTGATCGTCATGCTGGCTCGAGACCGGCATGGGTTTGCGCCTCAGGCCTGTGTCTTCCTGGGAACGCCGCTGGCGCGGCTCGTTCCGAGGGATGGATGCCCTTGTTGGAAGAGCACTGCGCGGCGGTTCCGACGCTCTTCATTCAGCAGACCGCGGACTACAACGGCGCGTACCGCGACCTGGCCGCGGTCGTGGACAAGCACCCGCTCTGCACGGTGGTCGAGATCCCTGGCGATGACCATCGCTATGAGCATCTCGACCTCATCGCCCCGCTGATCGAAACCTGGGTGAACGAGTCCTAGTTGGGGATCGGCTGCATGCCACCGGCCGCCCGGGTCGGGGCGGGGTTCTGGGTCTCCCCCATGGCCCCGGACGGCGTATATCCCGATCCGTAGCTGCCCCGCTTCAGGTCCGCGGAGAGGGTGATCGGCGCCGTGCCGCCGTTCAGCCGGGCGCGATAGACCTGCATGCCTTCCATCACGCGCATGACGTAGTTGCGGGTTTCCGAGAAGGGGATGCATTCGATGAAGTCGATCGGGTCCGTCGCCGCTCCGCGCGGGTCCCCGCAGAAGGCTGTCCAGCTGGCGGGCCGTCCGGGTCCGGCGTTGTAAGCGGCGATGGCCATGGGGTAGGAGCCTGAGAAATTCCCCACCATCTGGCCCAGATAGCTGGAGCCGAGCCGCATATTGTACTCGGGATCGTCCAGCATGCCGGGGGAATAGCCCACCCCCATGCGTCGGGCGACGGCGGAGGCGGTGGCCGGCATCAGCTGCATCATGCCGCGCGCGCCGGCGCCCGACCGGATCATCGGGTCAAAGCCGCTCTCCTGGCGGGTGATCCCCAACACCAGAGCAGGTTCCGGGGCTCCTCCGACGTTCGGCGTCGATCGAACAGGATACCCCCGTTCGGGCAGGATGAAGCCGCGTTGGGCGGCGGCACGGACCACTTTCATGCCGGTGTCGATGTCGCCATAGCCGCGGACCATGTCCACCAGCAGGGCCTCTTCCTCAGCGGTGGGTAGGACATCGTCCAGAGTCAGGACGAAGGTTTTGAACAGGTCCTTGTTGCCGATCTCGTAGAGCATCCGAGCCGCGCGGACGGCGTCGCGACCCTCGAAGCGGTTGCGGTCTGACTGGGTGATGGCGGGGTCGCGGCCCAGATTCATCTTGTGGGCGCCGACTTTCTCACCGGCTAGCTGACCGTAGAAGGTGGTGTTGTGCTTGGAGGCCGCGCCATAGAAGCCCTGGGCGCGGTCATGCTGGCCACGGGCCTCCGCCGCCCGGCCTCGCCAGTAGAGGGCGCGGCCGCGGGTGATCGGCGAGGACCCGATCTTCTCGATGGCCGCGAAGTGACGGTCGGCGTCCTCCGGGCGCTTCAGGCGGGTCAGCGCGATCCAGCCGGCGTAGAATTCGGCCTCGGCGGCGTCGGCGCCCTCCGTCAGGCCGGTATTGGCCGCGGCCAGGTAAGCGCCCTGCGAGTCACTGTTGCGCAGCGAGGTGATGACCAGTTGGTAGCGCTCATCCCAGATCCGCGCGCCCATCTCAGGGAAGGCGATTTCGGTGGGGAAACTTCGCACCAGTCCCAAGGCCACCTGGTCCATGCCCCGGCGGCGCATATAGGCCGCACGCTCGAAGGCCAGGCCCGAAGAATTGGAGACGCTGGCCGGCAGGTTGTTCACCAGGGCGATGGCGGATGCTGAGTTCTGCCGCAGGGCCATGCGGGCCTGGGCGAGTTGAGCCTGGTCGGCGGGCAGCAGGGGGATCATATCCCGCGCGGCGGGCCCCTGGCTGCCGAAGAGAATGATGTCGGCGCGCCGGACATGATCGTCCACGGTCAGCACGTCGCCGAACCGGGCCAGCATCGAACGCTGCGGGTCAGCTTCGAACAGCTTGTTGCGCCAGGTGTTACGAATGAGGAGCGTGGCTTCCTTGTTGCGGCCGGTGGCGCGATAGGCTTGGGCCAGGGCCATGGCGCCCTCGGCGGTGGCGGGGTCCGAGCCGCCAAACCAGTCGATGGTCCGTTGCGGACTGAGGCCCCCGGTTTCCAGAAGCTTTTCGGCCGCCACCTGCCGGCGAGAGGCGCGCGGCCAGCCGGCCAGATCGCGGCGGGCTTGGTCGATCTCGAAGAAACTCAGCGAATCGGCCGCAGAATCGGCCATGGCCCAGATAGCGATCTTCTTGGCGATCGGGTCGTTGATCATGGCGATGGCGGTGCGCGCGCCGGTGACGTCGGCTCGTTTGGCCGAATCCAGCGCGCTACGCAGGGCTGCGCCGTCAGCATCCGACAATCCGCGGCGGTAGGTCACCGGCTGGGTCTGGGTCAGTTCGATGGGGGGTGGCGGTCCTTCGTAGGGCGGATGCCCCTGCGTCGGCTGTTGCGCCTCGGCCACGCCGGTCAACAGAACGGCTGCGGCTGCGGTGAAGAGTGCCTTGCGGGCTTTGGACGCCAAAACGAATATCTCCGGATCATCGAAATACGGAACAAGTCTGGTTGCGGCTTAGGGCCTGCCCGCCATATTGTCCGGCCAAATCTTGAGGCCGCAACAATAGGCCTCGCTTTCACGGCTTTTTGCAGACCATGTCCGAACCTTTGTTCAAGGGCGTCATGCCGGCCCTCGTGACGCCGTTTCGCGACGGGGCGATCGATGAGCAGGCGTTTGTCGCCCTTGTCGAACGCCAGATCGCAGGCGGTGTCCACGGCCTGGTGCCCGTCGGCACTACAGGCGAAACCGCGACGCTGAGCCACGACGAACACCGTCGGGTTGTGGAGCTTTGCGTCGCCACCGCTGCGGGGCGTGTGCCGATTATCGCCGGCGCGGGCTCCAATTCGACGGCCGAGGCCATCGAACTGGTGCGCCACGCCAAGACCGTCGGCGCCGACGCGGCCCTGGTGGTGACTCCCTATTACAATCGTCCGAGCCAGGAAGGTCTCTACGCCCATTACGCGGCGATCAACGACGCGGTGCAACTGCCGGTCCTGGTCTACAACGTACCGAGCCGCACCAGCATCGACATCGCCGACGCGACGCTTGGCCGCCTCTCCAAGCTGCCGAATATCGTCGGCATCAAGGACGCCACCGGCGACATGACCCGGGCCACCATGCAGCGCCTGCTGTGCGGTCCGGACTGGGTGATGCTCTCGGGCGATGATCCCACGGCGCTCGGCTACATGGCCCACGGGGGCCACGGCTGCATCTCGGTGTCGTCCAATGTCGCGCCGGACCTGTGCTCCGCCTTCTATAACGCCGCGCTCGGCGACGACTGGAAGACGGCGCTCTACTGGCAGGATCGCCTGCTGCTGCTGCACAAGTCGCTGTTCTCAGACGCCTCGCCGTCGCCCACCAAGTTCGCCCTGGCCCATCTGGGCCTCTGCCGGGAAGATGTCCGCCTTCCGATCACGGCCTGCTCGGAAGCCGCCCGGCAGGAGGTTCTCGCCGCGCTGCGGGAAACCGGCCTCATCTGATGGCCGGCAAGCTGATCGCCGAAAACCGTCGGGCGCGGTACGACTACTTCCTCGAAGAGACCTTCGAGGCGGGCCTCATGCTGACCGGCACGGAGGTCAAATCTCTGCGTGTCGGCCGGGCCAACATCGCGGAGTCCTACGCCTCGGTGGAAGGTCGCGAGATCGTGCTGATCAACGCCGACATCCCGCCTTATGGGCAGGCTAACCGCTTCAACCATGAGCCGCGTCGGCACCGGAAACTGCTGCTGCACAAGAAACAGATCGATAAATTGATCGGCGCGGTGCAGCGCGAGGGCCGCACCCTCATTCCGATGAAGCTCTATTGGAACGAGAAGGGTCTCGCCAAGCTGGAGATCGCGTTGGCCAAGGGCAAGCAGAACCACGACAAGCGCCAGGCCACCGCCGACCGTGACTGGCAGCGCGATAAGGCCCGGCTGCTGCGCGACCGGGGCTGATGACCGAGGCCGCTCAGATCGAGGCCATCGAGCGGGCGACCCTGGCCGCCGTCGCGCCTGACGAAGTGCTGGAGATCGAGGGCTGGCTGGTAGGGCTCGATCCCGGCTCGATCCGGCGCGCGGCCAGCGCCGTGCCCCTGCGCCATGACCTCTCCGCCGATCCGGCTGTCATCGACCAGATCGAGGCAGCCTATGCCGAGCGGGGCCTGACAGCCGCTTTCCGGATCGCCGATGGTCCCGGTCTGGAGGGCGTTCGCGCCGAATTGTCCCGTCGGGGCTACGGCTTTGAGCAGCCCACCCTGGTCAAGACCTCAGCGACCGCCGCCATAACCGCCGTCACCGATCGCCCCCCCGCCGACATCGCCGAACGCCCCGACGACGCCTGGGCCGCTGTCTTCCTGGGGGAGGGGTTCGATCCCATCGACGGCGCCTATCGGGTCAAGGCGCTTAGCCGCGCGCCGGGCGGGCGGTTCGGCATGGTGCGAGACGGTGACAAGACCATCGCTGTGGGCTGCGGATCGTTCGGCCACGGCTGGGTCAGTTTCCATGGGATGCGCACCGACCTCAGCCGCCGGGGGGAAGGTCTGGCGGGCCGCGTGCTAGCGGGTCTGGCCAACGAGGCGCTGGCTCGCGGCATCGACCGAGCCTTCCTGCAGGTGGAAGAGAAGAACGCGCCCGCCCGGGCCCTCTATCGCCGCGCGGGCTTCGAGCAGGCCTGGCGCTACTTTTACTGGAGCAAGCCCAGCTAGGCTTCGATCAGTTCGCGGGCGCGGCGGAATACCGCCTCAAACATCGCCGCCGTCAGGCGCCCGGTGTTCGTATTGAGCCGGGAGCAGTGATAGCTGTTGAGGATCATGTAGGGACCCGCCTGGAACTCGGTCCCGTGGCCGGGCGGTCCCGCCGAGGCTTTTAGTCCGAGAGCCTTCAGTACATTGCGCCGGGACACATCCCCCAAGGTGACGATCACCTTCAGTCGGGGCAGGGCGGCCAGCCGCGCGGTGAGGAACGGGCGACAGGTGTTCTCTTCGCTGGTTTCAGGCTTGTTCAGCGGCGGCGCGCAGCGCACCGCGTTGGTGATCATGCAGTCTGTCAGCTCCAGCCCATCGTCGGGCCGCGCCTGATAGACGCCGCGCGCGAAGCCGGTCTTCAGCAGGGTCTCGTACAGCATCACCCCGGCGCCATCGCCGGTGAAGGGCCGCCCCGTGCGATTGGCGCCGGTGCGGCCAGGCGCCAGGCCCGCCACCAGCAGGCGGGCGTTCTCGTCGCCGAAGGAAGGGGCGGGGCCGTTCCACCAGTCGGGATGTTCGGCGCGGTTGACCATCCGATAGGCCACCAGGCGGGGGCAGAGCGGGCAGTCCCGTGGCGGCTCGGCCACGGTGGTGGCGACGTGGGTCAAGCTTCGGCGTCCGCCTCGCGGTCGGCGCCGGTGCGGCTTTCCTGGATGAAGCGCGGCAGCCGCGAAGGACGCCCGATGATGTCGGCAAGATCGGAGAGGTCGATGAAATGGTCGGCCTGACGGCGCAGGTCGTCGCTGGCCATCGGCGGCTGGGACTTGACGGTGGAGATGACCGTCACCCGCGCGCCTTTGCGCTGGACAGCCTCCACCAGGCAGCGGAAGTCGCCGTCGCCGGAGAACAGCAGCAGGTGGTCGGCGTGGGCGGCCATTTCCAGCATGTCGACGGCGATCTCGACATCCATGTCGCCGCGCCAGCGCTTGCGCCCCTGGGCGTCGGTGTATTCCCGGGCCGGCTTCGTCACCAGGCGGAAGCCGTTATAGTCCAGCCAGTCCACCAGAGGGCGGATGGGTGAATACTCCTGATCCTCCACCAGGGCGGTGTAGTAGTAGGCGCGCACCAGGATGCCGCGCGTGCGGAATTCTTCCAGCAGCTTGCGATAGTCGATATCGAAGCCGAGCCCCTTGGCGGCGGAATACAGGTTCGCACCGTCAATGAAGAGCGCCAGCCTGTCCGTGGGGTAAAATGTCATCGGGATCGGAAATCCAAAAAGGGGGCGGGGGGCGCATGGACCTGGACGGGGCCGTCATCGTCGCGCTGGGCGGTAATATGGCCGGCGACTATGGTTCGTCCGAGGCTCTTCTTGAGGCGGCGCTCGCTCGTTTCGCCCAGGCGGGATTGCCTGTGGTTCGCCGGTCGTCCTGGTGGAGCTCTGCCGCCTGGCCGGACCCGACCGCCAACGAGTATCGCAACGGCGTCGCGGTTGTCGAGACGAAGCTGGCCCCGCTGGAAGCTCTGCATACCCTTTTTTCAATCGAAACCCAGTTTGGTCGCCTGCGGAGCGAGAAAAACGCAGCCCGGACGCTGGACCTCGATCTGATCGCCTACGGCCAGGCCGTTCAGGCCGCTGATGACCTGATCCTGCCCCATCCTCGCGCGCATGAGCGGCTGTTCGTCATGGGGCCGCTCGCGGAAATTGCGCCGAACTGGCGCCATCCGACCCTCGGAAAGACCGCGCGCGAGCTTGCGGAAGGCGCCTCGGTGGGCCTCGACGCCCGTCCGGTCTCGAAAAAGGCGCAAGGCGGGCCGATCTGACGCGCCATGCGGCGTTGCACAACGCCGTCAAACCCTCTATTTTGTTCGGTTCTACCCCCGACTTGAGGATTCCATGGCCCGCGTCACCGTCGAAGATTGCATCGAACGAGTTCCGAACCGCTTCAGCCTCGTGCTGTTGGCGGCCCACCGGGCCCGCGCCATTTCGGCCGGCTCGGCTATCCTGGTCGATCGCGACAACGACAAGAACCCCGTCGTCTCTCTGCGCGAGATCGCCGATGACGTGGTGGACGCGGAGGAACTGCGCGAGACCCTGATCGGGACCCTGCAGCGCGTTGATGAGCGTTCGGAAGCCGAGGAAGAGGCCGAAACCCTCGCCCTGCTGGCCGATCCGACGCACATGCAGATGAGCGAACTGGAATTGGTTCGCGCCCTGCAGAGCGACCGTGACGGCGGTCAGGAGGAGCGGTACTGAGCCCGGAAGGCTCAGAACCCCTCACGCTTACGGCGGCGCCTGAACCCGCCGCCGACCAAAGGACTGCGCCGCCGACTCCATCCCGGCCCCCGCGCATGCTCCGCCAGTATGAGCTGATCGAGAAGGTCCGCTCCTACGATCCGACCGCCGACGAGGCGATCCTGAATCGCGCCTATGTCTACGCCATGCGCATGCATGGCTCGCAGAAGCGCGCCTCGGGCGACCCCTACTTCGCCCACCCCATCGAGGTGGCGGGCATCCTCACCGACTACCGGCTCGACACCGCGACCATCGTCACGGCGCTGCTGCACGACGTGATCGAGGACACCCCGGTCAGCGCCCAGGACATCACCGACCTGTTCGGGAGCGAGATCAGCGAACTGGTGGAGGGGGTCACCAAGCTCACCAAGCTGGAGCTGAACAGCGAGCACACCAAGCAGGCCGAGAACCTGCGCAAGTTCATCCTGGCCATCTCCAAGGACGTCCGCGTCCTGATGGTCAAGCTGGCCGACCGCCTGCACAACATGCGGACGCTGCATTACATCAAGAGCCCGGCCAAGCGCGAGCGGATCGCCCGCGAGACCCTGGACATCTACGCCCCGCTGGCCCGTTCCATCGGCTGTCACCGCATCTGTTCGGAGCTGGAGGAGCTGGCCTTCGAGCATCTGAACCCGGTGGCCCGCGACGCCATCGGCCGTCGGTTGGAAGCCCTGCGGATCGAGCAGGGCGGGGCGGTCGCCGTGGTTTCGGCTGAAATCGCCGCCAAGCTGGAGGTGGGCGGGCTCTCCGCACGGGTCTTTGGCCGCGAGAAGAACCCCTACTCGATCTGGCGCAAGCTGCAGCGCAAGTCGATCGGCTTCTCCCAACTCTCCGACATCTACGCCTTCCGGGTGATCGTCGACTCCGAGGAGGACTGCTACCGCGCGCTCGGCGTGATCCACCGCGCCTGGCCCAGCGTGCCTGAACGGTTCAAGGATTTCATCTCCACGCCCAAGCGCAACAACTACCGCTCCATTCACTCCACCGTGGTCGGGCCGCGTGGGATGCGCATCGAGATGCAGATCCGCACCGAGGCGATGGACCGGGTGGCCGAGGAGGGTGTGGCCGCGCACTGGCGCTACAAGGACAAGTCCTACGGCTTCGACGCTGAGGCTCAGGCCGACGCCGGCGGCCGCGACCCGTTGCTGAACCTGCGCCATCTCGTCCAGGTGCTGGAGCATGGCGGTGACGTCGAGGAGCTGGTGGAACACGCCAAGCTCGAGATGTATCTCGACCAGGCCTTCGTCTTCACGCCCAAGGGCAAGCTGGTGAGCCTGCCGCGCGGCGCCATGCCGCTGGACTTCGCCTATGCGGTCCATACCGACGTCGGCGACACCTGTATCGGCGTGAAGATCAACGGCGAACTTAAGCCTTTACGGACGACTCTTCAGAACGGGGACGTGGTTGAGGTCATCCGTGGCGCCAAGCCCGTGGTGCCGCCCGACTGGCGTTCCCTGACGGTCACCGGCCGGGCCCGCTCGGCCATCCGCCGCCATATCCGCCAGACAGAAAAAGAAGAGTTCACCCGCTTGGGCCGCGCCACTGTGGAGCAGACCTTCGAGCGCGCCGGCAAGGCCCGCAAGGACGTCTCTCTGAAGCCCGCCGAGGAACGCTTCGCCGTCGCCACCGAGGACGACCTGTTCGAGATCGTCGGCCGGGGCCGCATCTCGCCGACCCAGGTGCTGGACGTGATCTTCCCCGGCTTGAAGGCCTCAGACCGCGAGGCGGCCACCGCTGTGCGCCGGATCGAGGGGGGCAAGGCGGCGCGGCTCTATGTGCGCGGCGGCGGCCTGACCCCCGGCGTCTCCCTGCACTTCGGCCAGTGCTGCACCCCGGTGCCCGGCGACCGGATCGTCGGCATCATCGAGCCGGACGGCGGCGGCCTGACGGTGCACACCATCGACTGCGCCAAGCTAGCGGAATACGAGGACAAGGAAGACCTCTGGCGCGACCTGCAATGGACGCCGGAGGCCGAGCGCAACACCGTCACCCTTTCGCGTTTGACCGCCACCATCCGCAACGCCCCGGGGGTTCTGGGGCAGGCCTGCACGGCGATCGGCGAGGCGGGCGGGAACATCGTGAACCTGCGCATGCACCGACGCCACGCCGATTTCTTCGACGTTGATGTCGATGTCGAGGTGAAGGACGCCCGCCACCTCACCCACATCGGCGCAGCTCTACGCGCCAATCCGTCCATCGAGACGGTGGAGCGGGCGAAGGGCTAAACTTCAGTCGGACCGATCTCGCGCTTCACGAGGCGCGCGCCAGGCGCGGGGCGCCCGCGTAGCGCGCGGCGTCGGCGTCCACCGTCACCCGGCGCATGTGGCGTCGCTGACCGGGATAGTCGTTCAGCGCATAGTGCCAGACCGAGCGGTTGTCCCAGAAGGCCACCGAGCCCGGAGCCCAGGCGAACCGCGTGGTGAACCGCTCACCCCGGCAATGCTCGAACAGGAAGTCCAGCAGCGGCTTTGACTCCCGCTTGCTCCAGCCCTCGATCTTCATCGTGAAGGCCGGATTGACGTAGAGCGCCTTGCGCCCGGTCTCCGGGTGGATGAGCACCATGGGGTGGATGAACTCGCCGGTCGCGCCCTCAGCCTCGGCGACGTTCATCGAGGAGCGCTTCTGGGCCGAGTGCCCGCTGGCGGAATATTCCCGACCCGCCGAGTGGACGGCGTTCAGGGTCTCCAGAGTGGCGCGCAGGCCGGGAGTCAGGGCTTCATAGGCGGCGGCCTGGCTGGCGAACAGGGTGTCGCCGCCATAGTCGGGCAGTTCCACCGCATAAAGGATGGAAGCGATGGAGGGATGCTCCAGGAAACTCATGTCGGAGTGCCAGCCGCCGCCAAAGTTCACCCGGTCCTGCGGCTCCTTGATCACCTCCATCACCTCGGGGTGATCTGGCATGCCGGCGACATAGGGATGGATGTTCATCGTCCCGAACCGGCGTCCGAAGGCCAGTTGCTGCTCGGGCGTCAGGGCCTGATCACGGAAGAATATCACCTGGTGCTCGACAAAGGCCGCCCGGATCTCGGCGATAGTGGCCTCGTCTAGGTCCTGGGAGAGGTTGACCCCGGAAATCTCGGCGCCCAGGGCGCCGGCGGTGCGGCGGATAGTCAGGTTCGGCATGGCGTTCGTCCTCCGGGCCACCTTATCGGTGATCATCCGGCGATTTCGTCACGTCCGCCGCCCGCGTTCAATCCCCGGCGCGCGCAGTTTTTTCTTTCGCGCGGGTAGGACGTCTGGTCCTCCCGCCTAGCTTTTCAGGCCGGCGACCCTTAACTCCGCGCTACGGCCCCGCTGCCAAGGATGTCGCCATGACCGCCAACGCCCTGACCTGGCGCGCCGCCCTGCTGGCGCTGGCCGTGGTGGCGGTGTGGGGAACTAATTTCGTGGTGATCAAGGTGGCGCTCGCCCACCTGCCGCCGCTGACCTTCGCGGCCCTGCGCTTCACCTTCGCCCTGCTGCCCGCGGTGTTCTTTCTCAAGAAGCCGGACGCGCCATGGCGAAATCTGGCGGCCTATGGCGTGCTGATCGGTCTTGGTCAGTTCGGCATGCTCTACCTCGCCATGCAGCACGACATCTCGCCGGGCCTCGCCTCCCTGGTGGTGCAGGTGCAGGTGTTCTTCACCATCGGCCTGTCCATGTGGCTGACCGGCGAGCGGGTGAAGCGCTTCCAGATCGCGGCCCTGGTTCTGGCCACCGGCGGCCTGGCGGTGATCCTGATGCACACCGACGGCTCCACCACCCCGCTGGGCCTGGGTCTGGTGCTGATTGCGGCTGCGAGTTGGGCCGGCGGCAACATGGTGCAGCGCTCCACCCCCGGCGTGAATTCCCTGGCCTATGTGGTCTGGGCCAGCTTGTTTTCGATCCCGCCGCTGCTGATCCTGGCCCTGGTGTTCGAGGGGCCCGAGCGGATGCTGATAGGGGTACAGAACGCCGACATTGGAACCTGGGGTGCGGTGCTGTGGCAGTCGGTGGGCAACACCCTGTTCGGCTACGCGGCCTGGGGCTGGCTGCTGGCCAGGTATCCTGCGGCGACCATCTCGCCCCTGGCCTTCTTCGTGCCGGTGTTCGGCATGGCCGCCTCGGCGGCTCTGCTGGGAGAACCAATGCAGGACTGGAAGCTCATGGCGGCCGGCCTGGTCCTGGGCGGTCTGGCGCTGAATATGTTCTGGCCGATGCTGCGCAGGCGCCAGGTTCAGGCCTCGTAGGCGTATATCCGGTAGGGGACCTCGATCCCTTGTGGCTTGGAAAACTTCATCGTGTCCTCGACGAAGTGGAAGCCCAGCCGCTTCAGGACGGCGCCGGATGCCGGGTTCTCCGCATTGTGCCCGGCGACGATCCGCCTCAGGCCCGCGGTCTGGACCGCGAAGTCCATCAGGGCGGCGGCGGCCTCGCGAGCAAAGCCCTGACCCCAATAGGGTTCATCGAACCAGTAACCTATCTCGCCGGATGTCCCGTCGATGTCGTCGATGTCGGCGGTTCCGATCATCACGCCGTCCAGCAGCACGGCGAAGCGGTAGGCGGTCCCCGCCGCCCACTCCTGGCCGTGCAGGTCCGCCCACTCGACCATGGCCGCCTCGGTGGCCGGCCAGGGGGCCAGGCGCAGCATGCGGGTGACGTTCCAGTTGGACTGGATCTGCGCCATGCGCGGGGCGTCGCCGGCCTCAGTGGGGCGCATCACCAGTCGGGGCGTGGTCAAACGGATGTCGCGGCTCAGCATGGATTGCGTCTCGTCCTCCACCATCCCAGATGACAGCCTGACGTGGCTTCGCTATGCCGCGTCAAGGAGGCGCCATCATGAACACCGAACAGGTCCTGGAAGAATTCCGCGCGTCGGGCGCCCTGCGTGAGGGGCACTTCGTGCTCTCCAGCGGCCTGCATTCCGGTGTCTTCCTGCAGAAGAACCTGGTCTTCCAGTATCCCGACCGCACTGAGCGGCTGTGCAAGGCGCTGGCGGCGAAGATCATCGAGGCGGTCGGCCCGGTCGATCTGTGCATTTCCCCGGCGGTCGGTGGCATCATTCCGGGCTACGAGACCGCCCGCGCCCTGGGCGTGCCTTCGATGTATGTCGAGCGGGAAGGGGGCGGCTTCAAGCTACGCCGCGCCTTCTCGATTCCCCCCGGGGCCCGCATCGCCATGGTGGAGGATATCGTCTCCACTGGCCTGTCCTCGCGCGAGTGCGTCGAGGCCATCAAGGCGGCCGGCGGCAATGTTGTGGTGGCCGCGGCCATCGTCGACCGTTCGGGCGGCAAGGCTGATCCCGGCGCGCCCTTCGTGGCGCTCGCCCGCCTGAATGTCCCTGCCTATCCCGCCGACCAGCTGCCGCCTGAACTGGCGGCGATCCCGGTGGAAGACCCGGGCAGCCGGAGACTGCACGGATGAACCGTCTGCGCCTGGGCGTGAACATCGACCATGTGGCCACCATCCGGAACGCCCGGGGGGCCACCTATCCCGATCCGATGCGGGCCGCCGAGATGGCCATGGCCGCCGGCGCCGACGGCATCACCGCCCATCTGCGGGAAGATCGCCGGCATATCTCCGACGCCGACATGGACGCCTTGGCCCTCATCACCCGCAAGCGGGGCATCCCGCTGAACTTCGAGATGGCGGTGACCGCCGAGATGGAGGCCATCTGCCTGGCCCACGTCCCCCACGCCGCGTGCCTGGTGCCCGAGCGCCGGGAAGAGGTGACCACTGAGGGCGGCCTCGACGTCGTGAAGGGTCACAACGCCATCGCGCCGACGGTACGTCGCTTCGTGGAGGCGGGGATCCGGGTCTCCTGCTTCGTCGACGCCGACCTCGACCAGGTGACGGCCGCCAAGTCGGTCGGCGCCCAGGTGGTGGAGCTGACCACCGGCCCCTATTGTGACGCCGTCCGCGACCGCTCCCCTGACGCGCCGCGCCTGCTGGAAAAACTCCGCGCCACGGCGGCTGAGGCGCACCGGATCGGGCTGGAGGTCCATGCCGGCCACGGGATGGACTACGAGACCGCCAAGCCCATCGCCTCGATCCCTGAACTGATGGAGCTGAACATCGGCCACTTCCTGATCGGAGAGGCGATTTTCGTGGGTCTGGCCCCGGCTATCCAGCGGATGCGCGCCCTGATGGACGAAGCCCGCGCCGAGCGCGCGGCATGATCCTCGGCATTGGCTCGGACCTGTCTGACATCCGCCGCATCCAGGGCAGCCTCGACCGGTTCGGGGAGCGGTTCACCCACCGCATCTTCACCGAGATCGAACGCGCCCGGTCGGAGCGCAAGCCGGACAAGGCGTCGAGCTACGCTAAGCGCTTCGCCGCCAAGGAGGCCTGCGCCAAGGCGCTGGGCACCGGCATGCGGGCCGGCGTCTTCTGGCGCGACATGGGGGTCGTCAACATGCGTTCAGGCCAGCCCACCATGGCGCTGACCAACGGCGCCCTGGCCCGCCTGGAGAAGATGGTCCCCGCCGGCCACAGGCCGGTGATCCACCTGTCTCTCACCGATGACCACCCCTACGCCCAGGCCTTCGTGATCATCGAGGCCGTGCCGCTCTGATCGGCTTACGTCCGCCACCCGCGGAGGCTGGGAGCCGGGGGCGACCTTGGTGCAAGGCCAAGGGCGCTGCGGTCCCACCGAGGTCTGTGCTAGGCTGAGGCGCATGACGGGGGTCTACAGAGCATCGCGACGCAGGGTCGCGCACGGCCAGCGGTGGTGGTTCGGTCTTGTGGCCCTGCTGCTCGGTTTGGTCCTGCCTCAGGCGCGCGGGCCGGATGAGAAGGCGCCAGCCGACCGATCGGTTCAGCAGTCGGTGGCCGCCCAGGCCGCGCCTGAACTCTCGGCGCGGATCAAGGCCCTGGGTCGCGGGTTCGATGGCCGCGTGGGTATCGCCATCCGCGACGTCGATGAGGGCTGGACCGTCGCCTTCGACGGCGACAGCAAATATCCGCAGCAAAGCGTCTCCAAGCTTTGGGTGGCGCTCGCCGCCCTCGACGCGGTGGACAAGGGCCAAATGGCGCTTGGCGACACCTTGGTTGTCCGCAAGGACGATCTCAGCATCTTCCACCAGCCCTTGCGCAAGCACGTCGGCGACAACGGATATCCGGTCACGGTGGTGGAGTTGATCCGCGGCGCCATCGCCCAGAGCGACAACGCCGCAAATGACGTCCTGGTGGGCCATGTGGGCGGACAGGCGGCGGTGCAGGCGATCCTGGATCGCCACAGGCTCAAGGGTGTCTGGGCAAGTCCGCCGGAGAAGGACATGCAGACCCGGATCGCAGGCCTCGACTGGAAGCCGGAATATTCCTTCAAGCATACCTTCTGGGAGGAGCGCGACACCCTGTCGCCGGAGGCGCGTTCGGTGAATCTCGCCGCCTACCTGCAGGATCCCTATGACGCCGCCACACCGGTAGGTCTCGCCACGGGCCTGGCGCGGCTCAAGCGCGGTGAGCTCCTGTCACCGGCCTCCACCGAGCTGCTGCTGGGGATCATGGGCGAGACCGCCACGGGCCCGAGCCGCCTGCCGGCGGGGCTCAGCCGCGGCTGGACCCTGGCGCACAAGACCGGCACCGGCCAGGTCTGGGGCGCCGTCGCCACCGGGTTCAACGATGTGGGGATCATGACCGCGCCCGACGGCCACAGCTATGCGGTCGCCGTGATGATCGCCCAGACCCGCCGCCCGGTTCCCGAACGCCAGGACCTGATGGCCGCCGTGGCCCGCGCGGTGGTGGCGCACCACGACAAGGAAGCCACCCGATGAAGGCGCTCTGGATCGCCGCCGCCCTGTTGTTGTCGAGCTGCGCCACGGCGCCGTCTGACCTGCTGGCCAAGGTGCAGAACGACATCAAGGATGACATGCCCCCTGTGCGCCCGGCCGGACGGCTGTTCGCTCCGGTGGTGATCTCCCATGATGGCGTTCGCGACTGGCATGTCGACTTCGAGCGGCAGGGCATGGCGTGGTGCGGCACCGGCGGCTGCACCCATAAGCTCTTCGTCAGTCGGTCGGGGGGCGGCTACGTCCTGGCTTTCGACGAACAGGTTCGCGAGCTGGCGCTCCGCCACACGCCCAAGGCTACGATCCTCGACCTCGAAATCCACGGCACGCATTGCGGGCTGGCCGGTGTGAATGAGTGCCGCCGCAGCTTCCTGTGGGACGAGGCGCAGGGCCGCTTCGGGGAGCAGCCCAATGCTCACGGCGACGGGCGGCTTGCGGGACCGCTGTTTCAGACGCTTCCCGTCGCAGAAGGCGACTATCCGCTCGCCGTCGTTGACGCCCTGCGCGACCTGGCGGACTCCTGCGCGACCCTTGGCGGAAAATACGAGGGCGCTTTGGCGTCCAGGTCGCCGGATGTGACCGGGGATGGCGAGGTCGACTGGATCGTCGGCTCCGAGTACGGCGGATGCCTCAAGCGCGACGCGGAGGGGCAGGCGACGCCGCTCGCCGACTCAGGCCTGCGGATCGTCAGCGGCGACGTCGTGGTCCTGACGCGGGAGGGGCCGGTCTATGCCGTCGATGTCGCCAGCACCCCGGCCACCTTCATCGGTATCGCGACCTCGGAAGACTGCGGTGGCTACGACCAGCAAGGCTGCATGGAAACGCGCTACAGCTGGGATGCCGCCGCCGGTCGACTGGTCGCCGGGCCGGCGGTTCGAGGACCGTCTCTCCGGCTGGAGTAGGCGCACGGGCTCTGCGACCCATTCGCCTGGATAAAGAGTTCACGGGCGCGACTCTTGCCGCTGGGCTATGCAGCGGTTAGCTACAGGGCCTCAATACCCCGGTCCGCCCGATGTTCGGAACCCATCTATGACTGAAGACGTGCACAGCGCGGACAGCTCCGACAAGTCCGGAGCCCTGAACGAGGTCGTCGAGATCGTGAAAACGGTCGTCTACGCCCTGCTGATCGCGCTGTTCCTGCGGGTGCTGTTCTTCCAGCCCTTCACGATTCCGTCCGCTTCGATGGACCCGACGCTCCTCGAGGGCGACTACATCATCGTGTCGAAATATTCCTACGGCTATTCGAAGAACTCGATCCCCTTCAGCCCACCGATCTTCAAGGGCCGCATCTTCGAGAAGACGCCGGACCGTGGCGACATCATCGTGTTCAAGCTGCCCCGCGACGGCCACATCGACTACATCAAGCGCCTGGTGGGCCTGCCCGGCGATCGGATTCAAGTGACCGGCGGCGTGCTTCACATCAACGGCAAGGCCGTGCCGCGCAGGCCGCTGCCCCCGGTGATGGTGGATTCCGGCTACGGCTTCACGCGCAATGTCGAGCGCTACGAAGAGACGTTCCCCAACGGGAAGAAGTTCATCACCTACGATTTCGGCCCCGATGGCGATGTGGACAACACCGGCGTCTACGTGGTGCCCGAGGGCAACTACTTCTTCATGGGCGACAACCGCGACAACTCCCTCGACAGCCGGGTCCCCTCCGAGATCGGCGTCGGCTACGTCCCCGCCGAGAACCTAGTGGGCAAGGCCCGGATCATCATGCTGTCCTGGAACAAGGGCGCTTCGCTCTTCAAGCCCTGGACCTGGGTCCTGGACGCGCGGCCAAGCCGGTTCTTCAACGTCCTGAAATGAACAAGCGCGAAGTCGCGGTCTCCGAACTCGAGGCCCGCATAGGCCACGTGTTCCAGGACCGGGAGCTTCTCGAGCGGGCCCTTACCCACGCCAGTGTCGGCGACGGCGCCACCAAGGTGCGCCATAACGAGCGGCTGGAGTTCCTGGGCGACCGGGTGCTGAACCTGCTGGCCGCCGAGGCCCTGATGGACCGCAACGGCGAGGCCCGCGAGGGCGAGATGAGCCGGTTGATGGCCACCCTGGTCAACTACCACGCCTGCGCCATTGTCGCGCGCCAGGTCGGTCTGCCCGATGCTCTGCGGCTGGCGGCCAGCGCCACCAAGATCGGCGCCCGCGAAAACGACACCGTGCTGGGCGACGCGTGCGAAGCGCTCATCGCTGCGCTATACATCGACGGCGGAATGGACGCGGCGCGGACCTTCTTCCAGACCTTCTGGGCGCCGCAGTTCGAAACCCTCGACGAGCCGCGCAACAAGGATTCCAAGACCCGGTTGCAGGAGTGGGCCCAGGCCCAGGGCCTGGCGCTGCCGGCCTACAGCCTGGTCTCCCGGACCGGCGCCGACCACGCCCCCGTCTTCACCGTCCAGGTGGCGATCGAGGGCTACGAAACACAGGCGGCCCAGGGCCGCTCGAAACAAGAGGCCGAAAAGGCCGCAGCTCAGGTGATGTTGTTGAAACACGAGACCGCCCAATGACCCGCGCAGGTTTTGTCGCCGTGATCGGCGCGCCCAACGCCGGCAAGTCCACCCTGACCAACCGCATGGTGGGCGCCAAGGTCTCGATCGTGACCCAGAAGGTTCAGACCACCCGCTTCCCGGTGCGCGGCGTGGCCATGGAGGGTGAGACCCAGATCATCCTGGTGGACACGCCCGGCATCTTTACCCCGCGCCGCCGGCTGGACCGCGCCATGGTCCGCTCGGCCTGGGGCGGAACCGAGGACGCCGACGCCGTGGTTCATCTGGTGGACGCCGCCGCCGAGATCGCGGTCAACGAGGGCAAGGGCAAGGCCGCCGACCGCCGCGGCATGGCCGACGTCGACACCATCGTCGAGGGCCTGGAGGCCGCCGGAAAACAGGTGATCCTGGCGCTCAACAAGATCGACGGCGTCAAGCGCGAGAACCTGCTGGCCATCTCGCAAAGGCTTTTCGAAACCGGCGTCTACACCGAGGTCTTCATGATCTCGGCCGCCACGGGCGCGGGGGTCGAAGACCTCACCAAGCGTCTCGTCGAGCTAATGCCTGAGGGGCCGTGGCTCTATCCCGCCGACCAGACCGCCGACCTGCCGGTTCGCCTGCTGGCCGCCGAGATCACCCGGGAGAAGATCTACCTGCGCGTCCACGAGGAACTGCCCTATGCGGCGGCCGTGGAGACCACCTCCTTTGAGGAGCGCAAGGACGGCTCCCTGCGCATCGAACAGACCATCTATGTCGAACGCGACAGCCAGCGCCCCATCGTGCTCGGCGCGAACGGCCAGACCCTGAAGTGGATCGGCCAGAAGTCCCGCGAGGAACTGACCACCCTGCTGGACAAGACCGTCCACCTGTTCCTGACAGTGAAGGTCGACGAACGCTGGGCCGACAAGCGCGAGTTCTACGGCGACGTGGGTTTGGACTTCGATGTCTAAGATCCTCCCCCAGGCCGCAGGCCGATGTGGGGGAGGTGGCAGGCAGCGTAGCTGGCTGACGGAGGGGGATCGACGTAGTCGACCTCTTCGGCCCTCAAACAAGAGTCAAAGTCCCCCTCAGGCGCTTCGCGCCAGCTCCCCCGGGAGGGGAGCATCTGGGCTCGTACGCGTCTGATGGAATTCGAAGACGACGCCTTCGTGCTCTCGGCCAGGCCCCATGGGGAATCCGGGGCCATTGTCGAGTTCCTGACCGCCGCCCACGGCCGTTATGCCGCCCATGTGCCGGGCGGCGCGTCGCGGCGCATCAAGCCGTTCCTGCAGCCCGGCGCACGGACGGTGATGTCGTATCGCGCACGGGTCTCCGATCAACTGGGCTCAGCTTCGGTGGAGCCGGTGGGGGAGGGGCCGTCGGCCCTGTTCGACGACGCCCTCGCCCTCGCGGGACTATCAGCGGCCGCCGCCGTGGCCGCCGCGGCCCTGCCGGAGCGTGAACCGCATCCGGGCGCCTTCTACGCCTTCGAGGCCCTGACGGATTCCCTCATCCATCCAGACATCTGGCCGGCCATCTTCGTGCGGTTCGAGGCGGGACTGTTGCAGGACCTGGGCTTTGGCCTGGACCTCTCCAAGTGCGCCGCCACGGGCGCACTGGACAACCTGATCTATGTCAGCCCCCGCACCGGCCGGGCGGTCTGCGCCGAGGCCGGCGAGCCCTATAAGGACAAGCTCCTGCACCTGCCGCCCTTCCTGCTCTCGGCCCAGGGCGGCATTCAGCCCGGCGACGTCCGCGCCGGCCTGGATCTCACCGCCCACTTCCTGCAGGCCTTCGTGTTCAATCCCCTGAACCGGCCGTTGCCCCAGGCCAGGCTCTGGCTTGTGGACCGTCTATCTGACGCAGACCGGCTCTAGAGACGCGAGCGCCGCGGGCCGCTAGAATCACCGCCCAAACGAGTTCGCGATTCTCCCATGTCCAAACACACCCCACCGCCCTTCGAGGGCGACGGCGACCGCATCATCGACGAGCCGCTGTCGGAGGCCCTGTCGCGGCGGTATCTCGCCTATGCGCTCTCCACCATCACCGGCCGGGCGCTGCCTGATGTCCGCGACGGCCTGAAGCCCGTGCACCGGCGACTGATGTACGCCATGCGCATGCTGCGGCTGGACCCCACCACCACCGCCAAGAAGTGCGCCCGCGTCGTCGGCGACGTCATCGGCAAGTATCACCCGCACGGCGACGTGGCCGTCTATGAGGCCCTGGTCCGCCTGGCCCAGGACTTCGCCCAGCGCTATCCGCTGGTGGATGGCCAGGGGAACTTCGGCAATATCGACGGCGATAACGCCGCGGCCATGCGCTACACCGAGTGCAAGCTGACCGTCGCCGCCCAGTTGCTGCTGGACGGGATCGACGAGGACGCGGTGGACTTCCGCTCCACCTATGACGGCGAGGACGAGGAGCCCGTCGTCCTGCCGGCCGGCTTCCCCAACCTGCTGGCCAACGGTTCCTCCGGCATCGCCGTGGGCATGGCCACCTCGATCCCGCCGCACAACGCCGCCGAGCTGATCGACGCCTGCCTGGTTCTGTTGAGCAACCGCGAAGCCACCACCCTGGACCTGCTGGAGCACGTCCAGGGCCCGGACTTCCCCACCGGCGGCGTGATCGTCGAGCCCAAGGCCTCGATGGCCGAGACCTACGAGACGGGCCGGGGCGGCGTCCGCGTCCGCGCCCGCTGGTCCAAGGAGGACAATGGCCGCGGGACCTACCAGATCGTCATCACCGAGATTCCGTATCAGGTGAAGAAGGCCGACCTGGTGGAACAGCTCGCAGGCCTCATCGAGCTCAAGAAGGCCCCGCTGCTGGGGGACGTGCGCGACGAGAGCGCCGAGGACGTGCGCCTGATCCTTGAGCCCAAGAGCCGCAACGTCGAGCCCGAGGTGCTGATGGAGAGCCTGTTCAAGCTCTCCGACCTGGAGACCCGTTTCCCGGTCAACATGAACGTCCTGGACGCCCGGGGCACGCCCGGCGTCATGAGCCTGAAGCGCTGCCTGCAGTCCTTCCTGGATCACCGCCGCGAGGTGCTGGTCCGCCGCGCCCGCTTCCGCCTGGCGAAGATCGAGGCCCGGCTGCACATCCTCGACGGGATGGTCATCGCCTTCCTCAATCTGGATGAGGTGATCCGCATCGTCCGCTACGAGGACGAACCCAAGGCCAAGCTGATCGAGGCCTTCGAGCTTTCTGACATCCAGGCCGACGCCATCCTCAACACCCGCCTGCGCCAATTGGCCCGGCTGGAGGAGATGGAGCTGCGCCGCGAGCATGCCGAGCTGGCCGAGGAGCGCGACGGCCTGGTGAAGATGCTGGCCGACGACAAGCAGCAGTGGAAGCTGGTGGGCGTTGGTCTGAAGGACGTGCGCGCCATCCTCGGCCCCGACACCACCCTTGGCCGCCGCCGCTCGACCTTCGACACCGCCCCCGTGGTGGACGCCGACGCCGCCATCGAGGCCATGATCGTGCGCGAGCCGATCACCGTGATCCTCTCCGAACGCGGCTGGATCCGCGCGGCCAAGGGCCGGGTGGAGGACCCCTCGGAGCTGAAGTTCAAGGAAGGCGACAAGCTGGGCTTCCTGGTCCCGGCCGAGACCACCGACAAGCTGCTGATCTTCGCCTCCGACGGCCGCTTCTTCACGGTCGGCTGCGACAAGCTGCCCTCGGCCCGTGGCCATGGCGAGCCCCTTCGGCTGATGCTGGACCTCGACGACAAGACGGACATCATCGACATCTTCCCCTTCAAGGCGGGCGCCAAGCGGGTGATCGCCTCGAAGGAGGGCTACGGCTTCGTCATGCCGGAAGAGGAGGCCATCTCCGCCCGCCGCGCCGGCAAGCAGGTGCTGAATGTGGGCGCCAAGGGCGCGGCCTTCGCCATGCCGGCCACCGGCGACCACCTGGGGGTCATCGGCGACAACGGCAAGATCCTGATCTTCCCGCTCGCCGAACTGCCGGAAATGCCGCGCGGTAAGGGCGTGAAGCTGCAGACCTACCGCGAGGGCGGCCTGCGCGACGCCATCGTCTTCAACGAGACCGACGGCGCGACCTGGATCGACGGGGCCGGCCGCACGCGGGTCTGGGCGGAGTGGAAGGACTGGCTCGCGCGGCGCGCCGCCGCCGGCAAGCTGGCGCCGAAAGGCTTCCCGACGAGCAAGCGGTTCAAGCCGAAGTAGCCGGTGATGGTGGATCCCAAGATCGCCGGGCGGATGCAGCCCTACTTGATGGCGGGCGAGCGCCTTACCTGGACCGGCCAGCCTCCGGCGGGGCTAATGCTCGGAGCTCGAGACCTGTTCCTCATCCCCTTCAGCATGATGTGGGGCGGGTTCGCCATTTTCTGGGAAAGCAATGTGCTGCGGTCAGGCGCGCCGGGGTTCTTCGCGCTTTGGGGCGTTCCCTTCGTCCTCATCGGTCTCTACCTGATTTTCGGACGGTTCTTTGTGGACGCTTGGGTCCGAGGCCGGACCTCGTACGCCCTGACCAACGGGCGAGCGCTTGTTCTCCGTTCGGTGTTCGGCGAGCGGCTACTTACGACCAACCTCAACGGCTCAGTAGAGGTGCGGGATCGCAGGGGCGAGCGTGGGACCTTGGGCTTTAGCCGACAAGACTTCGGCGATCTCCTGAACGCGATGCGCGGATTCTCGATCTGGATGCCCAGTCTCGATGATCGGGTTCAATTCCTGAAGATCGACAGGGTGATGGACGTTTATCGCCTGGCCGCAGGACGCCCCTGACGCTCGCCTCACCTTGACTTTCGACCCCCCTCATGCGCCCTTCCGCGCCTTGATTTTCTAGAGCTTTGGCGACCATGCATCCCCACCGTTCCCATACCTGCGGCGCCCTCCGATCGGCGGACACGGGTCAGAATGTCCGCCTGTCGGGCTGGATCCACCGCAAGCGCGACCACGGCGGGTTGATGTTCATCGACCTGCGCGACCACTACGGCCTGACCCAACTGGTGATCAGCCCCGAGACCCCCGGCTTCGACCGCGTCGAGCGCCTGCGCGCCGAGAGCGTGATCCGGGTGGACGGCGTGGTTCTGGCCCGCTCGGCCGACACCATCAATCCGAACCTGCCCACCGGCGAAGTCGAGATCCGCGTGTCGTCCATCGACGTGATCTCCGAGGCCGCCGAACTTCCGTTGCCGGTGTTTGGTGAGCCGGACTATCCCGAAGAGCTCCGGCTGAAGCACCGCTATGTCGACCTGCGCCGCGAGACCCTGCACAAGAACATCGTCCTGCGCTCCAAGGTCATTCACTCGATCCGCAACCGCATGATCGGCCAGGGTTTCCTGGAGTTTCAGACCCCGATCCTGACGGCCTCGTCGCCGGAAGGCGCGCGCGACTTCCTGGTGCCCTCGCGTTTGCACCCGTCCAAGTTCTACGCGTTGCCGCAGGCGCCCCAGCAGTTCAAGCAACTGCTGATGGTGGCCGGTTTCGACCGCTACTTCCAGATCGCGCCCTGTTTCCGCGACGAGGATCTGCGCGCCGACCGCAGCCTGGAATTCTACCAGCTCGACGTGGAGATGAGCTTCGTCACCCAGGACGACGTCTTCGCGGCCATTGAGCCGGTGATGCACGGCGTCTTTGAAGAGTTCGCCGACGGCAAGAGCGTCACGCCCTATCCGTTCCCGCGCGTCCCCTATCGTGACTCCATCGCCTGGTACGGCACCGACAAGCCCGACCTGCGCAACCCCATCAAGATGGCCGACGTCTCCGAGCGTTTCCGCGGCGGCGGATTTGGCCTGTTCGCCCGCATCCTGGAAGACAAGAAGAACGCCGTCTGGGCGATCCCGGCTCCCAAGGGCGGCTCCAGAGCCTTCTGCGACCGCATGAACTCCTGGGCTCAGGGCGAGGGCCAGCCGGGCCTGGGCTACATCTTCTGGAGCGAGGACCAGGGCGCCTGGGGCGGCCCCATCGCCAAGAACCTGGGGGCTGAGGCCACCGAGGCGCTGATGGCCGAGATCGGCCTGGGGCAGGGCGACGCGGCCTTCTTCGTGGCGGGCGATCCGAAGGGCTTCTACAAGTTCGCGGGCTCGGCCCGCACCAAGGTCGGGACCGACCTGAAGCTGATCGACGAGGACCGCTTCGAGTTCGTCTGGATCGTCGACTTCCCGATGTTCGAGATGAACGAGGAGACGAACCACGTCGACTTCTCGCACAACCCCTTCTCCATGCCGCAGGGTGAGATGGAGGCCCTGGAGACCAAGGACCCCTTGGACATCCTCGCCTACCAGTACGACATCGTCTGCAACGGCTATGAGCTCTGCTCCGGCGCGGTCCGCAACCACCTGCCGGAGCTGATGCTGAAGGCCTTCGACATCGCCGGCTATGGCCCGAGCGTGGTCGAGGAGCAGTTCGGCGGCATGCTCAACGCCTTCCGACATGGCGCGCCCCCGCACGGCGGCCTGGCCCCCGGCATCGACCGCATCGTCATGCTGCTGGCCGGCCAGACGGCCATCCGCGAGGTCATCGCCTTCCCGTTGAACCAGCAGGGCCAGGACCTGCTGATGAACGCGCCGTCGGAAGTCGACGAGAAGCAGCTCAAGGAACTTCACATCCGCCTGGCGCCGCCGATCAAGGTCTAGGCGCGGGCTCCAGGGCGGCGATCGCCTCGCGGATCAGCCGCAGGTCGCCCTCGATGTCGAAGTCTTCGGACCAGGTCGCGCCCATGCGGACGATGACCAGGTCCTGGCTGGGCATAACATAGATGCGTTGGCCCAGGCGGCCGGACGCGAAATAGGCGTCGCGGGGCATGCCGCCGCGCACCCGGCCGCGCGCATTGGCGTTCTCGCTGTCGTTGGTCCAGAGGCCGGCGCCGTAGTCCGATCCCAGGGTCGCGCGGGTCGAATAGGCCACCCAGCCCTCCGGCAGGATGCGGCGCCCGTCCGCGACCCCGTCGTGCAGGTACAGCAGTCCCAGCCGCGCCCAGTCGCGCGCCGGCGCCAGCATGCGGGTGGAGCCGATGGGGGTTCCCGCCGCGTCGGTCTCGAACACCACCCCGCGCATGCCCAGCGGATCGAACAGTTCGCGCCGGGCGAAGTTGAGCACATCGGCTCTTGATCCGCCGACCTGCTGGCGGACGATGGCGGCGGCGATCAGAGTGTTGGGGCTGGCATACTCAAAGCGTTCGCCGGGCTTGGCTTTCAACTGGCGGCTCGCGGCATAGGCGGCCATGTCGGGCTCGATGAACATCATCCGCGAGGTGGGGTCGAAGCCTGTATCACGCTCCTCGACCCGCAGGCCGCTGGTCATCCGCAGCAGGTTGTCCAGGGTGATGGCGCGTCGGGGATCGCCGTCCTTCCAGGCGGCCACCGGCGCCGGCGCCGTCACATCCAGTCTTCCGTGGCGCACCAGGACGCCCACCAGGGCGTTGATGGCCGTCTTGCTGGCGGAGTATCCGAGCAGCGGGGTGTCGACGGCGACGCCCGGCGCATAACGTTCGGCGACGATCTTCCCGTGCTGGACGATCACCACCGCCCGGACCCAGCGGTGCGGAGGATGGGCGGGCTCGACGAAGACATGATCGAGGGCGGCGATCAGGGCGGGATTGTCGGTTTGCACGGGTGAAGGCCCGGCCAAGGCGTCTCGTCTCAGGCTCGGCGGTGTCACGACGACCGCCGGCTTCGGCGATTCGCCATAGGTGAGGCGGCAACCTGCTGCGCCGCGATAGGTGGCGCGGCTGGCGAACAGCCCGGCCCAGGTCGCATCGACGGCTCTATGGGTGCGATCGATTTTGTGACGCAGCAGGGGGCCCAGCAGGCGCAGGCCGGGATTTGGAGCGAGGCTCTGGGCGTAGACCAGGTCGGCTGGCAGACCGGAGACGAAGACCTCGGAACACAGGGTCAGGGCGACATTGCCGGTGGCCACCTGCAGGGCGCGGTCGGGTCGGAAGGCCAGCGCGGTGACGATAAGCAGGATCGCCACGACGGCTCGGATCATGGCCCGGCGGGACATGGCCTCAGTCGGCGCTGATCAGGTAGCGCGGGTCGCTGGGTGGGGTCGGCGGCGTGGGCGGCCGCGCCAAGTTGCGCGGCGCCACCGGCGGTGTGGGCGCCGTCGGCCGCCAGCCGGTCCAGCGCACCGAGCCGCCATGGCAGCCACGGGCCACGAGGCCCGACGGCAGTTTCGTCGAGTTGTCGGCGCAGGCCTCGTCGAGTTGGTCCTGGTCCAGGTTGCGGGCCTTCGACAGATCGACGCCGTACAGCATGGTGCGGCGCAGGCTGGCGTTGCGGAAATCGGCGCCGGCGAACATCGCCCCTGACAGGACTGCTGAATCCAGATTGGTGTCGCGGAACGAGGCGCGCTCGAAACGGCCGCCTGCGAGCACCGCCCCCTGCATGGAGGCGTCGCGGAAGCTGACCCCACGCGCGTCGGTCTTGCTGAAATTGGCGCCGGTCAGTTCGCTGTCATTGAGTTGAGCGCCGCTCATGGTCGCCTTGCCGAAATTGGCGCCCTGGGCCTGCACGTCGCGCAGGTCGGCGTTCGAGAGATTGGCGGCGCTGAAGCTGACACCCTTGGCCTGGACGTCCCGCAGCTTGGCGTCGGAGAGGTTGGCCGAGCCAAAATTGGCGCCGACCATCTGAGATTCCGACAGATCGGCGCGCGACAGGTCGGCGCCGGCGAAGTTCGCGCCATAGAAGCGGGCCTCACGCAGGTCCGAGCCCACCAGGGCCGCGCCGGCGAAGTTGGCGCCGTTGAACTGCGCGCCGGTCAGCTTGCGGCCCGACAGTTCGCATTTGGCGCAGGCGCCGCCGAACGAGACCAGCTTGGCCACTTCCTTGTCACCGGCCATTGCATTGGGGGCGAGCGCCATCACGGCCAGGAACGCGGCCAGCGGGGCGATGCGGGTCAGGGCGGTGCGGAAAGAGCCGAGCATGACCAAAACATGTGCCTGCGCAGGGGGCTGTGGGCTACTTAAATCGCGGTAATTCTTGAGAGATTAGCATCCGGGCACACGCAGGCCGGGTGGCAGCTGGGTCGAGCCATCACCGCAGGCGCGGTTGAGTTGAGCTTGGGAAAGGCCCCGCGCCCGATCCATCTCGGCGCCGGACAGGTTGGTCCCGTCCAGTCGCGCGCCGCGGAAATTGGCGCCCTGCAGATAGGTCCCGACGAAACTCGCGTGGGTCAGGTCCGCGCCGGCGAAATTGGCGCTGGAGAATACGCCACCATAGGCGTTGACGTCCCGCAGGTCCGCGCCGCCGAAATTGGTGCGATTCATCACCGAGAGGCTGAGGTCCGACTGCCGCAGCCGCGCGCCGGCGAAGTTCCGGCCCCTGATCTCCAGACCCGAAAAATCGGCCTGAAACAGGTTGCACTTGGGGCAGCTGGCCCCTTTGCGCGAGGCGGCGATCTGGCCAGAGTTCTGGGCCTGAGCGGGCAGGGCGGCCAGAAGCGCCATCAGGCTGAGCAGGGCGAGCGGTTTCATCTGCGGCGACTTGAGGCTCCGGCGAACGACCCCTTCTGCCTAGGGCAGAAAGCTTACGGTCCGGTGACCATGCCGGTTCAACCCGTGCGGTCGTTGTCCTGGGGACCAGCGCGGACACCGCAGGATTCGCAGATCAGGCTGGCGCCCTTGCGCACCACGGCTAGGTCCCCGCAGGCCGCGCAGACGTCGGCCTCCAGGCGCGCGGCCCGCGCATTGGCGCTGGGCAGGAACACAAGGTTGTCGGGCGTCGCGCCGCGGGCGAAGCCGCGGGAGATGAAGTGGGAGGCCGGGATATTCTCCGGCTCTGGCTCGCCCTCATCCTGGCCGCGCCCCAGGCCGTCGGCGTTCAACTCCCCGTCGGCGTTGGCCAGCTCATCTCGGCCCAGATACGAAATGCCGAGTTCGCGGAACAGGTAGTCGAGGATCGAGGTGGCCGAGCGCACCGAGTCGTTGCCGGTCACCGGTCCGGCCGGCTCGAACCGGGTGAACACGAAGGCGTCGACGAACTCCTCCAGCGGCACGCCGTACTGCAGGCCGATGGAGATGCCGATGGCGAAGTTGTTCATCAGCGATCGGAAGGCCGCGCCCTCCTTGTGCATGTCGATGAAGATCTCGCCCAACTCGCCGTCGTCGTACTCTCCGGTATGCAGATAGACCTTGTGGCCGCCAACGGCCGCCTTCTGGATATAGCCCTTGCGACGGTCGGGAAGCTTGCGCCGGGTGCGGTCTCGCTCGACGATGCGCTCGACGATCCGTTCTTCGGGTGGCGGCGCGGGACGCTCGGCTTCGCGGGCGGCGCGCGCCGGGGCCTCGGCCGCCTTGGGCAGGTCGAGGAAGAAGCTCAGCGGGGGATCGGACCGGCGAATGCGCACGGCCGCGACCTGGGCCTGGGCGGCCTCGGCCAGCATGGCCTGGGCGTCGGCCGGCGCGGTGTCCCACTCCAGCTCGATCTCGGCGATGGCAGGCAGGTCCAGGGCCGGCTGCACGGTGGCCAGCATGGCGAAATAGGGGGTCGGCCCCAGGTCCTCGGCGGTGAGAAAGACCTGGCGCTGGTCGACCGTCAGGAAGGGCGCGTCGGTGAGCGCCCCCCCGCCCAGGACGTGAGCCTCGGCGGCCGCGATCTCATCCTCGCTGAAACCGGCCAGCTTCAGGGTGTCGAACTCGGGATCGGCCAGGGCGGCGTCGCTGGCGCCCAGCACGTCTGACAGGAAGCCTGCCTCCACCACCGAGGGAGAGAAGGCGTCGCGCAAACGGGCGGCGAAGGGCAGGGCGGCCTCGGCCGCGGCGATCTCGTGTTCGGTGAAGCCGCGCGCCTTGAGCGCCGTGTGATCGACCCCGGGCGCCTCGGAGAGGTCCAGGCGGCCGATCAGGAATGCGCGGGCGGCGGGCACATCTGCGCCCAGCGCGGTCAGGCCCTGTAGGGCGGCTTCCGAGAGCACCCGGGTCAAGGCCCCGTCCTCGGTCTCAGCGACGGTGACCGGACCCAGCCACGGCGCGGCGGACGTGGAAGCCCCGCCCAGGCGCAGGGCGAGGTCGGGGTCGTCAAAGACCGCCAGACCGCCGGTTAGCGGGATGTCGGCCATGGCGGTCCGGGCGCGCTGATAAACCTCGCGCACGGCGAGGCGTCCGGCGTTCGAATCATAGGCCAGGCCCTGGGCCGCCAGCCAGTCGGCGACTCCGCCCAGTCCCAGCGCCACCGGCCCCCCGAATGCGGCCAACGCGATGGCGGCCAGGCCCACGGTGTCGTCGAAACCCTCGCCGTCGAAGTCGGCCCCGGTCCCGAAGGCCAGCAAGTCCACCGCGCCGCGTGTCGAGGCCCAGGTCTCCGCGATCCGTGGCGCTGACTCGGTGGCGAAAGCGGCGACCACGACACCGGTTTCCCAGGCGGCCGCGGCCAGGGCCATGTCGTTCTCGGCGAGGCTGACCGGAATGGCGGCGATCAGGCCAGGGCCATCACCGCTCTCGAACTGGGCCTGGGCCGACCACAGGTCTTCCCCGGCGCGAGCCAGGGTCATGGCGTCCAGGATCATGACATCGGTGGCGCCGGCGCCACGGGCGGCCTCGGCGGCGCGGGCGAGGCTGAGATTGGATTGCGGATCGGCGCAGGCGGCGGGGTCGCCCGCGCAGCGTTGGATGGAGTCCATCACCCCTTGCAGGCGCTGGGCCAGGGCCGAGGCGGCGGCGCGCGCGGAGACCCGGCCCCGGCGGCGCGCCCGCAGTGTGGCCAGGGCCTTGACGTAGTCGGCGTCGTGGGCGGCGATGACGCCGGGCGCATCGAGGGCGCGTGGCTCGGCTATGGCCAGCCGCCCGGCCAGCAGGGCGGCGCCCAGATCGCGGCGGAAGGCGGCGCGGGTTCGGGCGTCCGGCAGCAGGGCCAAGCCGCCGGCCTGTTCGGCGATGATCTCGGCCTTGCGGAAGATGGCGGCGGGCAGATCGGCCTCGCCATCGGCCCAGTCCAGCCAGGCCTCGACTCGCGCGTCGGTCCAGGCAGCTGGCGCCAGGACCTCGACCACGCTGTCGGCGCGCTCAAGAGGCCTGCGTTCGATCCGGCCTGGTTCGCTTCGCAATGGTTTGTCTCCCACGGGCCCAAGGTTAGGCGCCCGAGGCGCTTGTCGCAACAGATGTTGTGGTCGCAGGCCAGTTCTCAACAACATCTTGCGGTGATCGCACCGCTGGACGGTCGGATGGCCCCCGCCTATAGTCCGCCCGCCTCCCAACCCCGTTGGATCTTCAAAAACGTGCTCAAGTCGATCTTTACCTGGTGGAACGGCGCCACGCTCGGCGCGCTCTTCACCGTCTGGCGCCGTGGCGTGCTCGTCGGCTCCGACGACATGGGTAACAAGTACTACCAGGCCAAGGACGACAGCGATTCCTACGACAAGGGTCGTCTGCGCCGCTGGGTGACCTATTCGGGCTATGCCGAGGCCTCCAAGGTGTCGCCCGACTGGCACGGCTGGCTTCATCACACCTTCGAGGAACCGCCGACCAAGGAGCCGCTGAAGCGGCAGGCCTGGGAGAAGGATCACCTTCCCAACATGACCGGCACCATCAACGCCTGGCGGCCCAAGGGCTCCATCAGCCGTGGTGGGGAGCGCCAGAAGGCGACCGGCGACTACGAGGCCTGGCGGCCGGAATAGTGGCCCGGCGTCTTCTTCTTAGCCTGACGGCCGGCTTCAGCGTCCTGGTGGCGGCTGGCTTCGTGGCCGCGCAGACCGCGCCTGTCGCCCCGACCGCGCCGGTTCCGACGCCTGCGCCCGTCGCGCCGTCCCCCTTGCCCGCGGCCAACCAGCCGCAGCCGGCCGAGGAAGCGCCGCCCGCCATCGTGCCCGTCCCGACGCCCGTCTCCACCCCGCCGGTCCAGGCCTCTGAGGTCGCCCCGGCGACGCCGCCCAAGGCGCAGGCCGTGGATAAGCCCGCCGAGAGCACGATCAAGCGCGCCCGCTACGATGTCGCGATCATCCAGGCCCTGGACAAGGTCAGCGCCGAGACGGTGCGCTTCGAGGCCGCCGTCGGCCAGCCGGTGCGCTACAAAACCCTGGTCTTCACGGTAAAGGCTTGCGAACAGGCGGCCGCCGATGAGCCGCAGGAAGACGCGATCGCCTATATGACCGTGGACTCCCAGCCCCGCGCCGCGCCGGGTAAGCCGACCCCGCCGGCGCGTCAGGCCTTCAAGGGCTGGATGTACTCGTCGTCACCGGGCCTGCACCCGCTTCAGCACCCGGTCTACGACGCCTGGCTGATCACCTGCAGGACCGCCACCCCCGTCGTGGCCGCCGGCAGCCGCTGAAATTCACCTTCGGCGCCCAGCGCCTTGCCGAGCCGTCGGCGGTATGCGGCGCGGGATATCTCCTGCGTCCCGAACTGCGCCAGGTGCTCCGTCATGAACTGAGCGTCCAGCAGGACAAAGCCTCCGGCGATCAGGCGCGCCACCAGATGCACCAGCGCCACCTTGGAGGCGTCGGTGCGGGTGGAGAACATGCTCTCGCCAAAGAAGGCCCCGGCGAGAGACACGCCGTAGAGTCCTCCCACCATCTCATCGCCTGCCCAGCACTCGACGCTGTGGGCATGGCCGATCGCGAACAGGTCGGCGTAGAGGCTCTCGATGGGTCCGTTGATCCAGGTTTCCGTGCGCCCGGGCCGGGCGGCGGCGCAGGCGGTCACGACCTCGGAGAACGCCGTGTCGATCCGCACCTCGAAGGGATCGCGCCGCACGGTGCGCGCCAGGCGCTGGGCGACGTGGAAGTCGGCGAGGGGAATCACCCCACGCCGTTCGGGATCGATCAGGAAGACCGCGTCGTCGTCCCGGGCGTCGGCCATGGGAAAGACCCCACGGGCGTAGCAGTCCAGCAGCTCGGCAGGGCCGAACGTCGTCATGGCGCCACCGCGCGCGGCGTCAGGCCGAAAGCTCCGCCTGCGACTTCATCCAGCGTTCCAGCCAGTGGATGTCGTAGGTTCCCGAAATGATGTCGGGCTGGTGGATCAGTTCCTGGAAAAGCGGGATCGAGGTCTCGATGCCCCCCACCACCATCTCGCCCAGGCAGCGGTTCAGGCGCGCCAGGCACTCCTCGCGGTCGCGGCCGTGCACGATGAGCTTGCCCACTAGGCTGTCGTAGTCGGGCGGGATCGTGTAGCCGGCATAGAGGGCGCTATCGAGACGAACGCCCAGGCCGCCGGGGGCGTGGAAGTCGGTGACCAGGCCGGGCGAAGGCGCGAAGGTCTTCGGGTTCTCGGCGTTGATCCGGCACTCGATGGCGTGGCCCTCGAACACGATGTCCTCCTGGCGGAACGAGAGCGGCAGGCCCGCGGCGATGCGAATCTGTTCGCGCACCAGGTCGATGCCAGTGATGGCCTCGGTGATCGGGTGCTCCACCTGCAGGCGGGTGTTCATCTCGATGAAGAAGAACTCGCCGTTCTCGTACAGGAACTCGATGGTGCCGACGCCGAGATAGCCGATGGCCTTGATCGCATCGACCACCACCTTGCCGATCTTGGCGCGGCCGGCGGCGTCGATGACGGGTGAGGGGGCCTCTTCCAGCACCTTCTGGTGACGCCGCTGCAGGGAACAGTCGCGTTCCCCCAGGTGGCAGACATTGCCGAAGCTGTCGGCGATCACCTGGATCTCGATGTGGCGCGGGGTCTGGAGGTAGCGTTCCATATAGACCGCGTCGTCGCCGAAGGAGGCGCGGGCCTCGGCCCGGGCGGTGGAGACGGCCTCGGCCAGGTCTTCCATCGTCTCGGCGACCTTCATGCCGCGCCCGCCACCGCCGGCGGCGGCCTTGATCAGGACGGGGAATCCGATCTGCCTGGCGGCGGCGAAGGCCTCCTCCTCGGTCGTCACGGCGCCGTCGGAACCGGGAACCACGGGGATACCCGCGTCCTTCACCGCCTGCTTGGCGGTGATCTTGTCACCCATCATCAGGATGTGCTCGGCCTTGGGGCCGATGAAGGTGAAGCCGTGCGCCGTGACGATCTCGGCGAAGCGGGCGTTCTCCGACAGGAAGCCGTAGCCCGGATGGATCGCCTGGGCGCCGGTGATCTCCGCCGCCGCGATGATCGAGGGTATGTTCAGGTAGGACTTGGCCGCCGAGCGCGGGCCGATGCAGACGCTTTCGTCGGCCAGCCGCACCCACATGGCGCCGGCGTCGGCCTCGGAGTGGACCGCCACCGTCGAGATGCCCATTTCCTTGCAGGCCCGATGGATCCGCAGGGCGATCTCGCCCCGGTTGGCGATGAGGATTTTCTCGAACATCGCGCTTACTCGATGACGACGAGGGGTTCGCCGAACTCCACGGGGTCGCCGTCGCCCACCAGGATTTCCACCACCTTGCCCGCCTTGGTGGCCGGGATCGGGTTCATGGTCTTCATGGCCTCGATGATCATCAGGGTCTGGCCGGCCGTGACCGTGTCGCCGACCTTCACGAAGGCCGGGGCGTCGGGCGAGGGCTGCATGTAGACGGTGCCGACCATGGGTGACTTCACCAGGACACCCGCATTGCGGGAGGTGGCCGGGGTCTCGGCGGCGGTTCCGGCGGGGGCTGCTGTGGCGGCGGGGGCGGCGGCGACCGGCGCGGCGGCCATGGGGGCCTGCTGCACGTAC
>NZ_JBBKVV010000056.1:0-2746 GCF_037968635.1 Phenylobacterium sp.
ATGGCGGGAAACGCGACCCCATCACGGCAATCACTGTCTCTGGCCATGGGAAGCGTGGCCAAGGCGCAGGCGGCTGTGCAGGCGCTGTCGGACAATTTCGACGCCTGGATGCACGAGGAGGTCGTCAAGCTGGACGCGGCCCGCGAGATCCTGCCGAGGGATGGATACAGCATCGAGGCCGTCAGCGTGCTCTATATGCGCGCCCACGACATGAAGGGCTTGGCGCCCACCTTCGGCTATCCCTTGATCCACCAACTGGCCGCGGGCCTCTGCGTCCTGATCGACGACGAGGAGGTGTCCTTTGAGTCCCGGCTGCCGCTGATCGACGATCACATCGACGCCATCCGAACCCTGGCCGGCAAGAAGGTCAGAAGCCAGGCCGACGCCTTCGGCCGCCAGCTTGTCGCCCAGCTGGAAGGCGACCTTCGCCAGCTGATGGAAACCGCCTGACGCGCAGGGGGATAGAGCCTGACATTAGGGCCCTGTCGGGACCGCCACCCGAATGTCCGCTCGCTGGGGTGAAGCGAATGACGGGTCCGACCCTCCTGTGGCGTTCGGGATGCTACCTCCGGCACGTCGGCGGAAGGATATCTGACGTCGAGCCTCACCAGGAGCTGGATGACATTGGGTGAGCTACCCAATCACCTGAACGAGTCATCGGACTTCTTCTTGCGGGCCATCCGCCTGACCCCTGGTCAGCAAGTGGTGCATTTGTCTGACAGGCCCGGCCGGACGTTGCCAGCGAGCAGCCCGTCTGCCTTTATATGGTTCCTTCAGGGCGCGGGGTGCGTCGTCCAAACGCCAGGCATCAGTAGACCACAAGAATGGCAAGCAAGCGCCTAGCCTTTGGTGTCGCCGGGGGCCTTGTCATCGGCTTTCTCGCACTCTTCGCTATGGTGGCGATGACGGTGTGGCTTGGCGAAAGGTCTAACACCGTTTTCCAGGAAACGGCGTTGCAGCGAGACACCCGGATCGCCGCGGTGGAATTGCGCGATGCCCTGCGAACGGCGGAGTCTAGTCAGCGCGGTTATCTTCTGACCGGCAATGAAATCTACCTGGCTCCCTTTGACACGGCCAAGTCCCGGGCCCGGCAGCAGCTGTCGGATCTCGCACGCTTTGTTGTCACTGAGTCCGAGCCAACGCCGCTCCTGTCCCGGCTGCGAGAGGCGGTGGATGAAAAGCTTGGAGAAATGGACCAAAGCATCGCCCTGAAGCGCGCCGGCTCCGACATGGACGCCCTGTCGATGATCCGTAGCAATCGCGGTAAGGCGCTGATGGATGAAATCAACGTCTACCTGTACGGCGCGATGCTCGATGCCGACGAGAAGTCCACCTTGTTCGGGATCGAGCAGAAGAAGAATGCCGCCATGCTGCGATGGGTATCCATCGTCGCGACTTTCGTCATCGTTCTTGTCGTCGCTGCGGTGGCCTTCACAGTCTACCGCAACAGACAGGAGATCGCGCAGGCGCGTGATGAAGTGCGTGCCGTCAACCTCACGCTCGAGGAACGGGTTGAACGAAGGACGCAGGAGCTAGCGCTCGCCCGGGAACGGGCGGAACTCCTGCTGTCCGAAGTCAATCATCGCGTGGCCAACAGTCTCCAGCTCGTTTCGGCGCTGGTCCATATGCAGTCCAAGACCGTTACCGATGAATCGGCCAAGGGGGCGCTGAAGGAAACAGAGACCCGAATTCAGGCGATATCGCAAATTCACAAGAGCCTCTACACCTCGGGCGACGTAACGTCGGTGGCATTGGACGATTATCTGGGGGTGATGCTGGACAATCTTGGTGTCGCCATGCGCAACGATGGCCATACGGCCCGGCTTACGAGCATGCTCGACCCGGTTATCCTGCCTACAGACGAGAGCATCAGTCTGGGGGTGGTCGCCACGGAATTGGTGACCAACGCCTTCAAATACGCCTATCCCGCCGGGCAATCGGGGGATATCCACGTCATGCTGCGAAAGCTTCCGGAGGGGCGGGCCGAGCTTGTCGTGCAGGATGACGGCATCGGGCTGGGCGCCGCCGTGCATCCGGGTGGGACAGGCCTGGGCTCGAAGATCATCGCTGCGATGGCGGCCGCGCTGAAGACGAATGTCGAGTATGTCAGTCGGACACCGGGGACGGCAGCCCGGCTGGTATTTTCAACCGCACAGATCCTATGAAATTTCCCGTTCCATCAGCTCCGATGCGGTCCTCCATGGCCGCGCTCATCGGGCGTTTGGCGCGCGGGACGCTGGCGGGGCTTCTTGCCATCGCATTACCGTCGGCCGCGAACGCGCAAGGCAATGGCCTGACCAGGCCCGTCGCCCTTCCGGCCTTTGATGCGGCCAAGCAAGCTTGTAGCAAGCCCAGGGGCCTGCGAAGGGAACTGGTATTCGTTCAGGACAATGATCGCGAATTCGTAAAGGGGATCGGGCGGGGATTGGCGCTCGCCGCTGCAGAGCGTGGGCTGGCGTACCGCGTACTGCGTTCCGACAATGAAGCGGCCCTGATGGTGAAGCAGGTCAATGGCCTGTATGCGAACAAGACCGGCTCAATCGTTGTCGCTCCCATAGATCCGCCATAGCTGAGCCCGAGCCTCAAAAGAATGATCGGGAGCGGGGCTTATGTCGGGGCGATCGTGCCGCCGCCCGCAAACACGATCTTGAACGCGCCGCAGTATCTGACCGGCAAGGTGCTGGCGGAATCTGCAACAGCGCATATCCGCACCCGCCTTGGCGGCAAGGCCAAGGCGGGTGCGGAT
>NZ_JBBKVV010000057.1:0-20928 GCF_037968635.1 Phenylobacterium sp.
CCCGAATCCGCGCCGGCGCGCGCATCGGTCCTGGCCCGCGCCAGCGCGGCGCGCAGCACCCGGGTCGGCGGCCTGCCCTTTCCGCCCGTGGCCGGGATCGGGGTCGTGATCGCCGCGATCGTTGTGGCGGCCCTGCTGCTGTTTCGCCGCGAGGCGCCCGAGTCGGAGCAGGCTCCCGTCCCCGCCCCCGAGGCGCCTGGCTCGCAGGCCGCGGCGTCCATGCCCGCCGCGATCACTGGGCCTGCTGCGGTTGCGCCACCGACGACGACGACGGTTCTAGCAGCCAGGGCCGCGCCCCCGGATGCGTCCCGTCGGGCCGAGCCCGTTGTCGAGCCCCTCGCCCCGATCACGCCGCCGCCCCTGGCCGCGCCGCCGATCGTCATCGCGACACCGCCACAGCCGCCGCGCGCGGCGGCGCCGCTGCCGACCGATCCTGAGATCCCGATGACCACCCGGCTGCCCGGGCCGCAATAGGGCCTAGGGCGCGATGACCCGCAGGGTCTCGGGGTCGAAGATCTGAATCTCACTGCCGACGTCGGCATAGACCACAAGGTCCGGATGGCCGGGCATGCTCTGGAAATAGCGGTTCCCGGCGGCGGACACCCCCAGGGCGCCGCAGGGAGGGTCCCCGGGCTCCAGCGCCTGGCTGGCCTCCCAGGCGGCCTTGGCGGCCCCCGTGGGCTCGAGCACGAAGCGGCCCTTGCCCTTGTCGTCATAGCCCTGGGCCGGAGCCAGGGCGCAGGTCGCGGTGTGGAGGCCGGGTGACGCCGCGCGGATCGCCGGCAGGATCGCCTCCAGCGGCGCGTCAGCCGGCTTGGCGAAGATGCGCACCACGGGTCGCCGTTCGGACGGCGAGCCGACATAGACCAACTGGAATCCCGGCAGGTCGTCGTCGGCCTCGATATGGCCGCCGCCTTGCTCCGGCCCGCAGGCGAAGGCCTGCATGGCGAACTTGGCGCCCCTCACCTCCTGCCAGACGCAGGCCGCGAACTCCGGCGCCGACTTCAGGGCCGAGACCCGGGCCTCAACGGCCGGCGCGGGCGTGGCGGCGGGTTTCTGAGGCGCGCAGGCGCTCATCAGGGCCAAGCCGCAAAATCCAAGAACCAGACGCATCCACACCCCCCCGTATCCCAAGGGCCAATCATTGGCGCGATCCCCCACACGCGCAAGGTCGTGACCTGACCCGAGGTGGGAGAAGGCGCCGCCCTTGGTCAAAGCCCCGTGACCGCGGCATTCTGGGCGGCCCTGACGGTGCTTGTCGCCGCCGCGGCGCTCCAAAGGTCCCGTCGCCTGTCCGCGATCTGATCGTCAGCTCGTCACGACGCTTGGCGCCGAAGGATCCCGGCAGCGAACTAACCGAAGACCTTGCTTGGCGTGGTGGACACGTCGCCGCGCCAGGGGGACTCAACGGTGATGACGCCGGCCGCCATTCGCGACACGCAGACGCAAATCTTGCGGCCCGCCTCGTGCTGGCCCTCGCTGAGGAAGACGTCGCGGTGGTCGACGTCGCCCTCGAAGGCGATCACGTCCAGGGCGCATAGGCCGCACTCGCCGCGCCGGCAATCGGCCAGGACCGGGACGCCGGCATCGGCCAGGGCGTCGAGCATGGAGCGCGTCTCCGGCACCTGGACCTCGACCCCGAGACGCGGCACCCGCACGGTGAAGCTCCCATTGGGGTAGCGCCCGCCGGACCCGAAGGTTTCGAAACGCAGACGCGCCGGAGACCGGCCGGCCTGCGCCCAGGCCGCCTTGGCCGCTTCGAGCATCGGGACCGGACCGCAGACATAGGCCTGGGCGTCGGGAGCCAGGGCCGAGAAGGCCGCGGAAAGGTCCGCGGGGCCGCCAGCCTCGTCGTCGGCATGGACGGTCAGGCGCTCACCCAGGGCCGCGTGCAGCTCGTCGAGGTAGGCCATGTCGCCGCGGCTGCGCCCCGCATAGATCATCGAGACCGGAGCTCCGCGCCGCGCGAGCCCGCCGGCCATCGCGACGATGGGGGTCACCCCGATCCCGCCAGCGATCAGCATGTAGGGGGTCGGCTCCAGCGACAGTTCGAAGCTGTTCGAGGGCGGCGTGACCTTCAGCCGGGCGCCGGGCGCCAGCGACCACATGTAGCGCGAACCGCCGCGCGAGCGGACTTCACCCTTGACCGCAATGCGGCAGACCGGCCCCGCGCCCTCGCCCACCAGGGAATAGGACCGGGTGTCAGGCCGACCGTCGATCAGCACCTCGACATCAACGTGGGCGCCAGGAGGATGGGCGCCGGTCCAGGGCGTTTGCAGGGTCAGCTCACGGATCGAAGGGGTCAGGTCGCGGACCGCCGTGACAACGACGGTGTCCCATTGGTCGACATAGCGCATGGGCGGGTCCTTCAGGCGCGGCGCGGTGCGATGAGGGCCGCCCCGCGCACATGGCGCAGGGCGTCCTGGTCGTGCATGGCCAGTTCCAGGTGGCGTCGGGCCAGGCGGGCGTGCTCGCGCATGATCATTTCGGCGCGCGCTCCCTCCCGGTTCTCGATGGCTTCGACGACGCAGCGATGCTGGTCCTGGGCGATCGTGAGGATGTGGTGGGCCTGGGGCTGGATCGCCTGGACCATGACGAAGCCGCTCGGCGAGGCGAACGGCAGAGCGTAGGCGCGTGCGATCTGCCGCGCCAGCATCGGACTGTCGGCCAGCGCGGTCAGGGCGTGGTGGAAGCGCTCGTTCAGCTCCACATAGCGCTCGAAGTCGGCGAGGGTCAGTCGCGCGGCGCCGATCACGGTGTCGATTTCGGTGAGGCAGCCCTTCAAAGGGGTGAGGCGCTCGGGCTCCACCCCTTTCTCCGCAGCCAGGCGTGCCGCTAGGCCCTCCAGCACGCCGCGCAGTTCGATGGCCTCATTGACCTCCTGTTCGGAGAAGGCGCGCACCGCGTAGCCTCCCGATGGGTTCGCCTCGACCAGCCCCTCCTCCTGGAGCTGGACCAGCGCGGCGCGCACCGGTGTGCGCGAGACGCCGAGGCGATCCACGATCGCCAGTTCCTGCAGGCGCTGGCCGGGCGCGAGGTCGCCGCTCAGGATCAGGTCGCGCAGCTGCAACAGAGCCGAGACTGTCTGCGACACGCGCCTACTCCGCCGCCATCGCCGTCTGCGGCTGCTCCGCCTCGACCATGCGGTCGATCAGGCGCCGGGCCCACATCGCTCCGGCGTCGATATTGAGGTTGTAGAAGACGTGGTCGGGATGGTCGTCGATGGCCCGCTGCTGCGCCTCGACGATGGCCTCGTCCTCGGCGAACACCTTGGTGATCGCGTCGCGGATCTGGGTGGTCACCTTCTGCTCGCCCAGCTGGTAGTCGCGGACGTTGGCCCAGAAGTAGTGGCAGGTCTTCTCGGTGGCCGGCGTGATGGTGTTGATCACCACCATGCTGACGCCCTGGCTGCGGTCGCCCTGCGGCGCGCCCGTGCCGGCTGGGGCGACGCCCACGTCGATGGCCACCGTGCAGGGCGCCTCGAACCGGATGATCTGCCAGCGGTCCACATTGCCCGGCTTGCCCAGTTGTTGGCGCCAGAACGGCGGGGGCTCGATGTCGATCATCCAGCGGGTGACCATGGCGGTCTTGTCGCCGCTGGTGACATCGAAGGGCGCCTCAGCCACGGCGTCGTTCCCGATGCTGGAGCTGTGGATGTAGGTCTCGTGCGTCAGGTCCATCAGGTTGTCGACGATCAGCCGGTAGTCGCACTTGGCGTGGATCACCTTGCCGTCGCCGGTCCAGGCCGGGTCATGGTTCCAGTGCAGGTCGGGGACCAGGGCGGGATCGGCCAGGGCCGGGTCGCCAGCCCAGATCCACACGAACCGGTGCTTCTCCACCAGCGGAAAGCTACGCACGCAGGCCGAGGGATTGATCGTCTCCTGCGACGGCATCCGCACGCAGCGGCCATGAGCATTGAATACAAGCCCGTGATAGCCACACTGGACGTCGTCGCCGCGCAACTTGCCCATGGAGAGCGGCAGAAGCCGGTGCCAGCAGGCGTCCTCCAGGCACGCGGCCTCGCCATTCTCCTTGCGATACAACACGATCTTTCTATTGCAGATGGTCCGCGGCAGTAGTTCACGCTTGACCTCTGCGTCCCAGGCGGCGGCATACCAGGCGTTCAGCGGGAAGGTCGGGCGGGCGGTCATGTGGGGAATATCCAGAGCTATTGTATACAATCCATCCCAGCGACGTGCGCCTGTCAAGCGCCGGCGGTCGGGTCGGAGGGGAATTTCAGGCCGTGTCAGGGCTGGGCTTCAGCCCGCCGCTCGGCCACGCACTCGGCCTTGAGGACCTCCTTGCGCACCTTGCCGGAGCCGGTGCGGGGCAGGCTGTCCACAAGCTTGACCAGACGCGGGGCCTTGTAGTCGGCGAGACGCCCACGGCAGTGCGCCATCACCGCGTCCGCCGTCACCGATGCGCCGGAGACGGCCACCACGTGGGTCACGCCGGTCTCGCCCCAGCGCGCGTCGGGCGCACCGACCACGGCCACCTCGGAGACGCCTTCCAGCTCCAGGACCGCGGCCTCGGCCGGATAGACGTTCTCGCCACCCGAGATGAGCATGTCCTTCCGGCGGTCCACCAGGCAGTGGAAGCCTTCGGTGTCGCGACGGACAGCATCGCCGGTCTTCAGCCAGCCGTCGCTGAACGTCTCGGCGGTGGCGTCGGGCGGCCCCAATAGCCGGCTCCTCCCGGATCATCTGCGCCATCTGCGGCACGCAGAAATATTGGGTGACCCCGAGCTCGGGATCCGACAGGCGGCGCAGCGTCTCGCCAGGCTCGAAGCACGGCGAGATCAGCAGGGTTGCGCCGACATGCAGCGTGGTCCGGCAGACCGCGGAGAGCCCGACCGTGCGGAACATCAACGCGTCGCAAAGGAAGGTCGAGCGGGAGTGGGGGCTAGACCCCGCCCCTCGCCACCCTGAAGGCGCGGGGCGAGCGGCCCACGACCTTGGCGAAGAAGCGTGAGAAATAGGCCGGGTCCTCGAATCCAAGATGATAGGCCACCTCGGCGATGGTCATGTTCGAGTAGAGCAGCGCGCGCTTGGCCTCCAGCGTCACCCAGTGCGGGTCGCCGCTCGAGAAAAATGAAGCTCTTCGGCGACGGCCAGAAAATAACGAAGATGGCGAAGTTCCATGGGCGCTCACTCGGCCGCCGAGTCCGCCTATCGGACGGCGCTTTTCTGCAAAGGTTGATCCTGCTTGCGAGGATCACCTCCTAGATCGCCGCGATGTTCAGCTTAAGACCGAGCAGAGGGTTGGCGCGTCTGTCAGTTCGGCGGCCAAGCGCCGTCCATTGCCCGCCCTACCTCGCGGGCCTCGCCTCGCCTTAGAACGACCGCGTAGATGTGGTGGTCTTCACCGAGAAGGTTCCAGCTTGGTCGCTACCGCCCAACCTGGCGGCGGAAGGATTGGTGTCCGGTGGCGAGGTGGGCTCCGTTTAGCGAGGATAGATAGGCGATGATGGCAGCGCGATCTGCAGCGGAGCCAACAGGGGCGGCGAGCATCGCATTTCCTGGCACTTTGCCTGCGGGATTTGAGAGGTACTCGTCAAGCTCGACGCGGCTCCAGGTCAGCCCGGTGTTCTGAAGCGCGCGGGAATAGCGGAATCCCGGCGCCGACCCCGCCTTGCGTCCAACGACGCCAAAGAGGTTCGGGCCCATTCCGTTCGCGCCAGACGGGGAGACGGGATGGCAGCCTGCACACGCCGCGAAGGCGCGAGGCGGCGGGCCGGCGTCTGCAGGGCCAGCGGCAAACGGGCTAAGCATTGCAGCGAGCACGAGGGGGAGTTGCGCTGCTTGGCGCAGGTTCGAGGAGATCATGGGCGTTCGGGATGGCTGCTCGTTGGCGTCCTCAGGCGGCGCCGATGCTTCGTTGCGTCGCTCAAGGGAAATTTGCGGAGAGCGCCGACCTCATCGGCGGCGAAGGGCTGCGCGCCCGCCGGAGGGCCTTTCGGATCGAAGTCGCCGACGATGTAGTTCAGGACGTCGGCGAGGCGCACGTCGGACAGAAACGATTGGGCCACGCCTGGCACCTGAACCAGATAGGCCCGGCCATCACGCGACCAAAGATACGACCCGACCTGGCCCTTCAGCGTCGGTACGAAGCCTGGCTGGCCTGACCCGTCATCCCTATGACATCCACCGCAGTGAAGCCGGTAGTCGAAGCGCGCGCGATCCGTGACCGGGAAATTCATCTGAGGGCGCGGGGCCGGTTCTCCTGCATGACCGACGACTGGGCAAGCGGCCAGCGCCGCCCAGCACGCGGCCTTGAGATGCGGACGAAACTGCAACCTACTGGTCCGCCAGCGACATCACACGCGAGACCGTGCAGTGGTATGTCGGCGAGACGCCGCCGTAGCACCAGGTTACGGAGTTTGCGCGCTGCGGCTGGTAGCGCGGCGTGTCGCCTTCGTTCCGGTTGCAGAAGCACTGTCCGCAGTTCTGGGAACCGCAGCAGTCGTTGTATGACACGACGTAGCTCTTGCCGTCCGCTGGATTCTTGCAGGTCCCAACCCAAGCGATAGGTGAAGGCTGCGTGCCCGGCGGACAGGTGCTTGCGGTCCCGCCGCAGCAACTGCAGAGCGATCCATCGACGGCGCAGTAGGCCCAGTAGTCGCAGCTCTTCTCGTCGTCCCACTTGCCATCGTGGGGCGCGAGCGTCTGGGCCGCCACGCGAGAGACCGGCAGTAGCGGGAGCGCCACCGCGCCGGTCATGAGAACGCCCAGGCGAGCGAGCGCGCCTCTACGCGAAGTCCGACTTGCCAGGTGCGACGACGTTTTGAGGAAGAACTTGTCGAACGAGTCCATGAGTGCCGATTATCTCCGCCTAATACTGAAGGTCGCCGGTTCTGATATCGGCGCGTCAGCGAGAAAATCCTGTATTGAGGCCACGCCCATGCGATGCGCCTCGAGTAGACTTTCGATGTGCTCACGGGTGTTCACCAGACCTTGGGCTGCTACGACGCCGTCGGACGCGATCAGGACCGCGTAAGGCAGTCTCCCGATCTCGAACGCCATCCCGAGTTCGCGAGACAGCACGTAGGGGTAGTTGTCCAACCCCTTTTCGGTGCGAAAGCGCCGCTGCTTTTCAAGGTCGCCGTCGCTCGCGAACACCAAGCGAAGGCTGGGATCACTCCGCGCAATGGACTTGGCAACGGGCAGGAGCGAGCCACAGACTTGGCAGTCCGGCGACACAAACATCAGGAGGGTGCTGCGGCCATCAGCGGCCGGCTCACCAATCGGGACCATGCCGCCCTCCAGGCTCTCAAGACGAAAGCTCGGGCTGGCCTCGCCGACCTTCGCGCCCTTGCTGAGCATCAGGGCGCCCGCGGGTCCAAGGCGCTGGTGCAGGACGCCGATTTGGCGCGCCAAGCCCAGCAGGCCAACAAGCAGGCCAAGAATCGCAGCCCACTGCGCGACGAGCACGCCCGTCAAGACGCTGGTCATGAGCGTGCCTCTCTGAGGTTCGAGGCGTTGGCGAGCAGCGCCGTGAAGATTGCGTAGAAGGACAACACGATAGCGGCCGTCAGGATGGCCCCCGCACCGCCAAGGATCGTCAGGCGATGTTCGCCGCCGGCCTCAGCGGCGAGCCAACCCAGCGCGGCGAGCAACAGATTGCGCAACACCAGTCCAAGGCTCACCGGTTGGCGTGAAACGCCCCAGGAACAGCCGCAATCCACATCGGTGCGACCGTGGACCAGCAGAGCCGCCATGAGCAGGGCGTACCCGACGAACAGCCCGGCGGCCGCGTAGGCGCCACCTGACTGTCCGGGCGCACAGAGCCAGATCGCCACAACCGCTTCCGCCGCCAGGACCGTGTTCGATGCGAAAGCGACCGGGAGTCGCCGCAGGGGCCCGGACCCGAGGTAGCCGGCGACGGCGGCGCGGAACTCGCCCGCCTGGCGCAGCTTCTGCCATGTGCTGATCGCAAGGATTCCAGCAAGACCCAGGCGCAGCCCGGCCACAAGCGAGGGGTCCAGGGTCATGCCGATGGCTCGACCGGCTGCATGATGAGAGGGGTGACCCCACCGCGCAATGTGCGGATTTGAGCGCCGGTATCGGGGTCCAGGACCAGGACATCCGTGAGCCCAAGGGTCGAAACGTAGAGGTAGGGATGCCCATCCTGGCTTATCGCCACCGCCTCGCTCGGGCGGGGCAGGGTCAGGCGCTTCAGCACTTTGTGGCTCGCCAGGTCGAGGACCCAGACCTCGCTGCCATACTGCCGGTGATAGTCGATACCGCCGCCCTTTGGCTCAAGCGGACCACGGTGCATGAGTATGTAGAGCCGGTTCGTGCTGCGATGGATCGCGAAGTTCTGCATGATCTGCGCCGGAACGGCGGGCGGCCCGTCGGGCGCGGGCTCCGGCGTCCAGACCGGCAACGGCCGGAATCCGCCGGAGGAGATGTCGATCGTTTGGATGGCGCCCTTTTGTGAGACCAGGGTCCAGGCGTCGCCCTGGCGGACCCCGGTTCCATGCAGAGGATCGCCGTTGGGATCGAACAGGCCCTTGTGCGGAACCCTCGTGAGCTCCCTGCCCCGTTCGTCCAGGCGAACCTCAAGGGCTGAGCCATCACCGCAAAGCATCATGAAACGGCGGTCGCCCAACGCCATCACATGGGCGCATCCCGCGCTTTCGATTTCGCCGACATACTTGCGGGCGCGCAGATCGACAACACCGATGCTCGACGCCGGCGTGAAGAACTGCACCAGCAGGAACCGGTCGTCGTCCGTGACCGCGCTGTGGTTCAGGTTGGGCCAACCGCGGATCATCTTCGGGGGGATGATCACCTCACCCAGGCGCCCAAGGGTCTTGCGGTCGAATATCTCCAGCGCGTCGACGCGCTCCCCGTGAAATCCCCTGCTCATGAAGAGGCCGAGATTGTAGAAGACCTTCGGATCGCGGGGGAAATCCAGCTTAATCCCCTCCCAGCCGGTATCGACCGTGCCCAGCCAGTCCCCCGTCTCCGCGTTCACCAGGATCGCCCGGGCGTAGAGACCTCCGGCGTAATCCTGGAGCCAGACCCAGTGCTCGCCGACCTTCTGTGTCGGCAACGTCTCCGTGCGAAGCGGAGGGTTGAGCACCGGGGGGGCAGCCTGTGCGCCGCTCAGGCCCGAACCGCAGAGTGCGATAACGGACGCGAAAATCGTCAGGTTTCGACTGCGCAGCATCCCTTGGTCCCACTATCTCGGTTCACATAAAGTAGGTTCGACCCACCCAAAAAATTGGACTTGCCGAGCCGCAGCATCATACATCCGTCGAAGGATGTAAATGGGTCAATTGACCTATTATAGGCTCTCAGGATTGATCAAGATCAGTCAGACGCGCGGGCGCCTCGCTGACATCGGCGACGGCCATCTCGCCCAGCACGCCAAGGACGGCTGTGGTGGCTTCGAGTAGAATTTCGTCGGACGTCGAGGTCAGTCTTCGATCTTGAGCAGGACCCGGCCCTGCTTTCCCCGGGTCTCGAACCGGTCGAAAGCCTGATCCGCCTGAGACAGGGGGAAGCGACTGTCTATCGCGGGGCGCAGGGCTCCGAGCGCGGCGAGCTCGATGAGCCGGCGCAGCTTGGCGGGCGTCGTTGTCAACATCATCAGGTAGCCCGCGCGACGAGACGAGAAGGCCGCGCGCACGAAGCCTCCGAGGTCCGCAAGCGGGTTTGTCCCCACATACATCCCCCCGCGCGCCAGGAAAGGGGCGCTGGCCGCGAAGGATTCCTTGCAAGGAACATCCACCACGACGTCGAACAGGTCACCGGTCTTGAAGTTCGGCTCCGTCTCGTAGGCTCGCACGGCGTTAGCGCCCATGGACTTCATCCAGGCCGCGTTGCGCTCGGAGCAAACGACCGTGACATGCGCGCCTTGATGCTTGGCTAGCTGCAGAGTGTAGACGCCCACGCCGCCGGCTGCGCCAATGATCAGCACCCGCTTACCAGGTGACACCGGCGCCAGCCTCTCCAGGATCTCGACTGCGGTGAGGCCCATCACGACCAGGGCGGCCGCGTCATCCAGCGACCAGCTCTGCGGGATCACCTCGATGTCAGTCTCATCGACGCAGACCTGGCCGGCGTGGGTGCGGGGGCCCGACAACACATTGACATAGCCGATCACCCGGTCGCCGGCCTTGATTCGCCCACCGTCGCTGCGGGCTATTCCAGCGAACTCGAAGCCGGTGACCACGGGGCCGCGCTTGAGGAAGGCCTTGACGTTCTTGGCCCACAGGCCGGCGCGCACTTGGACGTCCATCTCGTTGACGGCCGAGACCTTGACCTCGACCAGGACCTGCCCGCGACCGGGGATCGGGGCGGGCGCCTGAGCCACCGCCATCTTGCCGGGCTCCGGCGACTGGATCAGGGCGCGGATGGTCTTGGGCATGACTCAGGCCTCCGCGGTCGCCAGGACGGGCGCTGCTTCCACGGCGTCCATGGGGTGGTGCTCGATGCGCACGCCGAATGCCTGGAACCGGGAGATGGCCTGGTCGGCGGAGACCAGCGCTTCGGGCCCGCACAGGCCACCTTCGGCCCGAGGGCGGCCGTCGAGACCGAGCACACGTTCGGCAATCACCAACACGCCCACGGCGGTGAGTTGAGCTTGGCCGCGGGGGTCCGAGATGACCGTCCTCACGCGCCCGCGGCGGCCCGACAGGAGCACGCCCGTCATGTCGATGTAGATGTCATGGGAAGCCACGCCTCCCGCCTGAGTCCCCAGCGAGTCGCCGACCGCAAGGTCGAAGCGAACGTCCGCCGCCCCGGTCATCGCAGCCAGGCTCGCCACGTCCAGCACACCCATCGGCAGCGCGTCGAACCCGGACTGGTCACGGCGCGACACGTGGCGGCCGTTTGGTTCTGGATCGACCCACAACCAGGCTCCGGCCCGGCGCAGCAGTGCGCGGCCGAAGAAGCCTTCGCTGTCACCTGCGGTCATGGGCCCGATAGGGTCCAGCGAGTCGTAGAGCGCCGCCGTCTCGACGGTCTCAATGTGGGCGAAGCTCTCGGCCGCCTTCATGGCGACCAGGGTCATGACACCCGCCTGCCAGTGTCCAAGCATGACGATGGGGCGGCGAGGCCTCGCGTCGCGGGTGGCGAACAGCACCGGGCCGAGTTCGTCGCAGGTCTTGGTGATGCCGATGTGAGCCACCCCCGCGCGCAGGGCGGCGTCGATCAGTGCGTCAGCAGGGTCCTTCAACGCCGAGATAATCAGGTCGATAGCCCCCAGATCAGCCAAGGCCGGTCCCGGATTGGCCACGTCGAGCCGAATGGCGCGGGCGTGACCGAGTTCCTGGGCCAGAGGCTCCCCCAGCTCGGGATTGCGGCCGGCCAGAAGCAGTTCGGCGTCGTGGCCCGCCGCGCGGATATGGCGAGCGATGTGGCCGCCAACCAAGCCGTAGCCGCCGGCAATGAGGATGCGCAGGGTCATGGGAGTCCTTTCGTCGGGGAGGTCAGAGCGCGAGCGCCATGCGAAGTTCGCTGGGAAAGCCGTGATCTCGGGTCAGCTCGGGCGAGACGGTCTCTACGACCGTGCGCAAGCCCATGGCCCGGTAGAACTTCACGGCGGGGTTGTCGGATAGGACGTCGAGCTGAAGCTCGCGCCGTCCGCGGGCGCGGGCCCGCTCGATCGCCGCCGTCAGGAGTCGCGCCCCGACGCCACGTCCGCGATGCCTCGGTTGAACCGAGAGCGCGTGCAGGTAATAGACGCTGCGCGGCAGATGGGCGTTGAGATAACGCGCCTTGCGGGCTCGCGTGGCGAGGCCGGCCGTCGCCGTCGCATCCACATCTCCGCTTGCGACGAGGTCCGAGATCACCTTGGCGAGGTTCTGTTGGAAGATCTGGAAGTCGGGCCCATCGAAGCCGATTTCCAGTCCCAGCAGCTCCGAGCCGTCCGTAGCCAGCGTTGCGACGGAAGCCGAAAAGAGCGTGTCCCGCGTACGCCAGGAAGCCAGGATCAGGGCCTCGAACAATCGGCCATCCGTCCCGAACTGGTAGTCGTAGCTGACTGGACCTGTGGCGCGAATGAGGTCGGGGACAAGGGGCGCGAACCTCAAGATATCAGCGGCGGAGGCCGGCGCGACGCACATCGCTTGTTCGTCCATCTTCGTCCTCGGTGTACATATTACGTTTGGTAGGTTACGGATCGTAGGAAACATATGGATCGATCCACGTCAACTATTTAGGTCAGTTGACACATTTTATGGGAGGAACTGGTGTCGCCCTCAAGACGGCTGCCGAAGGATCAGCGCCGCGCGCAACTGCTGCACACGGCTGCGGCTATCATCCGGTCGGAGGGCACCGATGCTTTGACGCTCGCCACCCTGGCGGAGCGGGCCGGGGTGACCAAACCGATCGCCTATGGTCACTTCGGGACACGCGCGGGTCTGCTCATTGCGCTCTACCAACAATACGAGCAGCGCCAGGCCGAGGCTGTGGGCATGGCCTTGCAGACCCAGGCGCGGACGCTCGATGACGCGGCCCGCATCCTCGCCGCGGCGCACGTGGATTGTGTCCTGTCCAGCGGCCCCGAGTTCGGAGCCGTCGCCGCAGCGCTTTCGGGAACCGAGGAGATGGAAGGCTTCCGTCAGGCCTTGCGCCAGGGCTACGCCGCCCAGTACCGCAGCGCTCTGACGCCCTTTGCGGGCTCATCCGTCCGGCTCGACAAGGGGCTGTTCGTAGGACTGCTGGGCGCGGCCGATGCTCTGTCGCAGGACGCGGCGGCGGGGCGGTTGTCGCGATTGCAGGCGGTGGATGCGCTCACGAGATTGATCGTAGCGGCGCTTGGCGAGACCGCGACGACCTAGATCAGGCGCTGGCTAGCACGAGGCAGGTCTCGCGGATCTCTTTCTCAAATCCGGCCAGGGTGGTTCGCCGCGGCTTGCCGGCTCCGCGCAGCAGTGAGGCGCCCTCCAGCAGCGAGACGATCAATCCGGCGCGCCGTTGGGCCACGGCGCGTCCGATCGTGGGGCTAAGGTCCAGGATCAACTCCGTCACCCGGCGCATGAACTGGTCATAGAAGGTGTCCATGACCGGTGAGACCGTCGGCTCGCGCACGGACATGGCCCAGAGTTCCCAGAACAAGGCGCAGCGCGCCTCCGTCTCCTGGTCCCTCAGCACGTAGTCGATGGCCTGCAGAAAGCGCGTCTTAGGCTTCGCGGCTGGCCTCTCGATCAAGGCGTCAAGCTCAGCCGTGCTACGGTCGAACTCACGGACCATCATCGCTTGCAGGAGGGCTTCCTTACTCGGGAAGTAGTACTGCAGGTTGCTGAGGGAAATCTCGGTCAGTTCGGCGATCCGCCGCAGGGTGAAGCCGGAATAGCCGTCGTCGATGATGACGCTCACAGCCGCGTCGAGGATCTCCTGGACGCGTTGCTGTCCCTTCGCCCGCACAGCCGTCCCCGGCCGGCCCGGCCGAGGTGCGTCGGATACTCGCTTCGGCTGGCGCATGCAGTGTTTCCGGTTGCAACATGGATACGGAGGAGCCGGGGGAGCGGCTCCTCCGCGGACCCTCAGTAACGCCAAGCGAAGCTGACGCCAAATTGGCGAGGGGGTCCTATCTCAGCGATCTTCAGGTCAAAGGCGGTCGCCAGCGTGTCGATGCCGTGCGCCAGATAGGCCTTGTCCGTCAGATTCTTGCCGTAGGCCGTGATCGTCCACCGCCCGTCATGGGACTCGTACGCCGCCGACGCGTTGACGAGACCATATGATCCCGTCGACAGATCGGGATCGTTGAACGGCGTGAAGAATACATTGCTGCTGTAGACATAGTTCCCGTGCAATCGGACCGTCCCGCGCTCAAGCTCGTGACGCCAGTCCGCGTTGAGGGAAAGGGTGTTGCGCGGGGCGCGGCTCAGGCGATTGCCCGACAGGTCCAGGCCGCCGAAGAGGAAGCGGTCGTAGGTTGCGTCGAGGTAGGCGTAGTTCAGCTGCAGATCGACAGATGGAATGGGCCGGGCCGTCAGCTCCAGTTCCGCGCCGGTCACCTTGGCTTTCGCGGCGTTGGTGACCTGAACCACGGGCACCCCGCCGCCGGTGTCGATGGGCGCGAACACCTGCAGGTTGGTGTAATCGTAGGTGAAGGCGGCGATGTTGGCGCGCAGACGCCCGTTCCAGGTCGTGGCCTTCAACCCGACCTCGTAGGCGGTGATCTCCTCAGGTCGGAAGAATGTGCGCGCCGCGACGGGATCGGCGGGAAAGTTGTTGAAGCCTCCGCTCTTGAAGCCCTTGGTGAGGCTGGCATAGGCCAGCACGTCAGAGCTCGCCTGGTACTCGATGACGACGCGCGGCGAGAAGTTGTCGAACGAGGTCTTGGCCGTGGCCAGTGGCACGAAATTGATGGCCGGCGCGCCGTCCTGAGGCCGGAAGGTCCTCTGCAGGGAAAGCTTTTTGGTCTCATCGGTGTAGCGCGCACCGGCGGTCAGTTTCAGTTGCTCGGTGAGCCGGTAACTGAGCTCGCCGAAGGCCGCGAAGCTGTTGGTGCGGGTCCTGGCGTGGGTGACCTCGTCCGGCAGCTCGAAGAAGGGAAGCAGGAACTGGTCGTGGCTGCGCCCCTCATCCGTCAACAGGTAGACCCCCGCGATCCACTCCAGCGGTGACTCGCCCGGTGTCGATACCAAGCGGAGCTCCTGGGTGAGTTGTTTGGTGTCCTGAGCGACGTCCAGATGCACCACCGGAAACGGCGTGGAGTCGTAGTCTTCGGTATAGCGGATCTTGGTTTTCCGGTACCCAGAGACGGAGACCAGATGCGCAAAGCCCGCATCCCAATCGAGGGTGGCCGATCCACCCACCATGTCGCGACGAATCGCTGCGTTCTCGAAGTCGTAGTCGCCCGTGAAGCGATCGGAGCTCTCGGAATTGAGTCCGAAGAGCGTGCCGCCGACCACCTCCTTGAAGCTGCTGCTGGGCCGGTCGCGCAGATAGTCGAGGCTGAAGGTGGCCTCCAGACTTTCCGTTGGCGTCAGCACCAGCTGGCCACGGCCGCCTAGGCTGTCCTCGTCGTTCAGCTTGCGTCCGCTCGAGGAGTCGTGCGTCCAGCCGTCGCGCGCCTTGTAGCTGCCCGAGAACTTGGCGAAGGCGTTGTCCGTCAGCGGACCACTTAACAGGCCCCGCACGCTGCGCTGGTTGAAATTGCCATAGCCAAACTCGAGTCCTGCCTTGAGGTTTGGACCGGGGCGCGCGGTTTCGATCTTCACAGCCCCGCCATTGGTGTTGCGGCCATAAAGCGTCCCCTGCGGACCGCGAAGCACCTCGATACGGTCCAGGTCGAAGAGGTCGAACATCGCCGAGGACGCGCGCCCCATATAGACGCCATCGAGATAGACGCCCACCGCGCCCTCCGAGGTGATGCCGTCGTCATTGGAGCCAATGCCGCGAATGAAGACCTGCGGCGACAAGGTCGAATAGGCCGACAGATAGAGGCCGGGAATCGTGCCCGAAAGTTCGGAAAGCTCGGTGATCGCGCCAGTATCCAACGCCTCGGCCGTCATGGCGGTTACCGCCAGCGGCGTCTTCTGCAGGCTCTCGCTGCGGTGCTGCGCGGTTATCACCACCTCCTCTAGCTGGCCGGTGGCTTCTTGTGCTGCGGCCGCGCCCGCGAACGCGCTCAGCGCTCCCCCCATCGCGATCAGCCTGAGCCGAACTCTCGTATGTTTCATCGCCACTGTCTCCCCGTGGACCCTGCGCTCCCAATTTCTGCGCGATGGTGTAAATGTGTCATACGACCTAAAAAGTAAAGACCGGTCGTTGACAGATGGGCGTTATGGGGATGATTTCCGGGTAGTTGTCATTTCAATAGGTCGATGGACCAACTTCTCTGACGTAATGATCCTGTTGAACCGTGCGCCGACTCGGCGGGGACTGCCGGGAACGGCGCCGGGCAAGGGATTTTCTACTGGCATGCCGCGCGACGGTTCGCCGGCACGGGTGGCGGGGCGGGCAGCGTGATGCATTCCGCGCAAGTGTTGAGGCGTTCGCAGTGCTCGACGTTTCGACCTACGCGATCGTCAGGAACGACAAGGCTCGCCCCAACACCTGATGGCGAGCGCCGATCCGCAGCTCACCACGATGGCGTCCTCGATGATCGCTGCGCTCATCGATGCCGCGCCTAGTGTGACGCAAACCAAGGGGGAGACCATGAAACCCAGCATCGCCTATCGCGCCTGCCAGATCGCCGCGGCGGCGCTCGTCGTCAACTACGTCGCGACGGTTCGCAACATCGCGCTGGGCGACTTCGATCATGTTGGATTGGCGCTCCCGATGGTGCGGATGGAGGCGGTCGGCAACGGCCTCTCCGCAATCGGATGGGCCGTGGTGCTTGGGGTGTCCTTCACGAGCCAAGCTGCGGCCTGGTCGAAGCTGGCCTATCCGCTGGCGGGGATGCTGCTGTTCGACGTCCTCACCACCTGGCCGCTCGATATGCCCTTGCCGCCCGGCTTCCTGTGGTGGGGATCGGCAGGAGTTGCGGCACAGGTGCTGATCGGCTTGACCCTCGAACGCGGCGCCCGCGCCGCGGCGCAAACTTGAGTCGCGGAGAATGAATATGAAGTGGCGTTGGACTTTCCTGTGGCCGGTCCTTGACGTTCCTCTACTCCGCGAATTCGGTCTGGCAGGGGGACTTCGCGGATACGGACTTGGCCCCATCGACCCTGATGATGCACGTGACCGCCAACGCGCTTGAGGGTGCGGGTTGGCTAGTGGTGCTGATGACGTCGCGCAGGGTCCCGCGACTTGCGGGCCGGCTCGGCCTGTTGCTTATCCTGTCGGATCGAAAGCCGGTACCTGAAGGCGCCAGCGCTCTGTGAAGGGCCAGTATCCGAGCGGCCGAGACTAATCGATAGGGGAAGGGTTCGGTCCCTCACCGCCGACTTGAGCAGTGTTGGGCCCCCGCGCGGCCGGTGTAGATGTTCGACCCGGAGCCACTGTCGTGACTGACGTCCATGCGCGGTTCAACTCTGCCGATGCCGATAGCATCCAAAGCTGGCGGTTGGAGCGACTCGTGGCGGACGAGGTGATGCGATGTCGGCAGGGCACGGCTGTTCGACAAGACCATGGCCCCCAACCTCGACGACCCCCTCAATCGCCGGTCCTGTCCGACGACGCGCAAACACCATTGGGATCGCCTGCGGCGCCTCGTACTTGATGGCTGAACCGCCCCCGGCGCTTCGGCGGCTGTCGCCTCTCCGAGCAGCGCACCTCGATATTTTCTACCTTAGCGCCACGGAGCTCAGAACCATCTGCGAAGGCCGCTTGATGGTTGCAGGTTGGTTGCAGTAGCGATGCAGTCCGAACATCCGCCGACGACGGCCAGCAGATGTATTTGAAAAAGCGAGAAGAAATTGGCGCGCCCGGAACGATTCGAACGTCCGACCCTCAGATTCGTAGTTCTAGTCCGAACCATTTCCACCAGTTTCGGCTAGTTCCGGACTCTTCCTAACCTACTGTAGTTCATGGTTTTTCTCTGCCTCTGACTTGACGGCGATTCCGCGCTCTTCCAGATTGGTGGAACCCCGGTGGAACCCCGAAAAGGGAATGAGAGCCAATGCCGACGAGCCATCTCACGAAGACAGCGGTCGCTGATGCGACGGTGAGACCCCAGCGCTACGACCTATTCGACACGAAGCTGAAGGGATTTGGCGTCCGGATCACACCAAACGGCGTGAAGACCTTTTTCGTCGTCTATCGCCCCGGCGACGGTGGGCGAACCGCCGCGAAGAAGCGCTACACAATCGGTCGTTTCGGAACCCTAACCGTTGAAGAGGCGAGGAGCGCGGCACAGGTCTACCTGGCTAACGTCCGATTGGGAGCCGATCCCGCAACGGATCGGAACACGCGCCGCGCCACCATCACAGTTCAGGAGTTGGCCGATCGCTTCCTTCAGGCGCACGTGGAGGCGAAGCGAAAAGCCACGACCGCCGCGCTCTATTCGGACATTCTCAATCGGATAGTCCTGCCAAGATTCGGCAAGGCAAAGGTGGATGGACTCACGCGCGCCGACCTCGCACAGCTACACGCGGACTGTGCAGAGACGCCCTTTCAGGCCAACCGGATGCTCGCCGTCGTTGGCTCCATGTATGGCGTCGGCGCGAAACTCGGCTTCGTTCCGGAGGGCTACAACCCGGCGAAGGGAATTGATCGATATCCGGAGCACGGTCGCGAACGCTATCTCGGGACGAAAGAGGTCGAGAGGCTGTTGGAAGTGATCCAAGTTGCCGAGGACGAAGGGCTGGCGTGGGAAACCCAGGACGATCAGGGCGGCGCGAAACATTTGCCAACGAACCCTGACGACCGTCGAACGAAGCTAAGCCCCCATGCCGCCGCAGCTCTCCGGCTCTTGATCTACACGGGCGCTCGGCTTCGCGAAATCCTGCATCTGCGTTGGTCCGAAGTCGATCTCGAACGCGGAACGCTTTTCCTTTCGGACTCCAAGACTGGGCGTAAGCCGATCATGCTCAACGATGCGGCCGCGACGATCCTGAGAGACCTTAAGCAGGTGGGAACCTACGTGATCCCTGGCGATGATCCGAAGCACCCAAGGCACGATCTGAAACGACCGTGGGCCGCCGTATCGAAGGCAGCCGGCCTAGAAGGCGTGCGGTTACATGACCTCCGGCATACGTTCGCGAGCTTTGCAGCCGCGAGCGGCCTTAGCCTCCCGATCATCGGCAGGCTATTGGGCCACACAAATGCAAAGACGACGCAGCGATATGCCCACTTGTCAGACGCCGCTTTGAGGCTGGCGACCGAAGCCATCGGAACCGCAATTCAGGGCAAGGCGAAGACACCCAAGCCCAAACCCGCGAACGACGACCTCAAACCCGGCGCGCAAAAGCGGTCGCGATGACGCCTGACGACCTTCCGTCAGATGATGAACTGCATCGCCGGATCGTTCAGCGGTACGGCGACGCGGTTGGTCGTGCGTCAGGCCCACCGATCATCACCGACATTCGAATTGGCACAAAGCCGCCAGCGCCATGGAAACGTGCGGCGCTCTTTGCCGTCAATGATCATCGCGCCGCAGGCGTGACCATCACGGGAGCGCTGCGCGCGGCCTACGATGCTCACGGCGTTACCCTTCAGGGTGGATCGTCCCTCGCAAGCTTCAAACGGAGCTACGAACGCTTTCGCAAAACCGATCTCCGCGATCACTTCTATGCATCGGTCCTAGATGGTGACCTGAACGAAGCCATTGCCGCTTTGAAGTTCTGTCACGACGAAACTCGCGACGAGATTTGGCACGACTTAAATGGAGATTTGCCGCCTCCCCCTCCCCGATAGGGCAGGCCAAAACGTCCGTCAGATGTCCCCACATGGAGGTGGATTCCGATGGATACCCAAAGCCCCGGCGAGCTGCGCCCCCTGCCCTCAGACCCCGAAACCCTGATTACCCGCCGCGACGTGCCGCTGTACGTCCCCGTGGCGTCTCAGACCCTCGCCAAGCTGGCCGTCATAGGCGGGGGGCCTCGCTACGTGCGGGTGGGCCGCAGGGCCGCCTACCGGGCTGGTGATCTCAAGACCTGGCTGGACAGCCGCAGCCGCCTGAACACGTCCTCCTGTCATGGACTGTGATCGGGAACTGAGCCCCGATGACCTGACTCGCATCAAACGGCTGTTCACCGACCGGACTGCTGGGATAGATCACGACGACTATGCAGGTCTATCAACGGCGCTGATGGAAGCGTTCAAGGAGCATGGGCGACAGCTCGTTTACTGCGAAGGTGAATTTCGGTGTTTCAATTCCGAACGCGGCGTCTTTGCGCGCGTTGCCGATCTCGAAATCCAGGACTTAGCTCTCGACCTCATCCACAAACGCGGCGGCACGGTCAGCAGGCTTCTTAGTGGGATGAAGAGCCGCGCATATGTAGCGCGGTCGTTCTTCGATGTCGGTCGGAAGGCCTACACGTGTATCGATGTCACCATCGTCCTGGACCTTGAAGACAGGGACGATCCGATCAAAGTCGAACGGCATTCATCCCGCTTCCGCACCCTGGTCGCAGCTCCGGTCACGTACCAATACGGCGAAGGGGCGAAAGACGACCTCAATCAGTTTCTCGAAGAGACCATTCCCGATCCAATAGCGCGCGAACGGCTCTTTGAACTCGTCGGCTTTGCGCTCCTGGGTGAAGGCGCACGCGCACAGATGATGTTGATGCTCTTGGGAGAGGGAGCAAACGGTAAGAGCGTTCTGATCAACCTGATCGGCGGACTGTTTCCGACAAGTCAGAGAACAAGCGTTTCCCCTGACGAACTTACGACGGACTACGGGCGAGCTGCCCTTGATGGCTCTCGGCTGAACTCGCTATCCGAGCTCGACAGCCTTTCTAAGAACGAACTGAAGTGGCTGAAGGCTGCAATCGGCGGCGATGAAATGAATGCGCGTCGCGTTGGCGGCAATGGGTCCACGCTGAAGCCCCAGGCGCTCCACATCGTGGCGACAAACGAAATCCCGAGGCTGGGCAAGGCCACCGTAGCACTCGAACGCCGCATCATGATGATCCGTACACCCAATATCGTACCGGAAGACCGCCGAGACCCGTTCCTTGTTGAGAAGTTGCGTCACGCATTGCCAGAACTTCTCCGGATGTGTCTCGACGCCGCTGAGCGGGCTCTTCGTCGTCATTGGGAAGGTGTCGAACGCTTTCCTCAGTCGGCGCAGATGATTTCGGACGCCAAATTGCTCTTCGGGGCAGACTCTATTGAGGACTTCATTACTAGACGCCTTGTCGTCACGTTAGATGATGACGACCGCATACACTCGCCGCTCCTCTACACGCTGTATGTTGAGCACTGTGCGGAGATCACCGCCGTTCCAAAAACGGCAGTGCAACTTCGCGCGGCTTTGGGTCGCCGGAACGTCGAGGTGAGGAAGTCGAACGGTTACCACTATCTGCTCGGTATCAGACTGATCGATGCGGAAGGGGGCGAAGGGGGTAAAGGGATAGGG